>CALISO010000027.1 GCA_938041445.1 uncultured Saprospiraceae bacterium
TCATAAGTCTATGGTTTAATGACACTTATTGCAGGGTCATTTTTGAAAGCTTTATTCGCTGTGGAGGTTTGTAACCTGACTACCCTTTAGTTTATCATATTTGCTCAAGATAGTGCAAACAACAAGAGTTGCAGTCTTCAAAAAGCGAGGGGGATCTTTTCCTGCTTCAGATTTATTTGGGTCGTAGTTACATTGGTTTCATTCATTAATAGTTGTTAGTATATTATAAGTTTGACCCTCCTCGTTTTGTATTTGATAATTGGTGCAGATATCCACTTTACAATAAGATGATGAGATATTTAGGTATTCTACTTTTACTGGTTGGAACTTCGATAGTTGGTCTTGCCCAAGAGGTAGCCTTCATCTATGACTATGATGAAGGTCTCGAAAGAGCCAAAGCAGTAGATAAACCTATTTTCCTTTTCTTCACTGGAATATCTTGCGAAAATCCTGTGAAGATGAATGCCTTAGTTGAAGGTGATAAAGAGATTTTAGCCAAATTGCAGAAATCTTATGTTCCTGTTGTGCTACGTGTAGACGATAGAACAAAAATATTGTCGCCTAGAAAAGTCATCCGTGATGGTAAGGAAATATCAATTCGATCGAAAGGTAATCTTTGGGCTTATATCGAATCAACTAAGTATCATCACAACGTGCAACCACTGATTGTTATCGTAGATAAAGAGGAATCAGTACTAAAGCAACCTATGATAGGTGTTATTACTAAAGAGGAACTTTTGGATTATTTGGAGAGGTAAGTTGTTATGGTTGGTTCATTAGGTTCTCATATTTGATATGTTACTCCTACTTATCGCATGTAATTTTGGCGAACAAGATTCTGATGCCATAGAATTAACAAGGTATAGTTCATAATGCTATAAAAGATCCCTGATGAGAAATTTAAATATTGCACATAAGACTCATTATATCGTCAAAATTAGTGTAAAATGAAATTAATAAACATCGATATGTCAAAATATAAATAAAATGACGATATAAATTTGTATATTTGCATAAAGTGTCAATAATGAATATTGAAGAGTTCGTTTCAGGCAAATTCATAGAACAGTTGAAGTATAAATCGTTCTCACCTAATAAGATCAATAGAGAATGGATTATTTCCAACCCAGAGTTAAACAGTCTTTTATCTGAAGCAAATAGATTAATCGGTGAATTAAATGCATTTTCTCAGATAATACCTGACGTAGATTTTTTTATAACTATGCACATTATGAAAGAAGCTACTACATCAAGTAAAATAGAAGGGACTAAAACGAATATGGATGAAGCATTGATAAAAGACGAAGAAGACATAAATCCAGAAAAGAGAGATGATTGGGGAGAAGTGCAAAATTATATAAAAGCCATCAATCAATCTATAGAAGAACTTGAAGAATTACCTATTTCGAACAGGCTATTAAGGCGAACGCATGAAGTCCTATTATCTGGCGTAAGAGGTAAACATAAACTTCCGGGTGAATTTAGGAAAAGTCAAAATTGGATAGGTGCTACATTAAAAGATGCAATCTTTATTCCACCGCATCAATCTGAAGTTCAAGATTTAATGTCAGATCTAGAAAGTTTTGTTCACAACGACAAAATCAAGGTTCCTCATTTGATTAGAATTGGTATCATTCATTATCAGTTTGAGACTATACATCCTTTTCTTGATGGTAATGGAAGATTAGGAAGACTTCTTATTACTCTGTATTTAGTAAGTACAAGAGTGTTGCTAAAACCATCACTTTATCTTTCTGACTTCTTTGAAAAGAACAAAGCATATTATTATGACAACCTAATGACTGCAAGAATCTCTAACAACTTGACTCAATGGCTTAAGTTCTTTTTAGTGGGAGTCATAGAAACTTCGAAAAGTTCTATTGATGTTTTCAAGGAAATATTAAGCTTAAAGTCAAGGTTAGAAACTGAGGTATTACCTAAGCTCGGTTCAAAAGTGAATAGAGGTCAGCAATTGTTACAAGTTTTGTATCAAGCTCCAATGTTGGATATCAAAAATATCGCTAAGACTCTTGACATATCTATATCAACAGCAAATAGACTTATAGTCGATTTTGTAAATCTTGGAATTCTTGAAGAATATACGGGTTACAGAAGAAATCGAAAATTCATATTTAAGGAGTATGTGGATTTATTTAAGTAGGTATAGTTGATGTTATCCTATGCTATAGCTCCCTTTGAGATGTCCATCACCTCCCAATCAACATATTCAGAATCCTTTCCTATCTTCAAGTTATGAGAGGAATCAATACAATTACATTGTTACTATTGATCATCACAATGTTTTGTTCTTGTCATGCACAAGATGATACTCGAGTGATGCTCAAGAACTCGGATACTCAAGAACCGACTCCCATCTCAACATCTGAATATACTGATCCCTTATTCTTCATCGAAGGACAACTTTGTCAACACGTCAGAGAAATCTACCAAGACTCTAACGGCAATCTGTGGTTTGGTACTAATGTCTATGACTTGATGATGTTTAATGGAGATTCATTAGTCTATATTTCAGAGGAAGACGGATATGGTGGAGGGAGAGTGACAGGAATAGAAGAAGATAGCGAAGGTATATTGTGGATTGCTACCTCATCCGGACTGCATAGATATGTCGACGAGACATTCTCCATTTTAGATGAAAAGAGTGGATTGTCTAATGCTGAGATATGGAGTATGGCTATTGATAGCAAGGGTACTATCTGGATTGGACATAATGAAGGGTTGAGTAGATATGATGGTGAGACATTTACAGAAGTTTCAATACCTAAGCCCTCAATCAAAGAACCTAATAGTATCTATTCGCAAGATCGAATCACAGCGATAGCAGAGGGGAGAGGAGGTGTATTGTGGTTTGGGACAGATGGGTATGGAGTTGTCAGGTACGACGGTGAGACTTTCACCCATTATACATCTGCTGATGGACTCGCAGACGATACCATCAATGACCTGAAAGTGGATGGTAATGGATTTGTATGGATAGGTACATACTTTGGTGGATTATCGATGTATGATGGCATTCAGATGTATAATTACACTACTGAGGGAACTATTGAAGGGGCAGAGGTAGGTGGAATTTATGTTGATAATGATCATACATTATGGTTTGCTGCTGAGAACAACGGTGTCTATCGGTTCAATGGAAAAGAATTCTTTCATTACCATACTGATGCAGGATTAGAAGGTAGTATTCTCAGTATCTACCGTGATAACCAAGATCGATTTTGGTTCGGTGGATGGGGAGGACTATTTAGAATGATAGATGGGAAATTTACTCCAGTGACAATTGATGGCCCTTGGAAGTAAATTTACTTCCACTCGTTAGCCTTGGTTGCTGCTGCACTTTCCTCAATTAGGCCAAGGTGATACATCCAATAAAATGCTCTATGATCAATATTGCTATAGTCCAGACTAGTGGCATTATTCAATATGAAGTTGCTCTGAAAATTTGGAAGGATCGTCTGAGTATCATAATAGAAGTTGGTAAATTCTGCAATAAATGCATTGGTAGTTGCCAGAGAGTCTAACCAAGGTCTTGTTGATCCAGATATATTAGGACAATAGAAGGTAATGACATCACCAGTCTCTTCATTCATGAATCCACACTTGTTAGACCAATAATCGCTAAACCCTTTTTTGTCAAGTAAACCGCTCCAGTTAAATGTGCCGTTGTAAGGAAAGTTGAGAGTGATAGGGAGTTTGCTTAAGAAGTCAGATTTGACAGAAGCATTATGCATTTTATAGCACTCGCTGCCTTTTTTGTTTTGAGATGCACAGTAAGTAGATTCTACATAGTTGACGAAAGCAGGAATGAACGCAGAGTTTATAATCTTGGTAGGTGGCTTAGTTTTCAAAGATTCCGCAGTAAGTATATCAGTAGTTGTCTCAGTTACAGGATTCTTTACATTGGCAGAAGGGCTATCTTGATTGCAAGATGCAGCTAGTAAGCAAACAGAAAGGAACAAGAGAATGTAGTGCATGTCTAGATGATATATAAGATGAGAGGCTACGTATTGTACTAAGCAAACCTTAATCCTCCAAAGTTATAATTCCATTTGAGAATACCCAAGTCTTTTAATTTTTGACTAGGATTTCTAATTATAGGATTAATCTACACCTCTCGTATTCATAGCAACTTGGTAGACAGCATTTCTTCCTGTAATGAATAATTGATCACGATGTTTTCCTCCAAAGCAAGCATTTGATACACGTTCGCCAACTGCTAGAGTATCCAGTAGTTTTCCATCAGGAGAATAGATTTCTATCCCATTTTTATCCCTAGTCGATAAGTAGAGGTTCCCACTCTTATCGATTGTCATACCGTCAGCTCCTACATTGACATAAAGAGATTTATCCTTGAGTCTACCATCTTCTTGAATAGCATATTGGAATGTCTTCCCATCTCCAGCATCCGTGACATAGAGAATCTTACTATCCGGTGTACCGATGATACCATTAGGTTTGATCAGATCTTCTGTCACTCTGATGATGTTATTGTAGTCAGGAGTCAAGTAATATACATGCTCTCCATCTTGAGAAAGATTGTCTTGGTCTTTGCCATATTTGGGGTCAGTAAAATATATTCCACCAGACGCATCAGGCCAGAGGTCATTAGTTACGTTGAATTGCTTGTCGTTATATTTCGTAGCAATTGCCTTATACTCGCCATCAGAGGACGTGGATGTGATTCTCCCTTTATCCATTTCACAAGCTAGAAGATTTTGATCAGAATCAAAATAGAGCCCATTACTTCTATTACTAGTTGTCTTGAATGTATCAAGAGTTCCCTCTATCGTCCAGATTAGGATTAAGTTATTTGGGATATCAGTGAAGTAGACATTTCCAGCTTTATCAACTGCAGGTCCTTCGGTAAATGTAAATCCATCTGCTAATTTTACCAGTTCTCCCGCAAAGTAAGTTTTTGAGAACTTTGGGTTAGTCTCATCAGCAGCAACTGGACTTGTAGATTTAGTACCACAATGGATAAATAACGTGAGTAAACCAAACAGGCTAAGGATACCAGTAATCATGTGTTTCATATAGAAAGTGTTGATAGTATCAAAATACAAAAAGCCCTTTGAATTATTTTCAAAGGGCTTTAATAATACGATTTATCTTTTGTCTCTTACTTAGAAATTATCAACTGTTCAGTTTTGACGCCTGAGTCGGTTGTAAATCTAAGCATATAATTGCCATTGTTCCAGTCTTGCGTATTAATTCTAATGTTCTGCTCACCGCTTTGCAATAGAGTAGAATAGACTAGTTGACCAATGCTACTGTAAGCAGATAGTGTCAATTGTTCTTCACCAGTGTAGTCATACTGAATGTTCACTTGATCAGATGCTGGATTAGGGCTAGTGACTACGTTCTGAATATCCACTAGGTCAGAAACACTCGTAACTGCGCCTGTTTCTCCAGCTAGAATTCCTTCCGCATTTTCACCCCATTGATAATCTACAGTGTATGCCCATTCTTTGATAATCAATTCATTTGATGCGATATCTAATTGCATTTTGATCCAACCATTTTTAGCTTGGTTTCCATTATCATCCATTAGTGCGATACCCACATAGAAATCTTCAAGGTCTGTGACATTTGATGCCATACCAGTTGGTGCATTAAATAATGTACCATCATCTTCAATGTAATCAAACATATTGTTATCATTGATTTGAATCAATTCACCTTCGTTGAAGATGACAAATTCTCTGATATTAGTACTAAAGTCATACGGAGCACCCGGAAAACATCCTACAAGGACAACTCCTGTTAGACCAAGCTGGTCATTTGCTGAATTAGCATAAAAATCAATTTTTCCATCCTCATCCATATCTATTGCTGCGTTTGCATTCATAGGAATGGTCATTTCTGCTGCAGTGAAAGTCTTATGTATGATATCAGACTGGCCATAAACGGCAATTGACATACAAGTGATCGTGATTAAGAGTAAAAACTTTTTCATAATTTAAAAATTTAGTGATTAATAATTGTTGTTATATTTTGCATTAATTGCTGATTAAATATAAGTATATATCGTGTATTCTTTGCATAAGATCCTGGGTTTTGTCGGTTTGGAGGTCTAATTTACTCATCTTGTAACGAATGGATGACTCTAATCTCGACTTGAAATGACGCGTATTTTGATATAAACAACCGTGATCTATATATTTAAACAATGATGAACGGAATTGTTGCAATGAATTGTCATTGACTATCAAATTCTTGATATTAAGCTTAGGATTAGAAACTCAAAATGGAATAAATCGGTTACGGCGTTATGGAACGAAGAAATTTTATCAAAGGATCGGCAGTCTTAGGAATGACACTAGTAGGTAACACCACTCTGATTGGTGCATCTGGTATGTACGCGAATAAGGACGAAAGAGAAATCTACAGAATCATTACAGCGTCTGGGGTTAATGTGGGCACACTTCCAGTGATGCGAGCATTTGCAGGAGATCAAAATGACTATGTTTCACCATATTTATTGTTTGATGAATTCGGGCCAGTAGAGGTTGATCAAGGTACTGATGGGTTCAAAGTAGAAGCTCATCCCCATGCAGGGGTGACACCTACAACTTACTTTGTATCTGGTACAGGTCATCACAAGGATAGTCTTGATTATGACTTTCAGATCGGTAAAGGAGACTTTATGATGTTCTCTTCTGGTAAGGGAGCTATCCATATGGAGCAGTCAGGTAAACTGATGAAGGAAGAAGGTGGTGTCGTTCATGGGTTTCAGATCTGGCTTAATACACCTAAGAAATATAAGTGGGATGCACCATCCACAGTGGTACATCGGACTAAGCATATGGATAAGATAGAAGGTGATGGATACGAAATCCAAGTAGTCCTAGGAGAATTGGGAGATGCCTGTTCTAATGTAGAATTGCTCTCTTCAGCATTTTACTATCATGTAAAATTGGACAAGGATAAGCGGTTAGACATCCCGACTGATCCTAATCACAATGCATTTATCTATGCAGTTGATGCCTCTCTAGAGTTAGCGGATACACGTCAACTCAGGTCTCACCAATTAGCACTTTACCAAAGAGGTAAAAGTGTGATTAGACTATATGCTAAAGAAGCTTCGGAATTTCTCGTACTTGGTGGACAACCACTCAATGAAACTGTGGTAAGTTATGGTCCTTTTGTAATGAATACAAAAGAGGAAATAAACCGATGTATCCACAACTATAACTCCGGTGCAATGGGAGATCCGATGACTGTCAACTAAGCTATTACGCCGATATTTATTTTAGGCCTTTGGTCCTGATGGCAGCATAAGTAAAGAATTTTTAAAGTTTTTTGTCCGGAACTAGGGGTGTTTGAAATAATCCTTGTTTTGGTATTAATCAAATGCTAATGCTTATGAATGTCTCATCAAAATTTATGATTCTCAGAGAACTCCAAATCTTGACTTCTCTAGACAACTCTGAAGTTGAACAATTAGCAGATAAAGTTCAGCTCGTACAGTTCAAAAAAGGACAACCTATCTACCTATCAGATGCTGCAATTGATCAAGTGTACATCCTCTTTAAAGGAAGTGCTAAACTTGGTGTCCAAGTAACAGGCGAACGAGAGATTATCAGAGGGATTATCCATTCTGGTGAGATTTTCGGAGAGAATATCTTCAATACTCGTAAGAGACAAGAATACGCAGTATGCCTTGAGGATTCGAGAGTTTTTACGATTCCAGTTAGTCATTATCAGCTATTACTGACTTCAAATGCAGGATTTAGAAATGCCATTATTGAGTATATGATGCACAATGTCAGTGTGTTGCGAAAGCGTATCCACAACTATATGTTTTACAATGCTCAGCGCAGAATTATAGAGTTTATTAAAGATCTCACAGAGAAGACTGGTAGGAAACTTGTAAATGGTGAGTACCTAGTTCATCACAAGATGAATCATCTCGCTATCGCCAATTCTACGGATACGAGTAGACAGACAGTAGCAAGAGTTCTCAATGAATTGAAATCTATGTCATTGATCAGTTATTCTGATCGTCGTCCAAGTAAGATTATTGTGAGACCGTCATTATTCGCGGTAAACTAGAAATATACAACAATTAGTTTTTTTCAATTTAGTAGTAATAGACACCCGTCTTAGAAAAGGAACTGCAGTGATCTGTGGTTTCTTTTTTGGTTTGAGATCAATTGACTCTGAAGTTTACCCAATAAACTCCTGCAGCTGTTGATACAACTTGGCAGTGGGTAACCCCATAATATTGGTGTAAGACCCCACTATCTTTTCTACGCAATTATGACCTAGCCAATCTTGGATACCATAACTGCCAGCTCTGTCGTAGGGTGCATATTGAGTCACGTAATGCTCAATTTCTTCAGCGGATAACAGTCGCATCCATACCTCTGAAGTAGCCGTAAAAGACTTCATTTTCTCAGTAGATCGGATACAAACACCAGTGTAGACTAGGTGAGAAGTATCTGAAAGCATATTGAGATATTCGGTTGCCTGACTTGCATCCTTGGGTTTGCCTAAGATAGTATCGTTGATTACCACAATACTATCGGCAGTAATGATTAAGTCTTGCTTATTAGGATTATGAGCTTGTGATTTTTTTATTGCCAGATGTTCTGCGACCATTTCTGTCGACATAGAAGCATCAAATGATTCATCTACTTCTATAACATGTTGAGTAAATTGATATCCTGATTCTTGCATCAATTGTACTCTCCTCGGTGATCCAGAACCAAGAATAACGTTGTACTTATTTAACCAATTCATAGATTTACATTAAAGGCCACTTGAGCTTTTTCTCTAGGCCTTTAGTCAGTCGCTTAGAATTGACAGTAAATGGATTGCGAGGCTCTTCAGGCTTCTTCTTTCGATACTTCTTGGACTTAGAAGACTTAGACCTGTGCGATGATGACTTGGAGTCTGTGGAAGGTTTGCTTTCAGATGATGTTTTTGCCTCAGTCTTTGATTTGTTGTCAGACTTTGGTTTAGACTTCTTACTTTTAGAATTATCCCAACTTTTCTTTTTTGACTTAGGTGATGACTTACTATCTGTTTTTGAGTCAGGATTAGTTTTAGACTCAGCAGTTTGTGACAGTGATCTAGAATCACCCTTTGGTTGCGACTCTGGCGCTTTTGAAGCTGGTTTATCTTGATTTGATGTGTTGGGCTTAGATTTTGGCTTTGCATCCCAAGACATCTTAGCCTTCTTGTTTTCTTGACCAGTTGATTGGTCATTTTGCTCTGGTTGCATATGTTGCTAGTTACTTTTTTGAGTAATCAAAAAATAAAATGTAGTTCTTACAGCAGGCGAAGATTCGCCAGTACTGGCTTGGTTTACAATGCAATAACGCATTATCTACCACGAAGTTATATAATACAAGTGTAAATCATAGCGATGACCATTGTGATCTTAAGCACATTACTCAATCGGGTATAGTCAGATTTGCCATTAAGGCGAAATGCTAGGTAACATGATACTCCCAAACTGACCATTACTCCTAGTACAAATATGATACTAGACACTAATGGCGTGATATGCCACTGACTCACTGCCCATACTCCAGTTAAGACCACAGTAATTAGTAAGTGAAAAATAATAAGGTACTTGGTCCTTGGTATTCCCATCGTAATGGGCAGAGTACGGTATCCGCTTGATTCATCACCTGTTATATCTTCTACATCCTTGACTAACTCTCTTATCAACGATACGCAAAATGCAAAGATTGACATCCCTACAATAATTGTCACTGCTTTTTCATATCCAATGGGTGTGGTAGTTTTGGCAATGGTCATTGCGGGCCATTCGGTCAAGAGGAGGACTAGGATACTCAATCCAGAAAACAGAGCGACTATGATATTGCCTATCAACGCTTGACGTTTTGCCCAAGCAGAATACACATATAATAATGCCACAGCGATGACATAAATACTTACATAATATAAATGACCTATTTGGTAGGCTATCCATAGTGCAAGCAAAAATCCTACAAGTGTAACTGAAAGATATGTAGACAACAAAGTTGATGGACTGAGGCTATGCCAATTGGTCTTATTGATAAGATCTCCTGTATGATCGTAGTAGTCATTGATTAGGTATCCTCCAGCTGTGATAAGGAGGGTTGTCACTACAAATCCAAGAAAGTACATTGATGATAATCGAGGTTCATCAATGATGCTGAGAATGTATTTGTAATAGATGATGTATTGATATCCGCAAACGATTGCGAGATTGATTGGTCTGATTGCCTTGAAGAATTGGGCTACCATTTACCCTGAAGTCTCAGTACTTTTTCAAGAACTTGTCTGACTGCACCATAGCCTCCATCAAGTGAACTTATAAATTCTGATGCCTCGATGACTTCGTGGCACGCATCATATGGACATGCCGGAACACCTACAAGCTCTAGGACACCTATATCACTGATGTCATCGCCCATATATAGCGCCTGATGATCTTCGAACTTGAGTGTCGATTTGAGGTCTTGATAAGTGACAACCTTATCTGCCATATTCATATAGATGTGTTTGACACCTAGATTCTCAAATCTAGAGTAGACGCCTTGAGAATTACCTTTAGTGATGATGCCAACATTTAGGCCTGCATTCAGTGCTTTTTTTACTGCCAATCCATCTCGAGTGTTGACCGTCCTAAGGAGTTCTCCATCTTCAGTAGCTAACATTCCTGAAGCTGTGAATACGCCATCAATGTCAAATAGAAATGTAGTTAGATGTGAGAGTTTTTCGAATAAAGTCATCCTCTTTGACTATTGATTATCTCTCCATTCGTGAACCCACTTAGCTTGTATTTGCTCGAGGTGACCCTCGCTACAATCATCCTTCTTTCCCACAAAGTTAGGAAGTACTAGTACCCACTCGATGAGATCGGTAAATCTTACTCTGTAGATTTTACTTTCAGTGAATTCGTCTCCATATTTCTCATAAAGACCCATCGCTATATCCTCGTGATCGGCCCAATTAATAGGTAAATTATTAAAATCTTCAAATGACATAATGTAGTGTTATTTAGTAAGGATATTGTAGAGTTACTCGCTAGGTATGTAACCCGTGTAAGTTAATGTTCGTGACTAATGATAAGTGATTGATCAGGCACAGTTAGGACTATTTCTGCATCACCATCAAGTAGCTTGCACTGGCAACCAAGCCTTGACTCAAGTGTGGGGTCTATCGCTCTATCGATAAAGTCCTCTTCTCTGTCTGAGATTTCCGCTAGAGAGTCCATCCCTTCTTCCACATAGATGTGACACGTACTACATGCACATACAGCTCCACAATTAGAACTGAGGTGCATCCCATTATCTTCTACCACATCTAGTAGGTGCATCCCTTTGAAATCTCCTTCTAGAACTTTGGTCTCGTGCCTGTCTTCTTGAAACTTTACTGTTATTTTATTCATTGGTTGATCCATTGTGATCGTGGTCAAAACTACTACATTAAATCAATGTTTGTCTCAATTTGTTCCATACATATTATAAAAGAAAATGGTTTTTTGATAATACTTATTCGGAAGTCAAATAAATTAAGCTTAACTTAAGTTTGATTTAGCACTTCCAACTCTAATATCTATGGAAAAACAATCCGAATCTAGCAAGAATAATGATCTCTTTAAATTCAAAGAACTCAAGGTTTATTCATCTACGGAATGGTTAGCTGACAATAAGAAGAAGTATCGTCAAGTATTTGATAGGTATGAGACGACGTACGTCTATGTAGAGTTATCGTTTTACAACAAATCATTTGACCGAGATAGCTGGAAAGTAGATGTTACACTTAAGTGTTTTGAGATTAAGAATGGTAAGAAAGCAGTCTGCTCACTAGAGTTTACAAGGAAGATCAATAAGTACGATAATGTTGTTTACATCAGAGAAGGATGGGGCAATAAGAAAGAAGGCTTATTCTGGAAGAAAGGTAACTACTGTTGGGAGGCTTGGATGGATGGACAGAAGGTCGGTGCTAAGTATTTTTACATTGAAGATACCGGCACAGAATGGGAGAATGTAGAAAACAATCCCTATTTTAATCTCCGGTCTGTCAAGCTATATGAAGGTAAGTATGATGATGTTCTAGAAGAAGAACGCAAGTACCTCAAGGTGATGTCAAGCGAGGAGACTAGATACGTCTATTCAGAGATTATTCTAGAGAATAATTTTATGGGTAAAGATTGGTTTCTGGAACTCTTTATCAAGTATTACAATGAAGCTCGAGAACTCAAGGGACAAGTCGTCAAACTACAAAGTGTAGGCAAAGAAGATGACTTAATCAAAATCACTGCAGGGTGGGGATCCAATACACCAGGTAGCTGGCGATATGGTAACTATATGGTTGATATCATCTTCCTGAATACATTGATAGCCAGTGTTCCATTCGAAGTTGATGATCGATTTGAAGAAGGTCAAGCACCGATCATTCTATCTTATAAAGATGATCACTTGCTCAATTCTAATGTCTTGTCAGACGATATGACATATGAAGAAGTTGTTGCTAAATTAGAAAGTTTGATAGGTCTTAATCACATCAAGACTAAAGTCAAAGAACATGCTCAGTATATCCAGTTTCTTAAGTTAAGAAAGGAAAAAGGATTTGACGAGAAAGAGACGATAAATATTCACAGTGTATTCGCAGGTAATCCAGGTACAGGTAAGACAACTGTCGCGAAGATGATGGGAGCCATTTATCACAAGATGGGACTATTGTCCAAAGGTCATGTATACGAGGTAGATAGAGTAGATCTAGTAGGAGAATATATCGGTCAGACTGCTCCAAAAGTTAAAGAAGTTCTCGAAAAAGCCAAAGGAGGTGTCCTTTTCATCGATGAAGCATATGCACTTGCAAGATCCAATGATGACAGCAAGGATTTCGGTAGAGAGGTGATAGAGATGCTTGTCAAGCAAATGTCGCAACCTAACCAAGATATGGCGATTATCGTTGCTGGATATCCTAAGGAGATGAAGCATTTCATAGATAGTAACCCTGGTTTAAAATCTAGATTTAAGCACTTTTATAAATTCACCGATTATCTTCCGCAAGAGTTAGCTGAGATTGCCAATTATGCCTCAATCCAAAAAGATGTTGTATTTACATCTGAAGCAAAAACACTACTAGACTTATTGATTACAAGAGCATATCGTGATAGAGATCGAAGTTTTGGTAATGCGAGATATGTATTTGACCTTATCGAAAAGGCAAAAATTAATATGGCTCTCAGAGTCATGGGGAATAAAAAACAAGAAGAATTAACTAATGCAGAATTAGAAACTATAGAGGCGATCGATGTCACAAAGATTGATGATAGCAATGCACTTCCACGACCATCTATACCTGTAGATAAAGAGCTTCTTGAATCTTCTCTAGCAGAGCTGAACGCGATGATTGGAATCGACTCAGTCAAAAAAGAAATATTAGACCTCGTTAGTATTATTCAGTATCACCAACGTATTGGTAAGGACGTATTGAATAAGTACTTCTTACATACAGTGTTAGTGGGTAATCCGGGTACAGGGAAGACATCAGTTGCAAGGATCTTAGCTAAGATTTTTAAAGCATTAGGATTGATAGAGAGAGGACATATTGTAGAGACTGATCGTCAAGGATTAGTGGCAGGCTTCGTAGGTCAGACTGCGATGAAAACTAACGAAAGAATAGAAGAAGCGATGGGTGGTGTACTATTCATTGATGAAGCATATGCATTGTCCAATTTCAACGGCCTACAAGGTGACTACGGCAATGAAGCCATTCAAACTCTTCTTAAACGAATGGAAGATGACAGGGGGCAGTTCTTCGTCTTCGCAGCAGGATATCCTGAGAATATGGATAAGTTCCTTAAGGCGAATCCTGGGCTAAGATCTAGGTTTGATAAAGTATTGTATTTCGAAGATTACTCAGAGCAACAACTTACAGATATTGCTGTGTTTATGCTTAGTGAAGAGGGTTATCAGACAACTACCAAGGCTGTCAAAATACTCAGACAACGATGTGAAAGTCTGCTGTCATCTAAGGATAAATATTTCGGTAATGCTAGAGAGATACGCAAGTTGATTTTAGATATTATCAAGCGTCAAAACTTACGATTATCTAATACTGAAAAGACATCAGGGCACAATCCTAAGTTAATCTCAGGAGCAGACATAGAAGCAGCTGTTATCACTAATGACAAGTCGTTAAACAAGTCAAAAAGCATAGGTTTTAAGTAAGGTGAAATTGCAATTTCGAGTTATCTAAATAAGTAAATTTTTTAGATAATTTTACATCTATTTTTTGCTTCAAATGCGACTATTTAGGTTGACCTATTAAGTACTTTATTCCAAATAGGACCTTAGGCTGATAAACTCCAAATCCTTCCCAAATTGTATAGTCTTGAAAGAGAAGATTATTTCCTTCTGCATACAGCCAAAACTGGGGCAATATTTTGAAGTTTATAGTGGCAGATAGATCAATAATGTTAGGATCAAATGATCCAAATATCGGTAATGCAACTAGGTCTACTTCAGCAGCAGTTACTTGTCGATAATAGATTGCTTGCTCGAGGAGTAATCTCTCATCAAACAGTGATTGATTAGCAGTTAATTGTACTTCGTATTTTGGTAAGTATGTTGTAAATGCTTCGATAAAACTTGAATAAAGAAAGACACCTCCGTCTAGTTTTACTTGGCCAATATTGTTCAAGTCATAAGTAGCTTCAGCACCTATCCTTTGAGAATTAATTCGGTCATTATTCACTAGGTCAAATGTTATTCCATTCTTCACGAATAGCAGTTGATCATCAGCAATCCGATAGCGATATGATGGCTTGATAATCAAGTTGTTAGTGGAGTATGCTAACTGAAATCGCACATCTCTATTAACGGATAATTGGGTTGGAATTCTGTCATTAGAATTGATGAACGGATTGATATCAGTGATTGCTTTTAGCGTAGTGATTGAAGGAGTTTGATCAGTAGATAACTCTAATGTCAATGGAGCATCTATTAATGAATACTGTACCAAGAGTTTCGGCCACAGATATTGGTCATCATTGTTAAATGTTGAGAAGACTCCTGCTTCGATATGTAGGTCGTCAATTGTATACCTCAGCGATGGGTTGATGATAAAGTTTGTATAATTATCAAATTCATTATCACCGATTTTATTCATTGTTGCCGTCTCAGCTTTACTTGTGATATCAAGGTCGATTCCATTCCAGATCGACTTGGCAATATGAAGGTCTGCTGATAAGTAATTTTGAGTGTCTACTTCATCGATTAATTCGGTTGCTTCATATCTCAATACAGCGTCCATTTGTAGACCGAATGCAGCATATTTGTCAAGATTGAGCCCAATGCGGTTATCAATTGATTGTATGATTCTATCTGGATGTGTGTCTTCAGTATTTATCGACTCTCCATAGATAGATTGATTGAGTCTAGAGAAGTCTGTATCAAGGCTGACTTTGAAGTTTTGGCTAACCCAATATCCACCATATACTCCGGCATCCCATACAGTATATCGCATATCTTGTCTACCATCATCTTCTGCTGATTGATAACCTACTTTACCACCTATATGGTACCAGTCTTCGATGTGATAGTCGTACAAGATTCTGGCATCTATTGCACTTGGTATTCCATATCCAGCTTTGATTAGTCCATCGTTCCCTGTCTTTTCTCTCTTATGAGTGAACCGTATGGGATTGATACTGAGAGGTGGATCTGTGTACTCTAGATCAACTGTCTCAGCAGGTGTCACGGCTGTATTAATAGTTTGGCTTTTACGATTGTCAGGCCTGTCATATTCAAGGATATATGGGCTCACATCTACCTTGTCAATTTTCAGATTTTTAGTGACAACAACACTATCACTGATATCTGTAGGTGTTACCTGCCCTATTAAATTTTGGGCAAGCAAAGCAATAATTATTGATATGTATAGAGACTTCATATGCTAGTTATTATTTGGTGAGATTGGAGTCTCAACATCTAAGAATTGTAAGGTGTCTGACTGTGATGGGAGAACTCTAGATTGGGAAGACATTATAGTTTCAATCAATGCAAGTTTTTCTTCTGCCTCAGTTTTGATTTCTGCGTTTTCTTGATAGTTTTCAAGCACAGCTTCAGCAGCTGCTTGTGCATTGAGATGGTCTTCTTTATCAATATAAATATCACTGAGTAATAGCAAGCTCTTAGCTATCCATTGTGGATATTCTCTGCTTCGTTTAGTAGATTCTTTAGCCTGCCTTTCCGCTGCCTCTAGGTTACCTTTCTTATAAAAGATATCAGCAACTAAGTAGTTAGCCTCAGCAGCAATATTGCTCTTATTCATCCTAGTTACTTGAGTTAGTGATTGGATAGCTGCGTCATTTTGACCTTGAACCATCTCATATTTTCCCTTATGGTAGTACGCCTTTGCCTTTTCATTTTGGCTTCGACTTGAATCATTGATAATATAAGAAGCTAGTCTACCTGCTTCTCCATTTTGCAATTTAATTGCACTAAACATCGCACCATCTATCGCTTCTTTTTTCAATGTAGCATCGGTAGATAGCTCTATCAAAGCATTATAGTAGCGGTACGAATCTTCAAATTCGCTAGTGTTGTTAAGAGCAATGACAGCTGACTTTCGCATCGCATCTTGATAGTGATTACCTCGTTGTTCTAGTTCTAGATATTGCTGATAATTCGATTTTGCATTGACATAATCTTTCTGATAGAGGTAGGCTTCTGCTACTTGATATAGTGCATCTGAGTAGAAGGCACCATCTGGATAATTTTGCAAATATTTTAGATGTGATGCTAGACCTCCTTGATAGTCACCTGCTTCAAATTTGTTCTTACCAACTGTAAAGGCAATGTTGTCTTTTTCTACAGTGTTTATTTCTAGATCTGTAGAAGATTCTACGAATTCAAAATATGCATCTGGGTCTCCTTGATCATTAAGATATACTTCCTTCAATGCTTCTATGGCGATGAGTTTCTGACTACCACTTGGACTATTCTTGGCTACTAGCTGATAGGCTTCAGTTGCTTCATTTACCTTCCCTAGATTATAGTAGGCAAGTCCTAGTCTTAGATGACTTTCATATGTTATTGTTGTAGGTATTAATTCTGCCTCTACTGCTTGCTCATAGTATGTGATGGCTTGACTGAACTTACCTAATTGCACATAACTCTCTCCCAATTCGAAGTAACTTTCCTGAGTATACTCGCTATTGGGATATTGCTCCACGAGAGATTCAAGTAGGTAGATTCGTGTGTAAGAGTCATTTTCTGCCTTTGCTATTTTGGCCAATTGAGCAATCGCATCGGCGCTACCTGCTTTTGCTGCAGACTCATAGTATTTCTTAGCCTCAGTTTTGTCATCTGAACTGAGTGCAGTATTTGCCCCGAGCAGATACAATTGCTTTTGAAATTCTTTATCCTGTCCATTACTGTTTGAGATTGCTTTATTGATAGCATCATTTGCCGCAGCATCATTTCCTTCAAGAGTTTGTGCATACCCGATCATATAGTAGGCGTCACTTGTATATTGAGAGTTAAGCGATGGGATAGCGGCACTCAGAGGTTTGATCGATTTTGCTGGATTACCTTCAGCGAAGTATGACTTTCCTTCCCAGTAATTAAGTGTTGATTGTTGAGGGCCAGATAGTTTGCTTTTATCAGCTCGAACCAAGGTAGAGGGAATACTCTCATATTCTCCATTTAGACCCAGTAGTTCTACTTTCTTTACGAGTAGTCGGTTGTATGTGTCATTGAGGACATCCGATCGATTTGATTTTTGCTCTAGGTATCTGAGTGATCCTTCAAGGTCACTATCACTTTCCAATACCTTGCTGACGAGTTGTTGTGCAGTACTGTAATAGTTCGATGTAGAGGGAATTCGATCGCTATATTCTAGTGCTTTACGATTATTAGATAGGTTAGCACTCAGTTGTGCTGCTTGCATATTCGCATTATCCTTCACATTTAGGTTACTCATTCCCACTTCGTCTAAGAGTGATATGGCTTCTTCATTCTTTCCCTCTTGTTGATAAATTGTAGTCATCAAGTACTTAGCATGATTAGAGATATCACTGTTCATCGTTGCTATCTCGCTGAAGTACTCTAGTGCTTTCTCATTATTCCCAGCAGATTGATTCAGTTTACCAAGTTGGAAGAAATCTTCAGCAGTTAACTTTGGAGTCTGTTCTTCATATGCTGATAGATGGTACAGTGCTTTGCTGCTGTTGCCTTTCTTGTAGTAAGATTGCCCTAGAAGATAGTGTATTCGGGCATTGCCGCTAGATATTCGCTGTTCTCCATATGTGATAACCTGATCATAATTACCCTGAGCAAAGTAGATCTGAGTGATATAATCAGGTGTATAAGTTTGATAGGGTTTGATTTGATCAACTAGAGTCAAAGCTTGAACAGCTTCTTCATAATCCTGCATATAATATGACGCCATTCCTGTGTAATAGTTAGCGGCATCTTTGAATTCGGAGTTAGGCGGTACCTTACGGAGTTGGTCTTTTGCTGTTGCAAATTGCTTATTAGCAAATAGAGCATAACCATATTTCATTGATATCTCAGGATCTTTACTTTGATGGAATTGCTCAAAGTAAGTTAATGAAGTAGGGTAGTCCTTCTGATCAAAATAATATAATGCTTTAAGCAAATTTGACTCACTGCTATAATGTGTATTTTTTGAAAGAGACTCAGAATATTCTATTACGTTCTCAAATCTTGATTCTAACAGATAGTAGGTGCCAATTGCGAGATCTTCCCATAGAACCTGACCTTGGAGAGAGTTCTTATCTTCATTTACATCAATTAGGTGAGTTTGAATTGAGTATAGACTATGGTTCGACATCTCGGTTGGTGAAGAGAGCGATGTATTAAGGGGAATGACACTGATAGGATTTTGACAATAGCCTATAGCGATACTAAGGCACGTAGATATGCCAATCAATATGCTTCTATTCATGTGACTTAAAATGTAGTTTCAGTTATATTAAAGTCTTTCCATATTGGTTAGACTAAGTAAAAGTACAACTTATATATCACAAAAATATTACATATGAGTTTTTTGCATATTTTGAATGAATAACGCCGCATACGGTAGACCGTGCACGTTTATGTAATATCGATAAAAGTATTGAAAAGAGGAAATAGTGAAGATTGACGAAATGTACCCGGAGTGGGACTTGAACCCACACGACCTAATGGTCACAAGATTTTAAGTCTTGCGTGTCTACCAATTCCACCATCCGGGCCAAAAAAAAAGGTTACTAAAAAACGAATTTTAATAACCTTTATCGTCAATAAGAGCGGAAAACGGGACTCGAACCCGCGACCCCGACCTTGGCAAGGTCGTGCTCTACCAGCTGAGCTATTTCCGCGTTGTAAAGAACGTTTTCCCCTTAAGGGAGTGCAAAGATAGAATAAATGAATTAATATTTACAACTAATATTTTATAAAATGTTAAAGTTGTTATGTATAAACAGAGAGAACTATTTGAAAATCAATCATCTCTAATTTTTTTATTGTGTTAAGTGCATATAATAACATCTAGCATGATTAAATAACCATAAATATTATTTACATTTGTGTCGGAGATTAACCACCTCTTTATTTATCTAGTAACGCGAAATCAAAATCTTTAAGACTCTGTGGTCATTCGGCCATTTGAGTATTGTTATTTTATATTGGTATAAATTCAATAAACAGACAGATATGCTGAACCGTATTTTATATTCTGTGGTACTTATGGCCTTATGTTGGTCAGCCCAAGCCCAGGATGTGCATTTTTCACAATTTTATAATGCACCATTGCATACCAGTCCGGGTCTAACCGGAGTGTATGATGGAAATCAGAGATACCATCTAAACTTTAAAAACCAATGGAACAACCCTGTTGGTTATAACTCATTTGATATCGGAGCCGATTTCAAATTAGACAAGTGTAACACTAAGAGAAGTCATCTTAATTTAGGAGGTCTTATTTCTTACGATCAAGCTGGTGATCTCATGTTAAGAGCAACAGGAATTAACTTGTTTGCATCTTATACATTAGGATTGTCTGAAACATTAAGTCTGACACCTGGTATTTCAGGTGGTTTTGTTGGTAGGAATTTTGGTTGGGATGATGCATTGTTCGTAAGAGACGCAAGTGGTGCAGTTACTCCAGAGAATTTTAATTCTTCTACATCGTATTTTGATATTGGAGCTGGATTGAACCTAAGATACCAGACATCATTTAGGAATACCCTAGATATCGGTGCTGCATTAGCACATATTAATACACCTGAGCTTAAGTTCGATGAGAACTCTACTGCTGATGTTAACCTACAGCAAAAACTCAACTTGTATGCTATGTTTCAATGGCCTTTAGCAAGAAAGTTAGACTTATGGTTGAATGGTTTGTATTCTGCTCAAGACCCGTACAATGAAATAAATCTAAGTGCTCAAGGTAAAATCTATCTTGGAGACTCATTTACTAAGGCACTATATATAGGTCTTGGTGCAAGATTGGCTGATATCGAAGGTGATAGCTCTACAGGGTTAGAGTCAATCTATCCGATATTAGGTCTACAGCTAGGTAATTTCCGAGGTGAATTCAATTATGATTTCCAAACAGGTAAGTTCAGTCACGCTGCTACAGGTGGTCCAGAGATTTCACTGATGTATATTATATCATGTATACCTCCGCAAGTCTGTAAGCCTTGTCCAATCTACTAACCGATTCAAAAATTATTCAAATAAGATCTATTCTATAAGCTATGAATAAATACATATACATAATAGTGTTTTGCTGTGTTGGGGGATCGTTGTTTTCCCAAGGAACACTTAAGCAATACCTAAATAAAGGAGATGATGCAGCTGCAGTAGGTAACCACCTAGGCGCTATGAATTTCTACAACGAAGCATTGAAGCTAGATAGTGGCAATGCAGATCTTTGGAACAAGTATGGAGATGCTGCAATCCAGCAAAACGCATACTCACAAGCTGAAAGAGCTTTTTCAATGGTTGTTGATTCTTTAGGTGGTGACTATCCTTCTGCTTACTATAATCTAGCGAAAGCTAAAACGATGTTAGGTAAGTATGATGAAGCAGAGTCATATTATAATCTATATACTTCTCAGTATAATGATATAGATGCATCTAAAACTAAAATGGCAAATCTTGGAAAGAGATCAGCTAAGTGGGCAACAGATCAGCCTATGGAAAACGATGCTTTTACAATAAGCAAAATGGATGGTGGAGTTAACACTGGATATTCTGAGTTTGGACCAACGTTACTTGATGATGATCTTTACTTTTCATCTTTAAGATTCGATGGTGATGAGCCTTACGCTTGTTCTTTCTCGAAAGTAATGGAGAATAAAGCTGTTACCAATACTGCCTTAAAAGAAGCTAATGAGTTTAACATTGACAATAGATTAACTGGTGCATCAGCATTTTCACCAGATGGATCAATGTTATACTACTCACTATGTGACTATAATCTACAAGGAGAGATTATCTGTGATCTTTACGCAGCTAAAGTTGATAATGGTAAAGTTGGTGGTGGCACTAAACTTGGTGGAAACATTAATGGTGAAGGATACACTTCTACAATGCCTTCTGTCAGTTCAGATGGAACGTTGTACTTCGCGTCTAACAGACCAGGAGGTAAAGGTGGTCTTGATATCTATATGGCTTCAGTTGGAGATGGAATGGATGTAGGAGCTGTTACTGCAGTAGCTGACATTAATACTGCTGGAGATGACGGTACTCCATTTATTGCAAGTGATGGAACATTATACTTTGGATCAAATGGAAGAATTGGTTTTGGGGGATGGGATATCTACACAACTGATGGAACTGAGATTTCAAACTTAGGAGCTGAAGTGAATACAAGTTATGATGATTTGTATTTCATCGTAAATGATGCTAACGCTGAAGGATATTTAGTATCTAATAGACCTGGATCAATGTTTATTGATGAAGGATTTGAAGCTTGTTGTTATGATTTATACAGGGTAACTGTTGAAGGTTGTACAGTAGATCTTCTTGCTCTTATAAGGGACTGTTCTGAAGATATGGATCTCAATGATGCAATGTTGACAGTAACAAATAATGCTACTGGAGAAGTTGTATATGAAGATACAAAAGCTAATAGTCACAAATACAACACAGAGTTTGATTGCGAGAGTGCTTACACAGTAACTGCTGCAAAATGCGGATACAATAGCGCTTCAACAACAGTTGGTCCTTACTCTGGTAAAAGAGGAATTCAAGAAGTTGAAGAGACTTTATGCTTGACTCCTGCTATGCTTAATGTGAGTACTTATACAAGTAACTGTACAACACCATTAGCAGCTACAGTCACACTTTATAATGAGACTGACGGGACTAAAGAAGTTTGCGAGAGTAATAATTCATGCTCTTTTGCTCTTGATTGTGACAAGAATTACCGAATGGTTACTACAGCACCAGGAGGTTATAATACTGACACACAGAACTTCAGTACGACAATGACAAGTGGCTCAATGTCAAAGCAGGCATGTTTAAGAAAGCCTTCTGCGCCACCTTGTACTAGTAGTTTACCTGTGAGATTGTACTTTGATAATGATTATCCTAATCCGAAGTCAAGAGGTACTACTACTGATAAATCATACAGCGAACTATACAATGATTACTATGCTAAGAAAGCTGAGTTTATCAGAAAGCATGGTGGTAAGTTCGGTGGAAAAGTAAGAGAGTCTGCTCAGAGTGATGTAGGATACTTCTTCGACAATGAGTTGATGGGTGGTTATAACAATATGAATAGATTCTTAGACTGTCTAATCGGTCAATTACAATCTGGTCAATCTGCTAATATCTTCTTAAGAGGATATGCAAGTCCGATTGCTCAGAGTGATTATAATGATGCATTGACGCAAAGACGTGTACAGAGTGTCAGAAATGAAATCAGCCGATATAAAGGTGGTATTCTCAGAACATACTTGCAGAATGGACAATTAAAAGTGACTGAAAGAGGATTCGGTGAAACAGCATCTCCTTCTGGAGTGAGTGACAGCAGATCTGACAAGAGAAACTCTGTATATAGTCCTGAAGCGTCTAGAGAGAGAAGAGTAGAGATTGATGAGATAAAATTCAATAACTAAAATTAACAACCGATAAACAATGAATTCAATGATAAAGAATAAGATGAAACTGTGTTGGTTAGCGGCCTTTTTGTTGGTTGTCTCATTAGTTGACCTCTCAGCTCAGTGTAATCCAAGTCTCAGTGGAGACTGGTCAGGAATGGGCACTACGTACGACTCTTCTTTAGGGACGAATAGTGTTTCTTTCGACTCACCAAGTGAGCCAGGGGCGAATGATACTTCGTTCTCACCAAACGGAACATTCAATGCAGTAAATGATAATTACTGGTCTAATCCAGATGCAGAGGGTGCTAATTCATTACAGTTTACTATAAATTGGGATGATACACCTGATAGTCAAACAAGTACGACAGGTGCAGTAACATTTGATGTACCTGCAGAAGATGATGCTGTAACAAGAACTGTTACAATCACGTATGCAACAGCTGTTCAAGACCCTATAATACATATTGACAGACTAGGAGGAAACTACACTACTTTAGATGGTGTAGAGCCCTACGTTAGTAATTCTACTGAGTGGACATTGACTACTCCTGGGATCACAATCAATAGATTGTCTGGTAATCCACAATTCATTGTTGCGGGTAATGTGTTTTATAGAGAGCCTAATGTTACACTCAATATCGCGAATCCAGGAAGTGAAGCGGATGGTACTGATGGTACAGATGGTACTGCAGCAGGATCTATCCAATTTATTGGTGTAGTAACGACGTTGACATTTGACGTAACAGGTATTGGTGTTGAAGCTACAAATGCAATTGATGGTATCGAAATGATATTTGATGCTGATCTTGCTCCGATAGCTGATATAGATATTACTCCTAACCCAAGTTGTGAGGGATTAGAGCTTGTAGGTGCTAGTAATAGTATTTACAACGAAGAACTTGATATTACGTTTGAATGGGCGATAGATGGTGTAGTCGTGTCAACATCTGAGAATACAGCATTAACCTTCCCTGCAGGTGGAACATACGAGGTGACTTTTACAGTCTCAGATGGCGGATGTTCTGACTCAGTTACTCAGACAGTATCAGTATCAGCAGCAGATGATCCATCTGTTGAGATAACTGGAACTTTCGATGAGTGTGGAGGTGATTCTGTTATGTTTACTTCAGATGCAACTACTGATACTTCTATAGAATCCTATGAATGGGTTGTCACTTTGCCAGATGGTTCTACGCAAACATCAACAGAGCCAGATTTTTCTGTTGAGACAGGTGATGGAGATGTAAATGCAGTGTTGACTGTAACTAATGCAATTGGTTGTGTTAGTACAGCAACTACGACGATAAATGTGATGAATATGGCAACTGATGTTGTGATAGAAGATATCACAGGTTGCGCAGGTGACGATGTAACAGCAATGATTGATGTACCAGCTGGTGCAACTATTACATTTGATCCTTCTACGGGAGTAACATTTGCTGATGGAGTTCTAACTGCTTCAGTGGGTGAGGAGAGTGTAGATTATATTTATACTGTGACTAACGGGTCTTGTGTCTCTGAGGGTACATTCTCAGTAGTTTCATTATTTGAATCAATTGATGTATTGACAGAAGCTACAGCTTGTGGTGGAGAGACAATAGTTTTATTAGAAGATTTTCCAACGGGTTATACGATAGAAAGTACACCAGAAGGAGCTGTTGAAATAGTTGGTGGTGATGTTGTTTTCGTTGGGAGTGAATCTGCTGATATTACTCATACAATAACAAGTACTACTGGATGTGTTTATACAGCTGTTACGGCAGTAACTGTTATTGATGCATCTAGTGATTTATCAGTTGTTAACGCTGCTGATGGTGGTTCTGTTGATGGTGGTGTAGCTGCTTGTGTATCTTCATCTGTTTCATTGACTGCAGTTGGTGAAGATGGTGCTACATATAGCTGGGAGTCTACAGGTGATGTTACGATTACTATGGGAGCTGATGAAGTTACTGTGACAGCAACTGTTGATTCTGAAGCTGGTGGTACTCTTACAGTAACTGCGATTTCAGCTGAAGGATGTACTTCTTCAATAACTACAGTAGTAAATGCTGATAGTGATTTGACAATTACACTTGATGAAAATATAGCTGCATGTGTCGGTAGTTCTGCTACTGTCTTTGCATTCTCTGATGATGGAACAACATATGTATGGACTGCAGATGGAGACATAACTATCGTTGCAGGAGCTGATGCTGCTGGAGTAACAGTAACAGTTGATTCTGATGCAGGAGGTACGCTTACAGTTACTGGTGTATCACCAGCTGGTTGTACAGGTACTGCTACAGTCGCAGTTGGTAGCCTTCAAGCAGATGAGATAATGATTACAGCAGATGGAGCTGGTGATGACGGTAATTCTGGAGCTGCATGTATTGGTTCATCTTCTTCTTATACTGTTTCAGGTGCTACTGATGCATCTTATGCTTGGGTTGCAATGGGTGACATTTCAATTTTGGGATCAGCTGATACAGAAACTGTAGAAGTTGCATTCAATGGCGACGGTGGTGGAGAACTATTCGTGACAGCAACTTCAGCTGACGGATGTGTATCTACAACGTCTGTAACTGTTGCACCGCTCGAAACACCAGAACTTGATTTCCCTGATACGATTCTTGCCTGTGAAGGACAAGGAGTTGAACTACCACTAGATGGTGATTTAGATTACACTTTCGTAGTGAACGGAGAAGGTAGTGTTGTTAACGGTGTATATACATTCCCATTAGCGTCCACTGGAAGTGGAGCAATGATGGTAACCAACGAGACAATTGATGTCACAGTTGGTGCTGGGGCTGATTGTAATGAAACAAGTGAAATTTGGGAAGGAAGTGGATCAAGTATCTCTTCACCTTCAGGAAATACAACGGTAACAGTTGATGTACCTAACACACCTGGTGCTAGTGATATTAGTTATACACCTAATGGAACATTCAATACTGTTAATGCTGGATATTGGTCTCAGGCTGTAGAAGGTGCAACATCTCTTGAATTCCTAATTAGTTGGGATAGCTCACCGGAAAGTGGTGGAGATGACGCTACTGATGATGCAGTATCAAGAATGGTAACTATATCATTCGATAATCCTACAGACAATCCAATACTACACATTGATAGATTGGGTGGTAATGGAGAAAATGAAGGAATATTCTCATCTAATACTACAATTTGGACATTAATGACTCCTGGCGTTTCTGTATCTAGACTTTCTGGTAACAGTCAGTTTATTGTGCAGAATAATGCATTCTGGAGAGAACCTGGCGTAGTGCTAGGATCTGCTAATCCAGGAAGTGAGGCTGATGGCCCAACTGGTACAGCAGCTGGTAGTGTACGATTTGATGGAACAGTAACAGACTTAACATTTATGGTTACTGCAGCTGGTGTTGAAGGAATTGGAGGAGACGGTATTGAGTTTATCGTAGGTGCTGCTGGTGCAGGGTGTTGTACGGCAACAGCTACTATTAACGTAGAAGTTACACCGAACCCATTAAGCCCTGCTAATACGCCAATTATGGTTTGTCAAGGTGACGCAGCAACGCTTAACCCTGATGCCCTGGCTGGTTACGAATATTCTTGGACAGCAAACCCAGCGTTTGCATTTGATGATCCGACAGCTGGTACACAAGTTGTGACAGTTTCAGAGACTACAGTATTTACTGCAACTGCAGTATCATTTGATTCTGGATGTACATTTACAGAGACTATTACTGTAGTACCTGCTGATAATCCAATAGGAATGAACAGTGATGATGCAATCACATTATGTCCTGGAGAAACTTATAACGGAGAGATCACTGCTGATCAAAATGTTGAAGTTTGGTGCTACTACACTTATACAGGTTCTGGTAATATGCCAGTAACAGTGTTTACAGGTAGTGGTGTTACTACTGGTTCTGGAGGTTCATGGGTATATCCTTGGATGTTTACTGATACAGGATCAGGAAGTGGGTTTGTTACCAAAGAATTCTTTGGTGTAGAGACTGGATGTAGTTCTTCTATTACAATACCAGTTATTATTAATGATGCTGATGTATTCATTAATGCTGATGATATGAACCCAACTGGTCAGGATGAGATTGTATTCTGTCAAGGTGACGAAGTCACTCTTACAGCATCGTCTGATCAAGGTATAGTATCTACAGTATGGACTGATATGGATGGTAATGAGATAGGAACTGATAACCCACTTACGTTCACTCCTGGTGGACCAATGGTTGTGACTGTTACTTCTACATTAGCTAACGGTTGTATGGCAACTAACTCTATAATCTTGACTCCAATCGATCTAATGGTCGGTATTACATCATCTACGGGTGATACATATTGTCCTGGAGAAGAGGTGACTTTGACTGCAGATGTTGACCCAGAAGACTTAATCGTTACTTGGGTATGTAGTGATGGAACTACGTTTACAGGGAATCCACTTGTAACTACTCCTGAAGGTGTAGTAGAGTGTACTGCAACTGTAATGCAAGATGGATGTGAAGATTCTGCAACATTTACATTAACACCATTCGAAAGCAACTTAGCTGTAACGACAACTGATGCAGTAATTTGCCCAGGTGAAGAAGTTACAATGACAGCAACTGCTGACGAAGATTGTGATTTACTATGGAGTACTGGCGAGACTACTGATATGATTACGGTAAGTCCTACAGAGACTACAGAATATACAGTGACTTGTACATCTTCTGATGGTTGTGTATCTACAGTAAGCGTTATTGTTACTGTTAGTGATGCTCCAGATGTGATTGCAGATCTTAGTCCTGATACTTACGAAGAGAACTCTGGTGATTCATCTACATTGACTGTGACGAATCCTGATGCTGATTGTAGCTATGAGTGGTTCGATGCTGCTGGTAACTCTATCGGAACAGGTGAATCAGTTGTTGTAAGTCCACAAGAGGAAGGTTCATATGACTACACAGTTGTGTGTACTACTGTTGATGGATGTACATCTCAGGATACTGTGACATTGACAGTTACTCCAGAAGAAGAGCCAGTAGATTGTTCAGATTCAGACATTTACATTCCAAATACATTCTCACCGAATGCGGATGCGACGAATGATGACTATCTCTTATTCAACGAGACATCATCTGAAATCCAGTATGAAATCCTTATCGTTGACAGATGGGGTGAGTGTATGTACAGATTCGATGGTACTGACTTTGGACAAGGATGGGATGGAACTTACGAAGGTGAGCAACTTAACCCTGATGTATACGGATACTGTGTCAGATGGACTTGTCCTAATGACGAGGATACTGAGTACGTGAAGACAGGTAACATCACATTAGTGAGATAATATGCTTGACTCGATTTCGAGTAAGTAATAAGATAAAAAGAGGTCGCCAATTCTATTGGCGGCCTCTTTTGTATTATAATGAGTTCTAGACTACTTTTGTAGTCTTTACACAATATCCGTATCTGATGAGTAAGCATGGTAAAATTTTAGTGGCGATGAGTGGAGGTATTGATAGTACCGTCACTGCGATGATGTTACATGAGCAAGGTTATGAGGTAGTCGGAGTCACAATGAAGACCTGGGACTACAAGACTAGTGGAGGTATCCCATCCAAGGAGACAGGGTGCTGCAGCCTTGATTCCATCAATGATGCTAGGGAGATTGCTGTAGATATGGGCTTTCATCACTTTATCGTTGATATCAGAGATGAGTTTGGAGATTATGTGATTGACAACTTTGTTGATGAGTACATCAGTGGACGTACACCCAATCCTTGCATTCTCTGTAATACACATATCAAGTGGAATGCCTTATTGAAGCGAGCTGATTTGTTAGATTGTGATTATATCGCAACTGGTCACTATGCGAATGTAGAGTCGAATGATGATCGATATTGGATATCAAAGGGAAAAGACATCAACAAGGATCAGAGTTATGTATTGTGGGGACTGACGCAAGAATGTCTAGCGAGAACACAATTTCCAATTGGGAATTTCTCAAAGCCTGAAATCAGAGAAATGGCACTAAATTGGGGATATGAGTCTCTTTCTAAAAAGGCTGAAAGTTATGAAATATGCTTTGTGCCTGGGAACGATTACCGAGAATTTCTCAAAGTACAACGGCCTGAACTAGAGGCAAATGTGAAAGGAGGTGTATTCGTCGATTCTGAAAATAATGTGATAGGTGAACATATTGGATATCCATTTTTCACGATTGGTCAACGTAAAGGTCTTGGTCAAGCTTTTGGCAAGCCTATGTACGTGACAGAGATAAGACCTGAGTCCAATACTGTAGTTCTTGGTGATACTTCGGATCTATTAAAGAATACAATGAATGTTATTGACGTTAACTGTATGAAGTATAATAACTTAGGTATTCGCGATGAGGTAGTGACAATGGTGAGATATAATTCTCCTGGGACACTCAGCGACATATCTTCAGATACTTCAGGAACAGCTGTTAAAGTCAACTTTCATGCAAATGTCAAAGGAATAGCTCCTGGGCAGTCTGCCGTGTTTTATGAGGGTGATGATGTCATTGGTGGTGGTATTATTTCAACAAATTTCAATTAGCTTATGAAATCTTTCTCTCGTTTTTATCTATTTGTTCCATTTATTGCAGTGTTAGCAGGAGTTATGTTCTTGGCTACATCTTGTCAAGATGATCCACCTGAAGGTCCAGATTTTAGTCAAGATCGACAATACTTGCCTATGGGCAATATTGGATCATATTGGGAGTATCAGATGGATAGTACTCTATATGATAATTTTGGTGCGACAATTACAGAAAGCGTCGGATATGAACGCCACGAAGTGATCAATGTAGAATCTACTATACCTGGTGATACCACTTATACGATTCTCCTACAGAGAAGGCTTGATCTAAATTCTAATTGGCTTAATGATAAGCAGTACAGGGTAGAAATAGGTCTTGATGGTAATGTGAATACGACTATAGATAACCTTCGATTCTTAAATATGAAGATTCCAGCGATGGAAATGACCACTTGGGATGGGATATTATTTGATCCAGAGAATGTTATCGAGATTATCGAAGGTGAAGTCCTGAATCCTTTCAGAAATTGGGAATATGCAATAGAAGCAAGAGGTATCTCAGTTTCAGCATTTGGAGTAGAGATGATGGATTGTATCGATGTCAGAGAAGCTGATGTTTCAACTCTGATTGATCGTAGATCGAGTCACGCATTCTATTGTAGAGGTATTGGATTGGTGAGACTTGAACGTTCTATATTAGATTCTCAATGCTTTAACACTAACCCTGACTGCGAATTTGAACCTTGGGAAGTAAAAGCTGATAAAGGTTACATTATGGTCCAAAGCCTAATGGATCACTTAATATTGTAAGATTAGTAATTACGCTTGTTTAGTACTTCCATATGTCAGATCTTTCTTTAATAGAAATTGGTAGACTCGGTAAATGTCGAGGTTTTCAAGGCGATATACACCTGTATCTCAATGATCAGATTGAGCTATCAACTGAGCCTAAGCATTTATTCATTGAAGTAAACGGACTGCCTGTACCTCATAAAGTGGTCAGAGTAGGGGAGCACAATGGTGTGATGACTGTAGCATTTGATAGGCTTGAATCAAAGGAAGATGTCGAGGTCCACAAGAATACAACTGTATATATCGAAGATCAATACGTAATAATCGAGGAGAGTGCTGCTTTGGTATTTGTTGATTATGAAGTTTATGACCAAGATGCTAATCATATTGGCCAAGTGGTTGACGTGATTGACCAGTCTCCATTACTATTGTTGCAGGTCAAGGCACATAACAAGGACAAAGTCTATACTCTTCCTTATCATGATGATTTATTGATTAATGAAGATGTTGACAGTAAAAGGTTGACAATTGAAATTGTAGAAGGATTGTTGAATATATAATTCTAGCTTCAATGCAAGCATTGATAGTTAACTAGTGTTAGTGTTTGATAACGATCTTCCCTACCTGACTGCCGGATCTCAATGCCTCAATTGCGTCAAGAGATTTATCAATGTCAAATACTTCGGATACTTCTGGTACAATTTTGTGCTTGGCCATAAATGCTATCGCAGCTTTGAATTCTGCTAAGGATCCCATTGTCGTCCCTATAAACTGAATCTGTTTCAGAAAAAATTTACTGATACTAATAGATGTCTTTGGCGAGCCGGTACTTCCATACGTCACAATTCTACCTCCATATTTCATAAAGTAAAAGTAATTATCCAAGATTGGCGATGGTGAACTATCCAAGACTATATCGATTCCACCAGAAAGTGTGTTTAATTGTTGGTGCCAATCTGCATCTTGATAGTTGACTCCACCTTTCGCCCCTTTGGCTATCGCGTCTTCTATTTTAGCTTGACTAGAACTTGTCACGTATACTTCTGCTCCGTGTGCCAGAGCAAGAGAGAGGCCTGCTTGTGCCACACCTCCACCTATCCCGGTGATTAGGACGTTATAATCTTTGCTAATACCACCATGTGTAACGAGTGCCCTCCACGATGTTAATGTCGCGATCGGTAGTGCAGCAGCTTCTATATCACTCAGATAAGTAGGCTTTTCCACGATTAAATGACTAGCGACACAGATGAATTCTGCGATCGTACCATCGACAGGCATTCCTAAAACCTTGTATGAACGATTAGGTGCTTTGAGGTTATCTCCCCACTCATTAGCTGGGTAAATGATGACTGACTTACCTATCCAACGCTTATCTACGTCATCACCAACTTCAACAACTTCTCCTGCACCATCTGCTCCTAGGATACACGGCAATTGCATACCTGGATATAATCCTTTCTGAATCCAAAGTTCTCTATGATTGAGGGCTGATGCGTTGACCTTAATAAGGACTTGACCATTAAGTGGTACAGGACGATCTACTTCCTTAAGGTTGAGTATATGATTAGACTCCAGTACTAGTGCCTTCATAATAGAGCTTAGTTCTGTTCTGCAGGATCATTCTTTGGCAAAGTGTACTTCTCGTGTTTTCTTCCAATCAAAGAGACATTGACATATCGCTTTGGATTGAGTCTGACATCTTGTAGGAGAAGAGAAAGATTTTCAGAAGTCTCCTCTAGATTGGTGTAGAGCTCTTTATCATTCAGAAAGAGTCCTAGGCTTCCATCAGTACTGCTCATTTGATCGATTGTCGTCTGCAAGCTCTTAATAGTTGAATTTGCTGACACAGCAGCTTCTTTGAGTTGAGTGACTGTACTATTAGTATTATCTAGTGTTCCATTGACCTTGCCAACAGTTTGATCAAGATTTAAAGATGCTAGATCCCTACTTGCTTTATCAAGGTTACCAATGATAGAATTGACTTTTTGATTGTTAGCAGCGACATTCTGACTTATCGCATCTAGATTGTTCAATGTAGAAGTGAGACTGCTATTAGAATTTCTAATGAGGATGTCAAGAGACTTTGTCACATCGGCAAGATTGTCGATGGCTTGATCAAGATTACTGTACGTTGCGTAGAGTTGAGAATTAGCTGTGTCTTTTGTGATTTTATCAACGATTACGTCAAAACTTTCGCCAATCGTATTGACAATTGGATCTGCTTCACTAAAATCAACCATCGACCCGATAAGACCAAGAGATTTAGAATCTATTTCGCCACCATCCGGTATACAAGGCTTTCCATTACCACACAACTCCTTGAACTGTAGTGCCAATTCTCTTCCACCGATAAAGCTAGAATTACGAATGACAGCTATTGCGTCTGTTGGTACACCTATCTCAGCATCTACTTGATAGGTAACTTTGACTTTTGTGACATCTTTTGGGTTGAGCTCAATCCCAGTTATAGATCCTACCTTGTATCCACTAACAGTGACTGCAGAGGCTTCAGCAAGTTCCTTCACATTTTCATAGTAGGAGTAGTAGACATTGTTCTTTTTCAGGATGTTACTTCCTTTAATAAAATTAAATCCCCAAATACCAACAAGCAATGTCATTAATGCCATGATACCGATATAGATTTCTTTTCGCATATTGCTACGTTGTTTCTACTTGTAAAGATGATAATAATTACTGATACAAACTCAGTTTAGTTTACTTTGGTGAAAGATATCAAATTTTGATAATCTTCAATATATGCACCTTTGAACCCGTTTTTTTGGAGATATTTCAAGGCTTCATTTGCCTCAGACCTTGTTATAAAATCTCCAGTGATATGATAGTATATGTTATCACTAACGTAAAGTTCGTAGTCGGGTACGTTGTTCCATTCTGGCCTTAAGACATTTGCAGAAGCTCCAATCGTTCTTGCGATCACAATTCCATATCTTGCTTGTCTAGGTACAGTTCTTGAGGTAGTAACTACATTTTGCTTGACTATAGTGGTTGTAGTAGGGGTAACTTGATAATCTAGACTATGGGTAATATAGTGTTGTAAGCCACCATTGATACCATCGGCAATGGCGTATTGGCCTTTATTGGATAGAAGGTATGATTCATCACTTGGATTACTCAAAAATCCGGTTTCAACCAAGACTCCTGGCATATATAGACCCTTCAGAACTTTGAAGTTAGCTTGCTTGATTTGTCTTCGTTTGAGGTCAGTGTGTTGTTCCATCTGATTCATAATGATGGAAGCTAGCTGGATACTTTCTTTAAGATTTTGTTGGTGATAGGCTTGTGCCAAAATGTAGTTTAAATTATCACCATATGTCTGACCTGAATCATCATCATATGCCTGCTCTCTCTGGAGTAATGAAGCAATATTTCGTTCAGCATTTTCTCCGAGAACATAAGTCTCGGTACCATTTACTGAAGTGACATCTATCATATTACAATGAATAGAGATAAAGAGATCGGCTTCTACTTTATTGGCATAGGCGCAGCGTTCTTCTAAAGGAACAAATACATCATGTGTACGTGTCATCTTCACATTAATTTGTGGAGATTGTTGATTGAGACGATTTTTGAGTTTGTAAGCAATATCCAGAGTCAGATGCTTCTCTATTGAATGATCGCCAGAACAGCCATGATCTTTGCCACCATGCCCAGGATCAATAACAATAGTGTTAAGACCTTGTGAAAATCCAAAGCCAACAGACAGTAATAACGTCAGAAATGTTAGAAATACATATACCTTCATGTCAGGAGGCGAAAGGTGTCGCATTTAGACCTTAGTTTTGTGTAGTTAGAGTTACTTATTAGACTTTTGTCAAATATATAATGAATTGTAATATAATCAATTATATAATATTAGTTTTTTTTATAATATGTTCTGTTTGTCTTTCTGGACAAGTAGAAAGCTCTGATACCCTTCCTCAAGATTCCATAGAACAAGCACAACTTATACAAGATTCTACACTCACTACATTTACAGAAGTGACGGACTCACTAAAGATTGGTAATAGTCAAGATAGCATACCACAATTGGATTCTCAGGATGCGAATGCAAATTATCAGTCAAGTCAGGATGCGTTAGATATACAAGTATCCTATGGGGCACTTGACACTCAATGGTATGACCACAAGCTTAAGCAAATGCACTTATTTGGCGAAGCATATGTCAACTATGGTACAATGAATTTGACTGCTGGGTATATCATTTTTGATATAGAGAGTAATGAGGCGAGGGCCTACAGTATAGAGGATACTGAGGGGCATGAAGTACAAAAGCCAACATTCAAGGATGGAAACCAAGAATTTACCTACGATCAACTGCGGTATAATTTCGAAACGAATAAAGGGATTGTGAATCAAGCCGTCACCCAATTCACTGATCTTTTTGTATTAGGCGCTAAGACTAAATTTGTAGGCGGCGAGGAAGTTGATGGGGAGGTAGAAGATGTGATATATAATAGTAATGCACTCATTACATCATGCACCCATGACGAACCCCACTACGGGATCAGAGCTAAAAAGTTGAAAGTCATCCCAAATAAGATCGGTGTGACCGGACCAGCTCGATTAGAATTAGGAGGAGTCCCGACACCACTATGGTTGCCGTTTGGGTTTTTCCCACTATCTGATGGTAGGTCAGCGGGTATTAAATTTCCTAAGAACTTCCCATATCAGGCTGACCTTGGATTTGGAATACAGGGAGTAGGGTACTACTTACCTATTAACGATTACATGGACTTGGAGTTGACAGCGGACTACTACACAAGAGGTACGTGGGGATTCAACACTCGATATCGTTACAAATTGCGTTATCGTTACAATGGCTACTTTGATTTCAACTTTAGAAATACCAAAAACGAAGTAATCCTCACTGATGATGATACAGAAGTGAGATCCTTAACGAAGGTCTCAAATAAGTCACTTGCGCTGAACCTAAGTCATAATCAAGATAGTAAGGCACATCCATATCGGACGTTTGGTGGATCGATCAACTTCACAACGAGTGATCACTATTCCAATACGGAGAATGACTTTCAGAATGTATTTAACAATCAATACGGATCTAACTTTTACTTCAAGCATACGATGCCCAGGACTCCGTTCTCGTTAGATGTCGGACTATCTCACCGACAGAATAATACGACTAGTACATTGGATGTAACACTTCCTGATGTTGCTCTATCTATGCGGACTATTCAGCCATTTAAGCGTAAGAAGGCCGTAGGTGATCAACGCTGGTATGAGATGATTAACATCAGTGGTAATACCAAGATGAAGAATTTTGTTGAAACTACAGATAGTACCGTCTTTACAAAGGAGACTTTCGAAAATATGCGATCAGGAATACAGCATGATTATAATGCGAATGTTTCATTCAATGTATTGAAATATTTTACTGTAAGCCCTCGGATCAATTATGATGAGAGTTGGGTATTTAATACGCAAGATCAAGAGTATTTTGCAACTGAGGACAGTATTGCTACTACAGTTAACTACGGCTTTGATACTTACCGAACATGGAACACTGGAGTAGATGTCAATACGACATTATTTGGGACCATATTAAGTGATAAAGGTTGGTTTAGAGGTATACGGCACACCATGAAACCAAGAGTTGGCTATTCTATAGATCCAGACTTTGCTTCCAGGTATGAAGAAGATATTGTCTTCCAAGGAGAGACTGTAGCTAGCTTTTCTAGATTTGATAATGGAGCATTTGGGACACCTAATTTTACTACCGAAGCACAATCAATTACCTATGGTATCGGTAATATCGTAGAACTGAAATATTATAGTAAGCGGCTCGAAGAAGAAAAAAAGGTGAAGCTATTAACTAACCTCAATATAGGTGGTTCCTACAATTTTGCCGCAGATTCACTAAATTGGTCAACAGTCAACGTCAGTGGTAATACAACGCTGCTTAAAGGTTTTTCTAACTTGAGATTCAGTATGACGCTTGACCCTTATAAGCAGGAAGGAAAAGCAACAATCAATGAATTGGTATCTACAGATCAGTTTATCCCAGTAAGGCTTGCAAGGGGTAACATTACACTAAGTTCTGGAGTATCAATCAAGACATTATCAGAAGTATTCACAGGTGGAGAAGAAGGTAAACCGCCACCTAGAAGTAATAAGAAAGGCTCTAGCCGTAAGTCCACCAAGACTAAAGAAATCTCAGACGGTGTCTATCAGTCAGGTGCCATAGATTCAACTTTAGTTGACCCAACTCATATTCAGCCAGACTCTACATTGATAGCAGATAGTTTAGCCATTGGTAGTCAAGATAGTATAGAAGTAGATGAGGTACCTTACTTCCCGCTACCAGGTGAAGAAGTAGATGAGGACGGTGAACCTAAGGAGGACAAAAAATGGGGAAGCAACCAAAAGCAAGTAGACTATGAAGCAAGAGCACCTACATGGATAGAGCTACTAGGTAACTTTAATATCAGTCATCAACTTGTCTATAATGTCACTAGTGAAGACAACCGGGATTCTCTCTTCTTAGCTACGCATACTCTAGGTGTCAGAGGTAACCTCAATATCACAGATAATTGGGCGATTAATATTGGTAATATTGGTTATGACTTTAAGAACAAATCTATTACCTATCCATACTTAGGATTCACAAGAAAGCTACATTGTTGGAATTTGACATTTGACTGGGCACCTAATAGGGATGCGTTTGGATTTTTTATCGGCGTCAATACTGGGACACTTGACTTCCTCAAGTATAACTATGGTCAGAACAATATTCAGAATGGATTTTCTGGATTTAGGTGATTCTTGTTCTTTTGATAAATGTTGTCGTCTAAAACTGATACCCCATCCCAATTAACACGCCAATTTCCAATAACCTCTGTTGGTTGTTTTCTTTTTCGAATGGAAGGACTGCGTGATAATCAATCATCGGGTTAAAATTCAGGACTAGTCTCCCTAAAGTAAACCGTCTACCTAGTCCAATTGAAAACCCAATTCCCGATTGTGAGTCGGAGAAGTAATCTTTTGTTTGAAAATCTAATGTTGGGCCTCCATTGACATAGAACTTATTAGCAATTTGATAATTAAGCCAAATAAGAATCGAGACTAACGTCAGGTCATACTCTGTACGATTACTAGATGAAAAAATTGATGACACCTCTACTGTTGCTTGGAATATACTTATCCCCGTTTCTATAGATAACTTATCACCAATATCTCTTAAGTACCTAGCTCCAAACTCGTAAGAAACATCATTGTGATATGATGCACCACCATCTAATGTTGTCATTCGTATCAAATCGCTTCCTACAGGTCCAAGGTATATCCCTATTTCATTTGAGTTTTGGGCTGAACAAAGGAAAGAGAGGCAGAATAAGACTATTGTAAGCTTTAGTCTAGACTTCATAATTATGGTGATTAAGTCTGCGATTTTCTTTGTGAAGATAAGTAGTTCATACAGCCTATCGGATAGGAAACAAAAAAGGCCATCTCAATATCTGAGATGACCTTCTTTTATTGTTGATTTCCTTTAGTAAGGAATATCTTACATCATACCTGGCATTCCTCCACCCATTGGTGGTCCAGCATGTCCATGACCTGCATCAGCTTCTGGCTTATCATTAATTACACATTCAGTCGTTAAGACCATACCTGCAATAGATCCAGCATTTGTGATAGCAACTCGCGTTACTTTAGTTGGATCGATAACACCTGCTTTCTTGAGATCTTCGTATCTGTCGTATCTCGCATTGTAACCGTGTCCTTCTTTGTTATTTAAGACATTGTGTAGGACTACTGATCCATCAACACCTGCATTATCAGCAATTGTTTTTAGAGGAGTCTCTAGTGCCTTAGTTACAATCTGTACACCCATCGCTTGATCTTCATTTTCTGGTTGAAGCTTTTTCAATGCCTTCAATGTACGAAGCAATGCTACACCACCACCTACAACGATTCCTTCTTCTACCGCAGCTCTAGTTGCATGTAGCGCATCATCTACTCTGTCTTTCTTCTCCTTCATCTCTACTTCAGTTGCAGCTCCGACATATAGGACAGCTACACCACCTGATAACTTAGCGAGCCTCTCTTGAAGCTTCTCTCTGTCATAGTCTGATGTTGTTGTTTCGATTTGAGACTTGATCTGACCGATTCTATTGTTAATAGTTCTTGGCTTACCACCACCATTCACGATAGTTGTATTATCCTTATCAACTGTGATCTTCTCAGCACTTCCTAGCATCTCTAGCTCTACAGTATCAAGTTTGTATCCTTTCTCTTCTGAGATTACTGTACCTCCTGTCAATACTGCGATATCCTCTAGCATTGCCTTTCTTCTATCACCGAAACCTGGTGCTTTCACAGCAACGATTTTCAATCCACCTCTCAGTCTATTGACTACAAGAAGTCCGAGTGCTTGAGATTCTACATCTTCAGCGATGACCAATAGTGGTCTTCCTGCACCAGCACACTTCTCTAGAATGGGCACGATGTCCTGAACGTTAGAGATTTTCTTATCATGAATGAGGATGAATGGATTTTCATACTCAGTGATCATATTTTGAGAATTGGTGATGAAGTATGGAGATAGATATCCTCTATCAAATTGCATACCCAATACCTCTTCCATGTATGTATCTGTACCTTTAGATTCTTCAACAGTGATGACACCATCTTTGGTTACTTTTTCCATTGCATCTGCAATCAAGTTTCCGATTTCTTCATCATTGTTAGCTGATACTGTACCAATCTGTCTGATCTTACTGAAGTCGTTGCCAAATCTGACACTCTGCTTTTTAAGACCTTCTACTACAGTTTTAACTGCGAGATCAATACCTCTTTTTAGATCCATAGGATTTGCTCCAGCAGCAACATACTTCATACCTGCAGCTACCATAGACTGAGCTAGGACTGTTGCAGTTGTTGTACCGTCACCAGCAAGGTCAGCAGTCTTAGATGCTACTTCTTTTGCCATTTGAGCTCCCATATTTTCGATAGGATCTTCTAATTCTACTTCTTTAGCCACTGTCACACCATCTTTAGTGATAGCAGGTGCACCGAAGCTTTTTTGGATAATAACATTTCTCCCTTTTGGTCCAAGTGTTACTTTTACCGCATCTGCAAGAGCATCGATTCCAGCCTTTAGCTTCAATCTAGCATCTGACTTAAATGTGATTTCTTTTGCCATTTTATTTTATTATTATAATAAGGTTGTTAATAAATAAATACTTGATAATCAAAGTTGATTACGACTATAGGATGATCAGAATATCATCTTCTCTCATTATGAGATAGTCTTCTCCTTTGTGGTGTAGTTCTTGTCCAGCATATTTGCCATAGAGAACAGTATCTCCTTTCTTGACAGTCATACTTACATCGTCCTTTCCTGGTCCTACTGCGATAACTTTTCCTTTTTGAGGCTTTTCTTTTGCAGTATCAGGAATTATGATTCCACCTGATGTCTTCTTTTCTGCTGCTGCAGGTTGTACGACGACTCTATCATTGATAGGCTTCATAGTTTACTATTTTTGATTTTAAAGTGATTTAGATAATATGGTTTCTATATGTTTCTATGTACATCACATCTTATGCCATTCGTGTTTTATGACAAATCAACAGTCATCGACTGACAGAAATCACTAGATAACAATGGCAAAATGCACTGGACTGACAAGATGTCGCCAATAGGGTATATAGAGATGCGGTAGTATTAGAACCGATTTAATTTTAATTGAGGTCTTTGTTGGAGATTATCCTTGAGATTGTAGAGGAATCTGTCCTCCATCTAGGCCTGCAGCGCTGCTTACAATAACTGCCGTGACTATACATAGGATGAAAAGCGCAGTCGCTAATCCCCAAGTCAATTTTTCTACAAAATCTGCAGATCTTGCTGCACCGAATACTTGATTAGCTGCTGCTCCTCCGAATGTAGAATCTACACCTCCACCTTTAGGGTTCTGGATAAGAATAACAACCATCAATAGAATACAAACGATCGCAATCAAAATAGTTAATACAGTGACCATAATATTGGGTTTAGCTCAATTTTTCAATTTGGTCTGCAAAGAAACTACTTTTTTCGGGATATTTCAACATTAATTGCTTGTACATCACGATTGCGTCTGCCTTATGTCCTTGAGCTCCAAGCAGTCTTGCAAGAGGTTCGCTGATCGCTTTGTTGTGAGACTCCTTTGTCACGACTTCCTCTAGACTACTATCGATACTAGGTAAGCTTTGTAACCATGTGGTAAATGCTGAGTGCTCAATCTCTACAAGTTCTGATCTAGACAACCTTGGTTCTCTTACTGACTGAGTGATCACGGCATCACTTGGTGCAGGTTGGATGTTCTCCGCAATTACTGTTGTATCGGGCACCGAAGCAGAGACAAACTCCTCCTCTTCATCATCATCTGATGAATATTGGAATTGGCTAATAACCGCATTGTTCTCATCTTCTACGGTGATAACATCAATTTCTAATACGTCAGACTTTTTTGCCGTTTTCTTTTTCTTAGATTTTGACTTCTTATATAGCTTGGGGTTGACCTCAGTTATTCCTGCTAGTATAGAAGAGTTTTTTATTGTTTTTACAGATTTCTTTGACTTGATCGATACAGAATCAAGGACATTTTCTGCTGACTTATTTTGGTTTTCACTTCGCTGAAGTAAGGCTCCAATACGTAGCAACCCATTCGAATCAAACAATAGCTTTCCCAAGGTGTCAATATATGACTTATGCTCGCCTTTGTTCATCTCTAACAACGCTTTGAGGTACTTGTATTGCACATCATATGGTTGTTCAGACAATTGCTTTTTGAGCCATTTGGCATCAAGATCATTGATGTCATCTGCCTTAGTATGGGTATTGTAGAATTTAGTTTTCATTATCTTATGTGCAAGTTACACATCTTCTCTGCTGCTAAAGTAGAGAATAGTCTCTACCAATCTGTATAAGTGTCGTTAAAAATTTGTTCTGTGATCTCATCAATTAATGTCGTTATCAATGAATCTTCGACGTCCTGAAGATCAACACTTGCGTCAAAAGTGGTGAATTGAGAGTAGTCTTTCTTAAAGCTACGTTCATCATCTAGATTATCTATATACTCGATATTCACTGACATGGTCAATTTATTCAAGGCAGCTTCATCACCTGCAGTCGCTCCTGCAAATTCCACTCCATATCTTGTAATTACGCCGGAGAACTCCACATCTGGTTCCGAATCGTTAGCTCTTAGTCGGCTACCTTCTCTTATCTTTTTTCTCAATTCTTCCGCAATGACCACCTCAAGTGCAGCGGGTGATGTGCCTATCCTAAGGGTAAAATTTTCTACATAGAACGTATCCACTTCTGCAGGAACAACCACCCCTTTGAAGCTATAGCATCCAGCCATTAGCATTGTAGTTAGAAGTAATATTACTTTAGTCATCTAGATGATATTCTTTGATCTTTCTATATAACGTACGTTCTGATATCCCTAATTCTTCAGCGGCATCTCTTCTTTTATTTTTATGCTTTTTTAGTGCTTTTATGATTAGCTCTTTAGTCTTGTCATCTAGGCTCAGATTTTCGTCCACGACTTCTGTATTCGCATATCCAACTTGATCCTTATTGATGATTATAGGTTGATTTTGGCTATATGGGGCTTGATCGTTATAATACTCGATATGGTGCTCGTTGGCAAATGTAGTCGGTTCATTCTCATAGATTGGAGTCAACTTTGTTTTCTCATTGATGGTCAAGTCATTGGACTGAATCAATCCATAGACAAGATTTTTAAGATCATTGAGATCGGCCTTCATATCAAAGAGGAACTTATATAAGATTTCTCTTTCATCATGAGAGTCAAGTCTACCACTTTTCTCCGCGATGCTTACAGGTAATGCTCGCTTGAGTATCTGAGGTGCTAGCTTCTGTAAATGTTCTACGGTCAGCATTGAAGACTCTGCGAGTATCGATACTTGCTCAACAAGATTTCTTAACTCTCTGATATTACCAGGCCAATGATATTGTTCTATGGCTAACCTAGCTTCTGGCGATAATCTCACTGTCTCCATATGATACTTATCTGCGAAGTCATTGGCAAATTTGCGGAATAACACATAGATGTCATCAACTCTTTCACTGAGTGAAGGAATGTAAATGGGCACGGCATTAAGTCTATAGTAGAGATCTTCTCTAAACTTGCCAGCTTTGATTTTTTGTTCGAGGTTGACATTTGTAGCTGCAACGATGCGGACATCCGTTTTCAAGACCTTCGATGAACCGACTTTTATGAATTCTCCATTCTCAAGAATTCTTAATAAATAAGCTTGTGTATCAAGGGGCATCTCACCAATCTCATCAAGGAAGATAGTGCCAGTATTGACAGTCTCGAAGTATCCTTTACGGTCAGTGGTTGCTCCAGTAAAGGCACCTTTCTCATGTCCGAATAGCTCTGAATTAATAGTCCCTTCTGGAATGGCTCCACAGTTGATAGCGATAAACTTGTTATGCTTACGCTTCGATTGTTCATGGATGATTTTTGAGAATACTTCTTTACCTACACCACTTTCACCTTTGATTAACACAGATAGATCTGTTGCTGATACCTTTAGCGCAATATCAATGGCAAGATCTAGTTTTTCGGCTCTTCCGATGATCTCATATCTCTGCTTGGCTGATTGGATGTTCATAGTTGGCTTGTGAAAGATTTATGACTTGGAAGTAGGTATAGATTCTTCATGAGCAACTATTGTCCCAAATAGGGTAGCACTGTTACTTCTGTCAATCTTTACATAGACATAATCCCCTTGCTTGTAAGAATCAACTACTGGAAATATGACCATCTTATTATGTGTGTTACGACCCTTGTAGTCATCATCTGATCGCTTTGAAGTCCCTTCGATTAGTACTTTATAAGTGTTTCCTATATCTTTTTGATTGTGCTCAGTTGAGATTTCCTTTTGGACTTCTATGACTTCCGCTAATCGTCTCTTTTTTACCTCGAGTGGAATATCATCAGGATACTTACGAGCTGCTAGTGTTCCTGGTCTCTCAGAGTAGAAGAACATATAAGACATACTATATTTCGCCCATTTGATCATAGTTAATGTATCGACATGTTCTTCTTCTGTCTCACTACAAAATCCAGTGATGATATCGCTGGTAACTGCACAGTCAGGTATGATTTCATATATCCTAGATACCTTATCCATATACCAGTCTCGATCATAGGTCCTATTCATCAGTTTGAGTATTCTACTATTGCCCGATTGGATTGGAAGGTGGATGTAGTTACAGATATTTTCATAATCTCTAATAGCATATAAAACTTCATCTGTGATGTCCTTAGGGTGAGATGTAGAGAATCTTACTCTAAGGTTAGGATGAACTTCTGCTACTAACACTAAAAGTTTAGCAAATGATACTACTTCTTTTGTTTCCGGGTTTTCCCATTTGTAGGAGTCTACATTTTGCCCAAGTAAGGTTACTTCTCGATATCCTTGAGTGTAAAGATCTGTAGCTTCCGAAACAATGGTAAAGGCATTTCTTGATCGTTCTCTACCTCGAGTAAAAGGTACAACGCAGAACGAACACATATTATCACAGCCTCTCATTATGGAGATAAATGCTGTCACACCGTTATTGTCTAATCTCATCGGTGAGATATCGGCATAAGTTTCTTCTCTAGATAGTAAGACATTGAGGCCTCTTTCTCCATCAGTTGCTGATTTAAGAAGGTTGGGAAGGTCTCTATATGCATCTGGTCCAACGACTAGGTCTACTAGCTTCTCTTGATCCAGCAACTTATCCTTTAGTCGTTCAGCCATACAGCCGAGCACGCCAATCAAGGTTCCAGGTTTTTGCTTTTTGACTTTATTGAATTCTGTGAGTCTTCGCCGCACAGTATCTTCAGCTTTTTCTCTGATAGAGCAAGTATTGATGAGAATCAGGTCAGCGACTTCCATATTGCGAGTAGGGCCATAACCTGACTGACCCAATATAGAAGCAACAATTTCAGAGTCACTGAAATTCATCTGACATCCATAAGATTCAATGTAAAAGGATTTATCAAATGGAACGGCTGCTCCTTTATCAGTAGTCATCACCTCTCCTTGACGATCGTGGAGTATCGTTTTATCTTTTTGATCGAGAGTAGGGTTGGAGTTATACATCTGCTATCTTGTCTTATTACCTTAGAAGATTGCAAAGTTACACTATCTCTGTCAATATGACAGATGGCTATTCATAAAAAAAAGAGCCTAGCATATGTAATGCTAGACTCCTTTGTATCTATTGAAGAATATTATTTTTGACAAGAGTCAAAAACACATTCTTATTTTTTAGTAAACATTGAAGCTTTTCTAAGTTCTTTAGCAACAAACATGTAGAATATCGCTCTGTACTTATTTCTATTTCCTTTTCCAAATTTCTCAATTGCTGCAGCAATTGCTTTGTCAGCTTTAGCTTCGTCAGTCACTCCTAGTTTCTTAGCAATGAAATTTTTCTTTACTCTGGCTAACTCTTCTTTGTCTGATGATGATACTTTAGAAGCATCAGCTCTATATAAAGAAGGTCCACAAGATTTAGCTACGGCTACTAACAGATCTTTCTTGTAAGTGATCCCTAGTTTTTTTAATTCTCCTTCGTATACTTCGATACAGTCATCAAATTTGCCCATGATATTAATTAGTGTGTGGTGGTTAATAAATAAATAATAAAAAAGATAACGTAAATATAAACTATTTTTCTAATACATAAATCCTAAAATTCAACTGTAGAAAAGATAATGCTATTGAAGTCATTAGAGAACGCTTCATTCAAGGTTAAAATCGTATTAAACTCCTGTGTTTCATAATGATTTTAAGTACCTTATTGTTATTCAATAGAAGGAAAGTATTATCCTTGTAGATAATTCTGAATACAAATCTAGAGTATGAAATACGTCGTAACATTTATTTTGGTTTTTGCCATATCGATTGCCATCGGGCAGAATGTAGAATCTGAAATAGGATTTATTTATATGAAAGCAGAGTATCTGTTAGAAACAGAAAGATACGATGAGGCTATTTCAGAATATTCTAAAGTCATTAATATTGACCCAAGCTATAAAGATGCTATAGGCAAGAGAGCTACAGCTAAGTATGCGCTATACGCTTTTAGTGGAGTCAAGTCGGATATTATGGAATCCATTTCTATTAATGGTATTGATGCTAATGGAGTAAGATTACTAGGATTATCTAATAGTAATATGGGGAATCATCAAGCGGCCGTAGGGTCACTCATATTAGCTAATACCTTATTTCCAAAAGATAAAGAAGTACTATCTGCATTAGGAACAAGTGCTTTGAAGTCTGGTGACCATCGAGCTTGTAAAGTGTTAGAAAAGACAAGTTCAAACGATGATGGAAAACGATATGTATCTACTATTTGCGCTAATATTCCTAAGGCCAAACCAAGTAAAAAAAGAGGTAGCGATAAAACTAAGCCTAGTACAACAGATGGGGTTAATACAAGAGTGGATGACATAGTAACTAATGATCCGAAATCAAAGAATACTGATGCAGAAAAAACTGATCAAAGTCAATCAAAAGATACTCCAGTAGTTGAAGAAGAACCAGAAGTGGTTGTTGATGATGTAGTTAATGAGATTGTCATAGATGAAGATCTGACAATAATAGTGAAGAATGGATTAGGCAGTCGACGAATTATTGACCAACCAAGTATCTTGCTACTCTCTGAGAAGGCAGGTCAAGTAACAGTAGATATATGTGTGTCTACTGCAGGTAGAGTAGAAAGCGCTAAACTAAATGAATCTGAGACAACTATTAATACAGAGAGTCTTAAGTCATTAGCGTTACGAAAGGCTAAAGAGTTTTGGTTTGGAAGAGGCGATGAAGAGTGCGGTACAATCGTACTTGTCATTAATGGTGGGTAGCAAAGAATCTATTTGCTAGACCAGTAATTTTTATTGTTTTTGGTCTTTTGGAGATTGAGTCTCATCATCTCTTTAGTAACAGTTAAGTAGTTATTTCCTTCAATTATTACAATCATTTTTTTGATGTGTTCTTCAATATGAAGACGACATTATCCCACTTGCACATTGTCTAGGATGTGGTTTTGACGACTATACTTTGAATTTGTTCTAAACCCAACTTAAGAGACATTTACTAATGCAAAATTTACTTTGATTTAAGAATTACTGGGATATGAAATACACAATTGACGCTAAAGGGTTGTCAAACGATAGGTTTGATATTTGGTCGATTTCTGAGGTATTGTAGTTTATGCTCAAACATTAGCCTCATCTTGCCGGCTCTTTGAAGAACCTCGTTAGCCCTGGCTCCTTTGAAATTGGTCTTTATTGATATCTCAAATAAAGAGATCCACCTCTCAAAATGAGCTTTAGAAAGTCCTAGATTAATGTGATGTGAAAATGGTTGGCCTCTATATTCTGCCTTTCCGAATAATACTGAATTCCAGAATCGATACATTTTGTCTAGATGTAAATGCCATTCATCAGGTTGGATTTTCGCATTGAATATTGGACCGATTAAATCATCTTGTTGGACTGCATTGTAGAAGTGGTCAACATAGCATTTAATATCTTCCTTATCTGTGATGTCTTTCATTATTCTGCAAGGTAGTAAATAGTGAGTGCAAGTTATCTACTCATTCTAACGTAACAAGTCACTACGTTTATCGTTATCACATTGCTTAGTCAATTCTAGAGATATATCGCCTAAGCATATTCTTTAACTTTGATTTCAAAATGTATTTGTTTGGGTAGAGTATTGAAGTGGTTTCTAGGTATTGTAATAATAACCTACTGCATAGGTTGTGTGGTGTTATATATTAATCAAGAAAAAATCTTATTTCTCGAAGAATCTCTGTCATCAGACCACATATACCGCAAAGGAGTAGAAGAACAAGTCCGAGTAGATGACGATGTCAACATTAGCTGCTACTGGAATCGTGTACCAAATCCGAAAGGTGTCATCTTATATTTTCACGGTAATAAGGGTAATATCCGACGTTGTATCAGACAGACTGAGATGATGGAAGGCAATGGATATGATATCTATATGCCAGACTATCGCGGATATGGTAAGAGTCAAGGGGAGGTGGAGTCTGATGATCAATTTTATGCCGATGGTCAGATCGTATATGACAAAATGAAAGCAGAATATGGTGAAGAGAATATTGTCTTAGTAGGGTATTCTATGGGTTCGGGTCCTGCCACCTATCTTGCAGGAAGTAATAAGCCAAAAGACTTATTATTAATATCCCCATTCAAGAGTATTGTGGATATGAAAAATAGGTACATTCCATTTGTCCCAAGTTTCTTGATAAAGTATCAATTTCCTAATTGGAAATACCTAGAGCAAACTACTTGTCCAATCACTATCTTCTATACTCCTGAAGACACAGTTGTCTTACCTGAGTCTACACTAGCCCTCACTGAACATTCTGATCACGAAAACTTAGTTCGTATCGATGGAACAAGTCATCGAGGAATGATTTTTCAATCAAAATGGAAGACTGCTTTGCAGCAGCAATTAGCAAGATGATTTTAAAAGTTGGATATAAAATATAACACTTAGTTAACTTCTTGAATTCGAACCTTGTGGACAACCATTAGTATTCGTATTATCATAAATATAAAAACGACTAGTTATGCGAGTTACAATTCTTTTGACATTCCTTTTATCAATAATTGTTATAGGAAACTTATTAGCTGATTCAATTGATGAACGAGGTGTAGATTATAATCTTCCAGTTAAGACTTTACCTAATCATCAACTATTAAATGATATCCTTGGTGACTATGTTTCCGCAGATGGTATTGTTGATTATGCAAGCATCAAATATGATGTAGCAAGATTGGATGCTTACATTGCGGAGCTTCAGCAACATTCTCCAGATGGTGAATGGAGTAAAGATGAATCTTTGGCATATTGGATCAATGCTTACAACGCATTTACATTAAAGCTAATCTCAGATAATTACCCGCTAAATTCTATCACTGATCTACACGGAGGTAAGCCTTGGGATCATAAGTGGATTAATATTGGAGGAAAGACACTTTCTCTCAATCAGATTGAGAATGAAATTATAAGGCCAACATATAATGAACCTCGAATCCATTTTGCAGTTAATTGCGCAGCATTATCGTGTCCACCACTGGCTAACAAGGCGTTCACAGCAGAGAACCTCGATAGTTTGTTGGAAGAGCGGACCAAGGGGTTTATCAATGATCCTTCTTACAATCAATTGACAGAATCTCCAGCTCAACTTTCAAAGATATTTGAATGGTATGGCAAAGACTTTGGGGATGTTGATGCGTTTATTAATCAATATAAAAAAGATGGAGTATCTTCAATCACAAGTCACGAATTCACAGAATATCACTGGGGACTCAATGGTAAATAACTAACTCAATGCATATTGGCTAATCCAACTATCCTGATTATCGGAGCAAGCACCACTGGTCTTACAGCTGCACTAGAGTTCGCTAAGAGAGGTGTGGGTGTTGAGATAGTGGAAAGAAGAAAAGGCGTATCCACGCTATCGAGAGCGGTAGGTATTATGCCAGAGAGCTTAGAGAAGATAGGACTCTCTGTGAAGGATAAGATACGAGAACGGGGTGTGCCATTCTTTAAAATCAATATGCACTTTGGGTCTAAGCAAGTGATGTCTCTTGATGTCAGCGACAGGCTTACACGTAGTGATGTGATGATAGGGCTTGCGCAAAATCTTACTGAAGAAATTATTGCAGAAGAGTTAAGTGGCCTAGGAGTAGACGTCAGCTATAATACCACAGCAACCCAGGTTACAACTAGTGACAAAGAAGTTCAAGTTTGTTTTCAGGGTGACCCTAACCCTAAGACATACGATTGGGTAATTGCTTGTGATGGAATTCATTCTACAGTAAGAGATCAGCTCAGCATTCCATATGAAGGCTATGATGTTCATGGAGAGTGGTCTATTGCAGATATAGAAGTAAAGGGTCTACTTGATACATCTGCAGTCAATGGTTGGTACAAAGTTGGTCCTGCTAATGATGTGATTATTGGATTTCCAATTGGAGAGAATAGACTTCGTTTTATTTCTTCTTCTACTAAGAGTTTGGACTTATTGCCGATACCAGTAACAATCACTAAGTTGTATCGTGAAGGGCGATTCACCATTTCTGCAAGACAAGCAAGCACTTATCAGAAAGGTAGAGTCCTTCTAGCAGGAGATGCTGCACATTGTCATTCTCCAGTAGGCGGTAAAGGGATGAATCTTGGTATTGATGATGCTGTAGCCGCTGTCAATGCAATCTTAAATAACTCTGCGAATTCTTATGCTAAAAAGAGAGCCGTTATCGGCAAGCGTGTCATCAACACTACTGAGAGACTCCGTAAGAAAATTGTAAGTAGTAACCCAATCTCGCAGGAACTGATCAGAGTTGTTATGGGGACAATTGATAAATTTCCATTTGTCCAAGAACGTATCTTGAAAGGAGTAAGTCGTTTATAGCATAGCAATCTAGACAGTAATCTCTACTGATAATCAGCCATAGTGTAACCGATATAATTCAAAGGAGTAATTAGGAGCATTTCAGTCTTGATTGTATCATCAACTTCTAGTGTATTGATAAATGCGTGCATCGTCTCTTTGGTGATTTTTTCATTACCTCTTGTCAGGTCTTTGAGTTTTTCATAAGGTTTTTCGACGCCTTCTCTTCGGAGAATATTTTGAATAGCTTCTGCAACTACAGGCCATTGGTTATCCAGGTCAGATTGGATCTTTGCTGTATTGATTTGCAACTTACTGATGCCCTTAAGGATACTTCCAAATGCGATACCGCTATGTGCAAATGGCACTCCAATATTCCTAGATACAGTACTGTCTGTGAGATCTCTTTGAAGTCTTGAAACTGGTAATTTGCCAGCTAAGAATGTGAAGATAGCATTAGCCAGTCCTAGGTTTCCTTCTGCATTTTCAAAGTCAATCGGGTTGACCTTGTGTGGCATAGCACTACTTCCAACTTCTCCTGCAATAACCTTTTGCTTAAAATATTCCATTGAGATATATGTCCACAAATCTCTACAGAAATCAATTAAGATGGTATTGATCCTTGACACAGTGTGAAAGATGTTGGCCATCATATCATAATGTTCTATCTGTGTCGTGTATTGAAGTCTTTCCATACCTATACTCTCCACAAAGGTATTTCCAAAGTCTATCCAGTCCACATCGGAGATAGTTACCTTATGTGCATTGAAGTTACCAGTAGCACCTCCAAATTTCGCCTTTGTCGGAATGTCAATCAGTACTTGTATCTGAGCTTGTAACCTCTCTACGAATACCATCCATTCTTTTCCCATTGTCGTAGGTGAAGCAGGTTGTCCATGTGTATGTGCCAGAAGAGGGATGTGTTGATATTCTTCAGCTTTCTCTTTGATGGCTTCTCTGACTTCACTCAATATTGGGTAGAAGACATCAGCGATGGCATCTCTTAGCATCAGAGGTGTTGCAGTATTATTCACATCTTGGGACGTCAATCCAAAGTGTACCCACTCAGTATATTTTGCAAGTCCAAACTGCTGTAGCTGGTCTTTGATGTAGTACTCAACAGCTTTCACATCATGGTTAGTCACCTTTTCTGTATTCTTGATTACTTGTGCTGCAGCTTCATTGAAGTTTTCATAGATACTGTTAATTTGCTCTATCTCTTCTTCAGTTAACTGTGGTAAAGATTCGCTCTTACAAGTGAGTAATTGTATTAGGTACTTGACCTCTACAAATACCCGATACTTGATCAATGCATACTCCGAAAAGTAATCTTGAAAAGCAATCGTTTTTGCCGCATATCGGCCGTCAATAGGGGAGATGTGTCTTAGCATAATGGTATTAAATACTGTGTCTTTGTATAAGATGGGCAAAGGTAGGATTTTTTAAAGGCAAACCGATTATTACTCTCCTCGCTAATCGTAGAAAGAAATACTTACATTTGCTCACAAGCTAAAAAATTAGATATCAAATGTCAGTAAGTCAACTCAGCCCGCAAGCATTGTGGAAGAACTTTGCAGATCTCAACGCAGTACCACGACCAAGTAAAAAGGAAGAACGTGTTATTGCTTTTGTGAAAACATTTGGCGAGAGCCTCAATCTTCCAACTGTGGTAGATCATATCGGAAATGTCATCATTAAGAAACCGGCTACATCTGGTATGGAAGATCGGATGACTGTTGTCTTACAGTCTCATCTTGATATGGTCCATCAGAAGAATGCAGATACAATATTTGACTTCGACAAGGAGGGAATCAAGATGGTAATTGATGGTGATTGGGTGAAGGCTGATGGTACAACACTCGGGGCTGATAATGGTATCGGTGTAGCAACAATAATGGCGCTGCTAGAATCTGATGATATCCCGCATCCACCGCTAGAGGCACTCTTCACAATTGATGAAGAGACTGGGATGACAGGAGCACTAGAGCTAAAGGGTGGACTCCTAGAAGCAGATATTATGCTAAATCTAGATACTGAAGATGATGATGAATTGACTATAGGATGTGCTGGTGGTGTTGATATTACAGGCAGCGGTAATTATTCTATAACGTCTTCAATTAACAATTCAGAAACGTATGAAATCAGTATTACAGGATTGACAGGTGGACATAGTGGAATGGACATTCATAAGGGTAGAGGCAACGCCAATAAGCTGATGAATCGACTTCTAATAACATTAGAAAAAGAGGTGGAAATTCAAGTTGTATCTGTTGATGGTGGAGGACTCCGAAATGCTATTCCAAGAGAATCCTTTGCTGTAGTTGTGGTATCTGAATCAAAGGCAAGTGAATTAGAATCTATCGTGAATACATACTCTGAAATTCTCAATAAAGAATACGGTACAACTGATTCTCAACTCACCGTCAATCTGAAGTCTACCGATGCTGCTAGCTCAGTAATGGACTCTCAGTACCAACGTAAAATACTTAGATCAATCTATGCTGTGCCAAGTGGTATTTACAGAATGAGTCCAGATATCGATTCGCTTGTGCAAACATCTAATAATCTTGCCAGAGTTGAAATAAAGGAGGGTAAAGCAAGTGTGCTATGTCTATGCAGAAGCTCTGTTGATACTGAAAAAACAGATATGCAAATGGCAATATCAAGTGCCCTAGAGCTTGCAGATCTTACTATAGAAGTGGGTGGATCTTATCCTGGATGGACACCTGCGCCTAGTTCTGAAATTGTGACAATTATGTCTGATCTATATCGAGAACTCTTCGATGGAGAACCTCACGTCAATGCATGTCACGCCGGACTAGAATGTGGAATCTTGGGTACAAACTATCCTGATATGGATATGATCTCCTTTGGTCCTAATATCAGAGGTGCTCATAGTCCAGATGAAAAAGTACAGATTAGTAGTGTGCAGAAATATTGGAAGTACCTCCTAGAGACATTGAAGCGGATACCGGTCAAAGGGTAGTTATGAGTAAGATAATTGTCACCTGGCTTATGTAACGCCAAGAAATATAGGGTGTAATTTTCATTGTGAAGGTAATTCTTGTACTTTGTCCAATCTGATTTAGAGTTCAAAAAATTAAACATAATCTCATGTCAAAGTATCTATTCGTCCTATCAATGTTACTCTTCACTTCTCTATACCTTGGGGCACAAGAAACTGGTAGTTTTGAAATAGAAGTGAGTTTCAATGAAGCAGATTACGATTTTGATCGTACACTATACTATTATGTGCCAACGGACTATGATGCCTCTCAATCTTATCCACTTGTTGTAGGCTTCCGAGGAGGTCCTCATAGCAACGCAGGACAATTCAGAGATCAACTGACATTTATGGCGGATAGTATAGGCGCTATTATTCTCTGTCCCGAAAATGCTGACCATTTTTGGAATAATGAGGGACTCACGAAGCAGCTCTTTCAATATTCTGTTGAGCTTACAGAAGACTTATATTCTATTGATCCAGATTTCATCTACTTAACTGGATTGTCATATGGTGGCAGGCATGCAGTAATAGTAGCAATGGATACAGATAATGGGGATATTCCTAAGCTAAGAGGTGTGATACCATTTGCTGCTGGATCAGAAGCGGACTTACAGCCAAACTATGATAGTATAGAAGACTTTGCACCAGCTTGTGTCTGTATAGGACTAAGTGACTCACAGAATTTTATTGATGTTTCAAATAATCTTGTTGATGATATTACATTCTATGACGGCGATGCCTTCCTTAATGCCATTCCTAATGTTGGTCATACTGTAGCATTCTCAAACTATGCTGAAGAAATGATGGAATGTATCTACTACATCGAATCGCAGACGTTAATCTCCTCTTCTAATGATCTTGATACAAATCAAAGTATCAAGATCTATCCCAACCCTAGCGAGCAGGAAATCACTATAGAAATTGACAATGAAGAAATGCCAAGTAGAGTCTATCTCACAATGCTGAATGGGGAATTAGTAAAAGAGATACAAAATAATGTCAGAACGTTGTCAGTCACTGATTTACCTCAAGGAACGTATATGTTGACTGTAGAATTTGAAACAGGTGTGGAGACGAGGAGAGTTGTTGTGGAGTAGAGTTGACAATTTTTAATACCCCATATACTCGTAAGCCGACTTATAATCGCCGTACTTTTCAAGATGATTCATCAATTCTTGATATAATCTTGAAGAACATAATGTCGAAGAATCTCCGACAATGACCAACTTTCTTTTGGCTCTTGTCATTGCTACATTGAGTCTTCGGTAGTCACCTAGAAATCCAATATTACTATTGAGATTACTTCTGACTAGACTGATATAGATCACATCTTTTTCTTGACCTTGAAATCCATCTATACTATCAATCTGTATGTCCAATCCTTTGAGTTCTTCAGTATCTGGAAGGACATCTCGGATATGTCTGACCTGTTCTTTGTACGGGGAGATGATACCGATTTCGTGTCCTTGTGCTTTTTCTAGAATACTTAATAGGTGCTCTCTGATGATGAAAAATTCTCCTGGATTCTTATAACTTTTATGCTTTGGATTTACCTCTTCTTCAAAGCCTGTACCTGCAGTGTCAATGAAGACTAAGGGAGTCTGGTCACTGGGCAAGGTATGGTTAGATACTCGAGAATCTGACTTGAGTTCTCCATCGTAGCAAGCAGCATTTGAGTAACCAAGTATGAGGTCATTCATACGATATTGTGTATCAAGAAGCGAAGTACTTTGATTCCTATTTATCAAATATTCGAATAAAGTATTTTGCAATCCCATCTGTACTGCCTTTGTGCTCTTTACTGTTGGCGGGAGTTGTTGGTGGTCTCCAGCGAGGATGACTCGTTTTGCTTTGAGCATCGCTACCCAACACTCCGGCTCTAGCGCTTGCGAAGCTTCGTCAATGACCACTGTATGAAATCTCAAATCTTTCATTACACTGCTTTCCGTTCCAATTAGTGTGGAAGCCACAACTTGAGAATCATCGAGTATTGTACTGACTAATTTATCCTCTAAGTCTCTTGCCCACTTGCGTAGATCTCGGGCTTCTTTCTGTAAGTCTTTGCGTTGTTGTCGTTCTTCTGGTCCAAATGTACGTTTGAATTTTTTTGCTTGACGTTGAGCTTCTTCAGCTTCTATCTTGACGTTTTTTATGTGTGACCAATCTTTATGGTTACGAGCTTTTTCATTAAGACTGAGATGGACTAGGTCTTCTGATATCCTAGCAATATTTCCAACTCTTGTCACAACAAGTCCTGCGTGGTAGCTCCTCTCAGCTAGCAGATCTACAGCATTGTTACTTGCAGCACAGACAAGAACCTTCCCTTCCTTAGTCGCAATGTGTCTGATTAACTCAATTAAGGTGGTAGTCTTGCCAGTGCCAGGAGGTCCGTGTATGATGTGATACGGATAAGCGTGGAACGCTTCATGAACAGCATCTTTTTGAGATTGGTTGAGATGCTTGGCAATGTTCAATTCTTGTGTTTTTGCCACTGAAGAGAACCCATCCTGAAAGCAACCAATCATATAATCCTTCACAGGTGGTGTGCCGATTGCCTCTGTAACCGTATTAATTGCCTTATCCATCAAGTTGTATGTCCGAGCATCATACGACAGTCTCAATGTATAGGTGTTGCTTGTTGAGAAATAGTGTTTTTCTGATTGTTGAGAATAGATCAGAACTTTGAAAATTTCCTTTCGCTGATAGCTGACAACCCCAGGTGCAGAAAGCTCTGATTGTTGTTGGATGATTTGCACACTTGTACCTACCCTGATTTTATGTCGCTTATCTAAGTTGCCAGTCCGTTCAAATGTCAACTCTACCATATCCCCGACAGTAAAATGTTGACTTTCAAATCTCAACGGAAAGACAGCTAAGCCCGCTTCAAGATGTGCTTTGACTCCTTCTCGTTGAGCTATAGTTTCATAGTATTGCTGTTCTTGTTCCCGTTCAGCCTTCACAGCATTTGCAAGATTAGTGAAGCGTTCTCTGATCTCAGGTATCGAAAGTGATTGTGACATATGAATACAAATGTAGTACGCTACGAGTTAAAATTATGACTAGATTGGATAATGCACGTAGGAGGTAGTACTTTCGAAGTGTGAAAAGTTTACTTGCTTGTTTATTGATAAGTCTCAGTTCGCTTCAGATGTCTTATGCATTGGATGAATGCTATCAATTGTTTGAACTTTCTGATACTGACGAGATCATCTTAGGTGAGCAGATTATAATTGATCAGTCTAATAATCTAGTAGATATTGCAGACGACAATTTTAATATTTTGTCAATTGAGGTCAGAAAGTTTGGAGACTTAGAATCGGTTATTCGATTCTTTGATTGTAATGTGTCATTCGATCAGTTTGATCAGAGAGGAATTTTCACTTTATATATTCTTGGGTTAGGCGAAGGTGAAGACTTGCAGATTTTGACTTTTGATGATAGCAGTATGACCTACATAGTTCAAGGAGGAAATATTTCAACTGCGATTCCCTGCACTACAGAATGTGTTTCCCAATTTTATCATAATCCTACTATTGAATCAATTACAGCTGAGTTGCTTGTATTCGATTCCAATGTTAATGTCACTATTTCAGATCCAGTCTTTGAGTTAGTTTCTGAGCAAGTACTTGTGAGAGATGGTTACTCAACAGTTAGAATAATACCTGCACAATTTGAAACAGTTACAGAGTTGGTAGTTGAGTCTTACACTAATATCTGCCCAGACTATCAAGCGGAATATATCCAAGTGGAAGAGCAATATTTAAAAAAAGAGAGTTACAGTATTCTTACCATTACTCCTACTAATATGCAGTTGTATAAGGAAGAGATACTTGTGTCGGAAGGTTATACAAGATATCAGTTGGAGACTGCGGCAAGTACTGAAGACTTTATCGTAGAGATTGTCCCTGATTATACAAGATTAGATTGGGATCTTAAGCCCAATTGTCAGTCTCAATATCCTTATGATTGTCTTGACCATTTTAAGGTTAGTCAAGCAAAAGAATTTATGAATCTAGGTCAACCTTCTACTTGGGGATGTCCTGACGATGGTCAGATTACGTATCTCACTAAGGAGGTAGTGCCAACTAGCTATGGCATCAGACCATATATGCGCTTGGTCTGGCCTAGTTCAACGGAAAGTGAAATTGTGCCAACAGAATATATCACTAGGACTTACACAGATATTGTCAATCGTGATTCTATTCCAGAGGAATGTATCGAGATAGCTTATGCGACAATATCTCATCAGAGGTTAGCTTCTCCTGCAACTTCAACACTCGAAAACGTTCCAGCCTTGTATAAGACACGTTCTTATCTTAAACTAGTAAGTGACGGCTCAGCTACTTACAGTGAAGCTAACATACTGTGTGATTATAGTTATGATAGGGAGATTGTGATCCAGCCATTTGAGGAGTCACTTGATTCTTTTTACTGTGATGAGTTAACATTGAAGCAGCAGATGGATATCATTGACTGCCTTGAGGATATAGAATACATAGATGGTCAAGTTACATTTGGGTCTGGGGAGTTCTGGAACGCGATGTTCCATTTATTGTCTGATTGGGATGAGTTTTTTATAGGACCGTTTACAGGGGGCATCATTCAATATTTTGAAAAGCCATGAGTCAGGATAGTTATATCAAACAACTTTTGCTTGTTTTGTTGGGCTTAATGCTGACTTCTTCTCTTTTAGGTCAGCTCCAGTTAATCGATCAATACATTTACAAGAGTGATACTGACTCCATCAGAGTTGGAGATTATCTTGATCCTACTAAGAATGAAATTCTTCTGATTTATCCTAGTAGCTGTGAAGGATGTTTACTTGATATCCTTGCATATGAACCTTTGATGCAAAGATGGGATGTTGATTACGATCTTGCTATGACTATATTGATCCAGCCTGATCAATGGCAATTTACAACAGCGAGCCTCATCCATCAAGTTGAGTTGAATACAGAGTTTGAGGTGTTTTTAATTAATGGCGATTTTGATAGCACCAGTTCTCATCTCTACAGTAAGTCATTAAAGTATCAATCTGTTATTCCACAATTTCTTAATGAAGAAAATTTACAGCCGTATCTAGATTCTATGTTGTCAGCAGAGTCTATCCAGGATGATTTACTTGGGTCAAATGTCTTGCAATGTGCCGTTGATGTTTCCAATTGTGATGAACCTGATACAGTCTTTATGCATATCAATAATCTTGTAGAAATTGGAACGTATGATTATACTGAACTTGTGTCAATATCCAACCAATATCTAATCAGACTGGATGCCATTAATCGTGATCTCTATTATTATAACCCAGTTGACAACATAGAGCATTTACTTTATTCACTAGACGGATTTATTTGTGATTCAATCAAGATTTATAGTGTATCTGAGGATAAATATTTGGATGGGGTTATTACGGATTACTGGAATGAAGGTGATGATGAGTATTGGGCAACTGACATAGATTTACAATGTCAAAATTCAGATGATCCATTAATCATTTCTACTCAATATGGGACTAACGCCGGTCTAGTCCCTCAATTTGAAAATGGAATGGCTACTAGTCAATTACTTTGTCACTATGAAGCAAGTAGGCTAGAGTATGGTGACCTAGCCGATTGTCCATCGGATAAAATAGATCAACTTTCACAACTACGAGTATATCCTAATCCTGTTGGAGATATGCTCTTTGTAGAAGCAGGGATTCATACTATTGACCACATCGCTATGTTTAATATTAGAGGACAGGTGATTATTGCTGACACGGATTATGATGGACCAATTATTATGAGTGGACTATCTTCTGGCGTCTATTTTTTGGCAGTCACTTCTGAAGGTAAGCTTACTAGATATAGAGTGATAAAGTATTAGCGCTGAACATCGCACGCTATTCACCAAAGGCTATGTGCATCAATCTGAATTTATACATTCTCAAATTAAGTCAGGAGCTCTCTTGAGATTCTCCCTATCCAAAAATTATTTTTAGTGGTTTGGAGTAATTAAATACTGATATTTGTGTTTTGTATGATATGATGATGTATTTGACACCATCTTAAGACATCATTTTAATTAAGTTAGGCAGAATTACATGTTATGAAGTATTGGATTTTAGTCACAAGTTTGGTTGTCACTTCAATGATGACAACTACGCTAAGTGCTCAAGTTGGCATTGGTTTACTTGGAGGGATTGACCTTTATCAACGATACACTAATCCAGCTGATGGTATTGCTAGTCCATCTGCAGGTAATGCTATAGCCAATATCGTTTTTGGTCCTAAGATTTGGGTAGGAGGTAAAAAGCTATCCCTTTCTGCTGAGGTCCCAGCAACAATCGGATTGACGGGATTTAGCAGTAAAGATTACAAAGGCTTGGGTTTAGCTGCCGTACCAGTGATAGGAATGGTCAACTTTCTTGGCAATAGTGGATTAGACAGAGATGCAGGGCCAGGATTTGGTCTTGGTGGTGGTATTATGCAATATCGTACAGAATTGTATGGGTTAACTGATGACTTTATCTCTCAAGGTGTGACAAGAGATTGGGAACAAGTCTTCGTCGTACAAGCCGAAGTTGGATTTGGAATAACTGGTTGGACAGGTAAGCTCTATGCGAGATATGGATTCTCTAATGATGATGAAGAACTAAGGACATTCAATATTGGGATCCTTGCAGACTTTAATTTTATTATGATGAGACGCATTAAGGATCCCGCTAGTGCCTTGTAAAATATGATCTCACTACAACCTCATCATACGTTTGGCGTCATAGCCCATTGTAGCGAGTTTACTTCTATCACTACAGTAAATCAATTACAGTCGCTTTGTCAATCAGATTCTGCTGAAGCATTTGTGCTAGGTGGAGGGAGTAATACATTATTCGTAACCAATCCCAAAAGGGTCTGGATTATTGATATTCTTGGTAAAGAAATTATCAAGCAAAGAGAAAACTATGTGCTACTTAGAGTTGGTGCAGGAGAGGATTGGCATTCATTAGTCAAGTATTGTGTTGAAGAACAATTAGGTGGCATTGAAAACCTCGCCTTAATTCCCGGCAAATGTGGCGCAGCTCCTATCCAAAATATAGGAGCATATGGAGTAGAAATCAAAGATGTCCTACAATCAGTCTCAGTTGTGGAGAGAGCAACTGGATATCGTAAAGAGTTCCATAAGTCCGAGTTAGATCTAGGGTATCGAGATAGTCTCTTCAAACATAAGTGGAAGGGTAGATATATCATAGATAGTATCGTTATCAAGTTGATGAAACAGGGTAGTCACGATATCAAGACTACATATGGAGCTATCTTACAGCAATTACAAGATGGTGGGATATCTAACCCATTAATAGCTGATGTCTTCAATGCTGTTGTTGCAATTAGATCAGCAAAGTTGCCTGATCCAAAAGTACTAGGTAATGGTGGTAGCTTTTTCAAAAATCCAATCATCTCAGTTGCATTGTATGATGAGCTCAAGGCAAAATTCCCAACAATGCCGAGCTACCCAATCTCTGATACAACAGTCAAAGTTCCTGCTGGTTGGTTGATAGATCAAGCGGGTTGGAAGGGAAAGACAGTAGGCAATGTAGGCTGCTATGAAAAGCAAGCATTAGTGATCGTAAATCACGGTGATGCTACTGGTCAAGAAGTACTCGCTTTTTCAGAAATGATCCAATCCTCCGTTGAAGAGAAATACGGGATAATATTGCAGCGAGAAATCAATTTGATTTAGCTAGTACTATTATCCCTTATATTTCTAATAGGTATATTCAAAGTATTCTTGAGATGCTTACTGATTGTAAAAGAAAAAGTACTGCCCTTTCCTTCTTCAGATACTACTGAAAATTTTCCTTTATGTCCATTTACAATTTTATTGCAAACGGCTAGACCGATGCCAGTGCCAGCATAATCGGTTTGCTTATGAAGTCTCTTGAAGATCTCAAATATTTTAACTTGATAATCACTTGCGATACCTATTCCATTATCTGTTACACTAAATTTCCAATGGTCATCGAGTTCTTCAGAGGATACAATTACCTGAGGGTTCTGACTTTTATTAAATTTCAAACCATTCAATATTAAATTGTAAAATACAGTACCTATCTGCTCTTTTCTACAATATATGACTGGCAACTTACCGGTGGTTACAGATGCATTGTTGCTTTTGAGATAGACGGATAAGTCTTGGATTTTACCTTCCAGAAGTGAATTAAGGTCTACTGTCTGAAAGACATCACCTTCCTTCCCAATCAAAGAGTAGCTTAGAAGACTACTGATTAAGGAAGACATACGTTCTACACCCTGTTCAACGAAGTGAACATAGTTCATAAGAGTTGGGTCATCTAAGTTGTCAATCTTCTCCTTAAGCAAGCCTGAAAAAGCACCTACAGTTCTCAGCGGTTCCTGGAGATCATGCGAAGTGATAAATGCATATTGTTCAAGATCTTCATTCGATCTAGTCAATTCTTTATTGGATTCATCAAGCTGTAGGATCAGTTGCTGCATATCTACTTCTCGTTCTGCCAGAGAAATATTCGCTTTTTCTGTTTTCCTTATTTCATCATTCAGCTTCTTGTTGTATTCCTTAAGAACATTATTTCGTCGGTTTGCTACACTTTTGTAATAACCTAAAATAAGAAACATCACAAGAATAGCTAAGGCTAATAAAAGTAACTTGAATAGGTTTGTTTCAACAAAGGTTGGTAAGACCTTTATTACAATAGAAGTATATTCTTCAGGCCAACTACCATCAGTATTGGCAGTCTTGACCATAAAGGTGTATTCCTTTGGATCAAGATTAGTGTATAGAGCTTTTTGAGCATTTGTGTAATTCCACTCATCTCCTTCTAGTCCATCAAGTCGGTAGGCGTAAGTATTCTTTGACGGTAAACTGTAATTAGGACTTGAAAATAGAATCTCTACGGAGATATTGTCGGATGCAATCTCAATTGATTGTTTACCAATTGCATTTAAGTTTTCTTTAGAATCAGAGTTGATTAAGTTGGCACTTGTGATATACACTGGAGATTCAGTACTAGTTTGATCCCATTCAGATTTGTTAATAATGACCATTCCATTTTCACTTCCAAAGTAAACGTTTCCTGTGGGGTCACCATAGTTTGAATCTCTCCTAAAAGAGATCATCTGTAAACCATCTTTTTGAGTATAAAGATTGTATTTGTCGCTACTTAAGTCATAACGAAGAAGACCATTTGGTGATGAGGCCCATATGATACCTTCATTCGTAATCGAAAGGTTATTTACCGCAATATCGGTAAGATCTTCATTGAAAATTTCAAATTTGTCATTAACTAGATTGAAAGTAAAGAAGCCATTCAGATAACCAAAGTAGATTTTCTGATTGTATTCCTTCATCGTGATTATCTGATTATTATTCATGATGTTTTTTACAGAGTCATCACCATTTTGATATGATAATATTTCCATCTGATCACCATGACCTACTATTCTTCGGATACCTTGATAACAAGCAACCCATATGTCACCTCTGGAGTCCTCAAGTATTTTGTTGACACTTATATTTGGAATGACATTGGTCCATTTACCGCTATTCTCATTGACGATGTATAAATCTTTTTCTGAACCTACCCAAAGACGATCTTTACTATCCTTTACGATTTCAGATACATAAAATAAGAGCTCATTATTATTTAAGTTGAGGTTTCTATAAGAATCATTTAAGATGTTGCTTGGAAGGTAAAGAGTTTTTGATTTATAAGGTGGCTTTGTATTAATCCGGACAACGCCTTTTTGAGCTCCTATATATAATGAGTTACCTTGATCTCGAAACATTGTTTGTGCCAGTTCATTACGTATGTTTTTTGCAAAAGGAAGATTATCTAAAATCTGATTAGATGAGATATCGTATCCGAGTAATCCATTTTGATTTGTTGCAATGACTAGTGTATTCTCATCAAGTTGTTTGATATTGTTTACTCTATCTAGCCTAATATTGGCAGAATTAAATGGCTGTGGTAATTCTACTCTTCTAAACCTATTAGTTAGCTTATTAAATTGGTTAAGTCCTGAAGAACTGCCAATCCAGATTAAGCCTTGCCTCCCCAAATGCAAAGAAGTAATGTTATTATCATTGATCGTAAAATCCCTACTTGCTCTTTGGAAATACGAAGAGAATTCAGGTTCTTGACTTGGAATATCAAAGTCTAGTTTTTTGATCTCTTGTTTGGCTAGTAAACTCAATCCATTATTAGTGGCAACCCACAAGTTCTTTTCTGAATCTATTTCAATATCTCTCACATAATTGAGAGCCAACGATGTTTTCTTCGCATCATTCGCGGTGAATAATATAAACTCTGGTTCCCAGTCTTGCTTATCTATTATGTTAGTAGCGTTCTCAGGTATTAGCATATAGCCTAGTCCGCTATTATGTGTTGATAACCAATAATGATTAGAATCATACTCAACAATTCGCCACACATTACTCTTTCCTTCAAGTTGAGGTATGATTATTTGCTTGAAATGTCCTTTGCTATGCAGGCCAGATGGATGAGGAATGTATAGAAAATTTCCTCCGTCCCAAGTTGTTAACCAAATCCAACCCTTGCTGTCAACAAGAATGTCTAATACTGGACCAGGTTGAATAGCAAATGATCTGTTATCAAAAAAGTTGAAATTATAGACACTATCTTTCTTCGGGTATAACACATCAATACCACCTTCAGATCCTACCCATATTTCTGAAGAGTCAACCTCAGCGATCGATAGAATTTCAGAACTGCATAGAGTATGTAGCTTGGTAGAGTCACTTGTATATGTGTGGTATGCATTTTTAGTGATATCATAGCTGGTAACACCACCCAATGTTGTTCCTATCCAAAGGACGCCATTCTTGCCAACCTCAAGCGTTTTGATTATGTCAGATTCTAATCCTATATCTCCTTTAGAATAAGTTTTGATATATGATGGTGAATCATACCTGCTTAACCCACCATTTGTTGCTAACCATAAGTAGCCTAAACTATCCATTGCCATATCATTGATATAGTTGTTAGGCAGTATATTCAATGGGTCCATATTCTGAAAATTCAACTCTTGGCTTTCTTGACCAAAGATTGAACTTGACACTACTAGGAAAATGAATGTAAGGTGAAAGTTTTTCAATTAGAATCTGGAGGCTTTTTTCATATATTGACAAAGATAGAACATTTAGATTTCAAGTATTTTTGGTCATTGATCTCATTTCTCAACATGAATGTATTGTGTTCGCTATTACTTTTGTTAGGGTATAGTTTCAATTAATTATCGTTAACTATATGGTATTACTCTATATATAATCGTTACCTTAATAGTGTAATTACTTTCCTATTAAACTGCTCATTCCCTTACTTGCACTTTATAGGTTGGGGTTCAGATTATGAATAAAGTACTATTTATAGACAACGATACAATGACACATTTGCACCATAAGATTATTATGGAGTCATTTGTGGTGTCACACTATGATGTCGATGCTGTTTTTGAACAGAGTTCACTAGTAGCTCTTCAAAGTATATCCTCACAAGGACCAGAGCAATTACCTAAGCTCATATTTATAGATCTCTATATTCCTAATTTTACTGCAAAGGGATTTGTTGATGCTTATGCAAAAATCTCGTACTCTATCCCCAATATCATTATCCTCAATAGTACAAGATTCATAGAGGATATGACACCTTGGATAGAACACCACTTAGTCCTAGATGTCAAACCAAAGCCTCTTACTCTGCCGTATCTCTCTTCTTGGATTGGCATTCCATAGTAGAACAACGATTGAGACTCAAGCTGAAGCGGTATTAATCCAATTATCTGCATAGTTCATAGAATTATCTACATATTCATTACGATTATGATAATCTTTGAGAGACAACTTGAAATCATGAAGTTTTATACTAGCATTCTCACGTGCATTTTAGCTGGACTTTGCGCAACATCTGGCAGGGCTCAACAGGTCTGGACACTAGAAGAGTGTATCAATCGAGCAATGGTAGAAAGCCTGCAAGTGAAATCTTCCACAATAGCTGAGCAATCTTCAGCCTACGATTTAGAATTGGCAGAATTATCTAGGTATCCTACACTTAATGGTAATTTCAACTTCTCTGCCAATTATGGAAGAACGATCGACCCTACTTCTAATGAATTTATCAACCAAGCCTTCTACTCTAATAACATCGGACTTTCTTCAGGTGTACTACTCTACAATGCTGGTAGAATCCAAAAAACAATAAAACAAGCTGAAGTGTCACTCAATGCTAGCGTTGCAAATACTGAGAGTATTAGATATGATATCGCATTGCAAGTAGCTAATCAATACTTAGCTGTGCTATTCGCAAAGGAGAATATTCGAATTGCGGAAACTCAATTAGCACTCACTCAAGAACAAAAGCGGAATCTAGATCGTCTTATACAATCTGGTGTCCGACCTAAGAATGATATCCTCGAGTTTGATGCTCAATTAACTCAGAATCAACAGTCAGTCTTACAAGCAAAAAATCAAGTGCTAACTGCTGAGTTGGGATTGACCCAGCTACTTAGACTTGACCAGACAACAATCGATATTGCTAACGAAGCAGATATTGATGTTACTCTTGATCCAGATGCGGTTACTCTAGATCAATTGATTGAGAGTACTTTGAGATTGCATCCAGCGCTTGAGGCTGCAAGACTCAATATTGATGCCGCTGAGCTTGGTGAAGGAATCTCGCAGACAGCTAAGTATCCATCTATTACATTTGGTGGCAACCTCGGAACAGCATATTCTAATAGTGCTAGATCTATTGCTGGATTCGAGACACAATTAATCGATCAAACTGTAGTCTTCAATAATGTACCTGCAGTAATTCAGTTTTCACAAGATGTACCAATATTGGAAAATTCTCCATACTTCAACCAACTATCTGATAACCTCTCTATCGGTCTTGGTCTTGGAGTCAATATCCCAATTTGGAATAATGGAACAGCTCGAATAGGTGTTGAAAGAGCTAAACTCAATGTCATTAACCAAACGATTAACTATGAGCAAGCTCTAGAAGCAACCAAGATAGAATTGCAAAATGCACTTTTGGATGCAAGGCAGTCAAAGTTGCAATATAGTGGTGCTACAATATCTACTCAAGCTCAATCTGCTGCATTTGAAAACTCTAAGAAGCGATACGCTGCTGGTGCAATAGGAAACCTAGAATATGTAACGGCTCAGAATTTACTACAACAGACTCAAGTCAATGAAATTATCGCGAAGTATGACTATTATTTCAAGGTGACTGTGATAGATTTTTATTTAAATGGATTAGACTACTTTACAAAATAGCATACTCAATATGGCAAAAAAGAAATCAAGAATTTGGCTTTGGATAATTTTGGGAATCCTTGTTCTCTCTGCTATTGCAATGGGTGTAATGCAGATGAATAAGGAGGACGATGATATCAAGGTTGACTTAGAAAAAATCAGTAAGCGGACAATCCTTGAAACCGTCACAGCAAGCGGCAAAGTCTATCCTGAGAAGGAAGTTAAGATTAGTTCTGATGTGTCAGGTGAGATCGTAGAACTCTACGTAGTGGAAGGCGATACAGTCAGAGCAGGTCAACTACTAGCGAAGATAGATCCTGAAAGCTATGTGTCAGCAGTGTCTAGAGGTAAGGCAACAGTCAATAATGCTAGAGCTCAGCAAAGTATGGCAGAGTCTAACATCGCAGCAAGTCGAGCTCAAAAAGAACAAATCGTAGCACAAATTAGCAATGCTAGAACAATACATCAGCGAAATAGTGAGCTGTTAAAAGATGGAGTTATTTCTCAAGTAGAATATGATCAGACAGAAGCAACTCTGAGAGGTCTGGAGGCTAATCTGAAAGCCTCTGAGGCAAGCCTGGTATCAGCCCAGAAAAGTGCGGAGGGTGCTTCATTCAATGTGGAAAGTAGTCAAGCAACCCTACAAGAATTACAGACAAGTCTTAGCCGTACAACCATTAAAGCACCTGTAGATGGAGTCGTCTCTTCATTGACTGTAGAGCAAGGAGAAAGAGTAGTGGGTACAATGCAGATGACAGGTACAGAGCTGATGCGAATCTCCAATATGTCGAGTATGCTCGTCGAAGTAGAAGTAAGTGAAAACGATATCCTACGAGTCAACCTAGATGATACCGTCACTATTGATGTTGATGCTTATCCAGATAAGACATTTACAGGTGTAGTTACACATGTATCCAATAGTGCAGCCAATCTTGCTACAGGTACTGCAAGCGCATTGACTTCGGATCAAGTCACTAACTTTATTGTAGAAGTTAGGATTGACTCAGACTCTTACAGTGATTTATTGATATCTAGTAGACCTCATCCTTTCAGACCAGGAATGTCAGCTAGTGTAGATATCAACACTGATAGAGCTGATGATGTAATCGCCGTTCCTATTCAAGCGGTGACTACAAGAGTACCAGAAGAATACAAGGATAAAACCAAGAAAGAATACAAGGAAGTTGTCTTTCTTATGCAAGGAGATAGTGTGGTGATGAGAGATGTCAAGACTGGTATTCAAGATGATGAGTACATTCAGATCACTAGTAAACTGCCTATCGATGGTAAGATTGTTACTGGTCCGTACAACACCATCGCCGATGAATTAGAACAAGGTGATAAGATTTCAGAAAAGACAGATGAAGATGACGATAAAAAGTCAAAGTGGAAGAGCAGATAATACCGCTCTCATAGTTCTACTTAAGAATCCCAAAATAGGCCATGCCAAAACGAGGTTAGCCAAAGGTATAGGTGACCACAAAGCTTACGATGCATATCTGCACTTACTTGATGTCAATCGACAACTTTGCGAGCAATACGATGGTCCTGTTTATTTGTACTATAGTCAGTATCTACCTGAAGAATCTTCTCGTTGGCAAATGTCAAATGGAACTTATAGATTACAATCAGATGGGGATCTGGGTAATCGAATGCAACAAGCATTTACAGAAGTATTATTAACGCATAAGCGTGCAGTAATTATTGGGTCTGATTGTCCTTATATTACCCTAGAGCATCTCAATCAAGTTGAAAATTTACTAGATAAAAAAGAAGTTGTTTTTGGGCCAAGCTTGGACGGCGGCTACTACTTATTAGGATTAAGTGTTGTCATTGATGGTCTATTTGAAGAGATGCCTTGGAGCACTGAGCAAGTCCTAGATACCAGTTTAGCTAGATGTGAAAGTCACAATTTATCAGTTGCCCTGCTAGAGCCACTAGAGGATATCGATGAGGTGGATAGTTGGGAGAGGTATAAGCAAGTACTGTTAAAATAAAAGATAAGCGTGTTTTATCAATAAGGCAGAATCAATTATTCTACTGATCCACCGACGACCCCAATATCAAGTCTGTTGTATATGCTTTAGACTGCCTGATAAACTCGATTTTGACCTGATCTCCTGGTTTAAATTTCTCTAACAAAGGCGTAATGTCTCCACTTGACTTGATCGGATTTCCGTTGATCTTCGTAATGATATCACCGTAGAACACTCTGCCATACTGATCTTGTTGGACACCTTTGAGACCTGCCTTTTGAGCTGGACTATTCTCTCCGACACTTCTGATCATTGCTCCTGATTCCGAAAACTTAGAATTGTCAACAATATCTATCCCGAGGAATGGACGCTTGACTCTGCCATACCGAATCAGGTCAGGCACAACCCAAGCAACTTCATCAACAGGAATCGAAAACCCAATTCCTGCAGATGATCCAGACTTACTATAGATGGCAGTATTGACACCGATTAGTCTACCTGCACTATCTAGCAATGGGCCACCACTATTACCTGGATTAATCGCTGCATCCGTTTGGATCACATTGCTAATTGGAGTGCCATTTTGTGCTTTGATTTCTCTACCTGTGGCGCTGATGATACCCGTAGTCAGAGTTTGGTCGAGTCCAAATGGATTGCCAATTGCATAAGTGTTTTGTCCTACTTTGAGATTGTATGATCTTCCTATTGGGATTGGTGTCAAGTTATCATATGTGGCATCTATCTTAAGGACAGCAAGATCTTTGTTAGGTGCCGCTCCTACAAAAGTTGCTGGATATGATAGTTGATTGGATAGTGTGACACTGACTCTATTACTTCCTTCTATGACGTGGTAATTGGTGACGATATGTCCTTGATCATCCCAGATAAACCCTGATCCAGATCCTTGTGGCATCTCGTTGATATTCGTATTGAATCGGGACCTTGTCACCTGCGAGGTTGTGATATAGACAACCGATGGTGCAGCCTCTTCAAATAGATTGATGGTCGCCATTTCATCAGAGAGGTAGCTGACACTATTATCGGCAGGACGAGCCGTATAACCTTGATCTTCACTTGATACTCTATCGGCAGTTTGAGTTGACATTTCTCCTTGTATCTCATCAGTGGATACTGATAGGTCAGAACTTAAGTAACGCGTGCCTATCAACAATCCTAGGACAAATACACAAGCTGTAATTATTGAAGATTTAGTCGTCATAGCGAGTTATATTTTTGAGTAATCCAATAACAGTTGATTAGGGGAGATTAGTATTTAATCTAGAATTAAAATTTTATTAAATGCTATGTTGCATCGATTGAAGGACTACAGATTTTTCTTTAACTGTTCTGCATTCTTAACACCGTGAAATTGAAGTATTTCAAACTTTGAAAATTTTTCGTCTGTGATCAAACCGTATCCATAACTTGTATCACGTCGACTAGGTTGTGATATCTTCACAAACTTGTCCGTATAAACTGTACCATCAGACTCATTCCAGATGAGTTTTGAAGTTTCCAGTTTATCATCTTCTGTATTATAAAATTTGACATTCTCTTTGACAGTCACCTCTTTATCTGCAGAGGCTTTAATGGCATAGTCAGCTTCTAGCCAACTGGTGACATTACCGTTATCATCCATAAATTCTACAAGTACTCCATCAGGGAATTCATCATTGATGATAGATTTTTCTTTGAATCGGCGTAGAGTAGGGGCATTGATAATGACTTTGACTTGAGCCGAGTCTGAATAAAATATCCTTACGTCTTTGGCAACTTCTTGCTTGAAATTGGGCTCTTCAGTTAACGCCTTCACATCAGCTAAGTCATTAACGCAAGCGGTCAATATGCAGCCAAATAGTCCAAGAAGTAAAATGCCTAGTCTCATCGTACCACTGTTACATCACCATTATAGATAATGACAACATCATCAAGGTATCGGACATAGGCTACCCAAGCGAATACCGCAGGATTGACAAATTCTCCGTTGAACTTACCATCCCATCCTTGTTGGAATTCATTTGGAACCATCCCAGTGCCTTCCCATATCAGATTACCCCACCTGTCATAGATTTGGATACGTTCTATTTCTGCAGCTGCTGGTCCTGTACCAACGAAGAATCTTCCATCATCAGTAGAGCTTCCAGAAAGCATAATATTAGGAGCGAAGATCGGTCTATCTCTTTCAATAAATGTACTTACGGTTACCTCGTCTTGTCTTTCGCAGCCGTTTTCGTCAGTCACTTGTATGACGTACGTTGTTGTCCCTGGTGCTAAAGCATTAGGGTCAAGACAATCTGTGCAATCTAGTCCAGCATTAACTATCCATTCTATGATTTCATTACCCATTACAGGTGTAAATGATGCCTCTAGTTGCGTGCTTACGCCTAAGTCAACAGTAACATCCTCTCCCGCATCGACAATTAAGGGTTCAGGAGCTGTAATCTCTGTCTCTATGGAAAATTCACAACCTTTACCATCCTGAACGATGACATCGTATATGCCTACTCCAAGTCCACTTGCTGAGTTGATATTCGTAAAATCACCACCATCGATACTGTACATATATGGAGGGAAGCCATTTGTCCCTTGGACAACTAGAGTTCCGTCTTCATCTTCGGCACACTGAAGTGTTGCCCCTTCTATCGTAGCACCTAAGTCTGATATAATGTCTTCACAGCATGAGTCAACGAAGAAATCTAGCCTCTCTGTTACGACACAACCCTTGTCACTTGTAACAGTTAACAATATTGACTTGTCTCCAAATGTCTCATAGTTAATTGGAGGCGGATTCTGTCCAGTAAAAAATGCAGGAACTGCACCTACTCCAAATGACCATTCCCATTCAACAATACTTCCATTACTAAAAGTACTGAAGTCATTAACCATGAAGTCAGTATCACATCTTAAGCCTGTCATAGGCTCGACAGTGAATAATGGCTCTGGCCCTAAAAATTCTCCTGTTCCCCCAAATGATATTTCAAATCCTTGACCTGAATCAGAGAAGTTATTAACTACTAAAGCATAACTAACTCCAACCTGCATATCTATGAATCTCACAAAGCCATCTTCACCTGCATCACATCCAGCATCCTCTTCTGTTTCTGTTGAAGTTAAGTCAAGACCAGTCTCATAATTACAATTAACGACAGCTTGCCCATTGATATAATTAAAAGGGTGAGTGGCGTTACATCTTATAATTGATTTTGTGCAGGCGTCGATTCCCAGCGGTAACTCATATAGTCCAAAATCCAAGTCATCACCTGCAGAACCTTGTCCGCCTACGGTAGTCTTCCTTATTGGATCTAGTACAAATGTAAGTGTGCCAGCTGTCATACATGTCCATTTAAACCAAGTAGAGGAAGATTCTCCACTAAAACATGATCCATCTGCTTCTGTTGTGTCATTACCTGCTCCTGTCACAAACTCTACCACAAATGGATCTTTGTTGCAAAGAATAGAAGCTGTGGCACAGTCTTGTCCAGGCTCCGTAGGTGGATTGAAATTAGTGACGCATAGTTCAAATGTTCCCTGATCTGAATTCCTACCGTCCACTCTGATATAGTATGATTCTCCGACAGTCAAGTTACCTCTGGTCAGACTGACAATATCATCGCCTGCCACATCTGATGCGCATCTCAATTCTTGGATGACACCCGTACAACCATTGTCGATGTATAGTGCTATCTGCGGAGATTGTAAAGTACCACCACCACTATTGCTGCCTATGACAGTTATAGAGGCAGTCTGAGCCTGTGCGGTAAATTGAAACCAAACATCATTGCTTACGCCATCCCAACAACTAGCAGCACCATATCCACTAGGACCTGCATTGACATTGGTGAATTCACCAACGGCAGAACAATAGTTAGATGGATTATTGATCGAAATTGGATTTGTACAATCAGCATTAGATGGCTGAGCATATGCAATCGAAACTGCACCTACTATGAAAAGAAAACTAACTATTATCGACCTGACCATACGCTTATTGAATATACGATGTATTAATTAAACGGTAATTATCCATATTTGATGTCATAAAAATAGGCTTTTTGTTACCTCAAATGTCGTGGATGACCATAATTTAATACTTCTTTATCGTAGTCTACTTAATGATGTATCTCTCTTCGGATTGTTCTGCTGCTTGTTGCCTTATACATTTGGCAATGATTAAAGTTACTGTTTTGGAATTTTCTCGATATCACATCTGTTGATATATATGTGAAACGTAAAGAAAACAAGATTGACGACATCGTAAAGTCTAGATTTTTTAGACTTGCACTGAAAAAGGGTGTAGCGATGATTGGCAATAAGAATAAACTTGTTAATCTTGGCCTCCAAGTATTTGATAAATTAGATAAAGGTGAGAACCTCCAGTCGGTCGGTGCTGACTTCCTTAATCAAGTAAGGTTATTGGCAAGACTTATTCAATTTTCAGCAACTAGGAAGTATCGCCAAATTTCTCCTAAGACGATGGTACTCATTATCGGAGCGGTGATTTATTTTGTTTCCCCATTAGATCTAGTACCTGATTTTATTCCGCTACTTGGGTATGCTGATGACGTGACCTTACTGGCTTGGATATTCACTGCAGTAGGTAAGGAGATTGCTGACTTTGAAGTCTTTTATAAGCAATATTTGGCCACAGCCGAAATAGATTACATAGAACTAGAAGGTAAAGAAAAGTCCTAGCTCAAAGAACTCAAATGTACAAGATGTGTGTAGACACCTTCTTCTTTCTGGGATAAGGTTATATGATCACCTTGCTCAATCACCTGACCATCTTCAATCACAAAGATCTTATCAACATCTTTGACTGTGCTCAATCGGTGAGCGATGATGATAGAGGTTCGATTTTGCATTAATCGATCTAGCGCTTCCTGTACGACGTGCTCTGATTCTGCATCAAGTGAAGAGGTAGCCTCATCAAGAAGTAAGATTGCAGGGTCTTTCAATATAGCTCTAGCAATGGCAATGCGTTGTCTTTGCCCACCTGAGAGCTTAATGCCTCGTTCTCCAACAATCGTTTCTAATCCTTCTGGAAATCCTGAGATAAACTCCCAAGAATTTGATTGTTTTGCAGCATTTATGACTTCTTCATGACTAGCTTTTGGTCTACCGTAAAGGATGTTTTCTTTTATCGTCCCGCCGAATAGAAGTACTTCCTGAGGTACCATCCCGAAATTTGATCTATATGCACTGATATCGTAGTCTTGGATGTTATTTCCATCTGCGATAATCTCTCCGCCTTGGATATCATAGAATCTCAATAACAGCTGGACAATGGTAGATTTACCCGATCCACTTGCACCGACTAAGGCAATCTTCTGCCCACTCTTGATAGAAATATTAAGCGACTTAAGTACTGGTATATCTTCTCGGGTAGGATAGTTAAACACAACATTATTAAAGCTAATATTCCCTCGTAACTCTACCTTAGCTGTTGGGTCTATATTGTCAAGTTCACCTCCTTCTTTAAGAATCTCTCTGACTCTTTCTGTAGCACCTAAGGCACCTAATAGTTGACTGTAGAAATTACCCAACCCTGCGATAGCAGCACCGATAGCCGCAGTGTAACTGACAAATGAAATTAATCCTCCAGCAGTAATGGCATCATTCTGTACCATTTTTGCTCCTTGCCAAATGACGAAAAAGAGAGCACCTGATAATACTGAAACCATAAAGGCTGCAAAAGCACCTCTAGCTTTGGCATAATTCATCGCAATTCCGATGACCTTATTGATCGTAGTACCGTATCGTTGACTCTCAAAGTTTTCACTCGTAAATGATTTGACCGATCTAATACTTGTCATCGTTTCATTCATTATCGTATTGGTCACAGCTAAGGCATCTTGCCGCTGCTTAGAGAGCTTACGAATGTGCTTTCCAAAGAATAGAGCTAGTACTACAATGATGGGAAATGTCCCAAGCATAATCAATGATAGTGTAGGTGCAGTCCATGCTAAAAAACCAATCCCAACGAATAAGATAACAATCTGTCTCAAGAACTCAGCTAAGGTCACAGAGAATGCTGAGTACATAGATTCCACATCTGCAGTTATCCGACTGATCAGTTCCCCCAATCTATTTTTTTCGTAGAAGACGATTGGCAATGTGATCATTTTAGTATACAGCGCCTTTCTGATTGCTGCGATACCATTTTCACTAGTATAAGCGAACAAGTAGACTCTAAAAAATGAGATAATTCCTTGAAAAACGAAGATGACAATCAATAATAGTCCAATCTCCTTTAATGTGTAATCAAGGGTAGTCTCTCCTTGCGCAATATCGACCATTAATCCAGCTAAGTACAATACAACCATAAAGATTGCACTACTCACTGTGAGTAGAATCAAACCTACAATAAAGTGCCATTTATACGGCTTGAGGTAGGCAAATATCTCTAGAGCTTGACTAAATGTCTCTTTAGTCAACTTTGCTTTTGGCAAATCTGGGTCGTTTCTACCGTGTCTTCTGCTCATTAAATGTAGGCGTGGATAGCCCTAGTATTTTATCTATTTGTGATTGATCTGTTGTAGATCTTCAACTGGATAACTGTTGTTATTGAAAACTCAAATCAAAGCTAAGAGTTTTTTACTCCTTATTAGTTACTAGGAATCGTGTTCTAGTTCTTGCCACACTTCAGCTGCTCTTCTTGTATGTGGGATCACGATACTACCTCCGACTAGATTAGCTATTGCAAATACTTCATAAATCTCAGGCTTAGTGACTCCAGCCTCCTTTGCTTGTATCAAATGATAAGTGATACAATCATCGCATCGTAGGACCATAGATGCAACAAGCCCGAGTAATTCTTTAGTTTTTACATTGAGTGCACCTTCTGAGTATGCTGCTCCGTCGAGAGACCAAAATCTCTTAAGTACTTTATTGTCTTCAGCAAGGATGACATCGTTCATCTTACTCCTGTAATCGTTGAATGCTTGTATTTTTGACATAGAATGATTTATGTTATTTAGCGTTTGCTTTATAATCTCTCCAGATACTTCTGATTATTTTGATTGGTATGGCAAAACAACAGATCATTGCAAATGCCCAAAAGAATCTAAATTGATTCCTAGCATATTCTGCGACTGCTGGATTGCCTCCTGGTAGAAGTAGTGTGTCTACACCTTCTTCATCTATATATCGTTGAAACTCATATTGAGCATCCACTATGTAGAATAACATCGGAATCACAGAAAATGCCAAGATGATTTTCAATGTCTTATTCTTAGCAAACCAATGATAATCAAGAAGAAATATGTATCTCGTGAACGTAACAGCTATCAGGATAATAATAATATCCTCAATATAGAATGGATAATTATTTCCACAATTCTGATAGATAGGCATGATAAGAAGAGTGACGATAATCACTGTCAATGCCAGCCAGAGTAAGGAAAAACTTAACTTATTCACTATTTCGGTATTACACGGGTTGTTTAAGAGGTTTCATTGCCTTGGTAAAGAGTTTTGCCATAAAGGCCGCCAACTCTTCATTAGTTGTTTTAATGTTGGTCTTATGTATATTAAGAAACATTTCCACAGGTGTAGCAACAAGGATAACGCTGAGAAGTTGCAGCTCATAAGTTTCCTTAAATTCTCCGAAGTCCTTGAGTTTTTTTAGGTCGTCTTGCATTTCTATAATGACACTTCTGATAACTTTATTTTCATAGGATGCACTCCGGATATAGGCCTGATTTCTTTGATGAAAATGTTTGTACTCATTGTCAGATACATAGTCTAGATAGCATTTAAATGACGAATAGAGCATCTGGTAAACATTAGTCGAATTCTCTCTTGCTTCTTTAATGATAACTCTGATCTCAGTATACATTTCTTCCAGTAGTACATTCATCACATGATTCACGTCGTGGAAGTAATTGTAGAAAGTCCCTCGACCTATTCCACACACTTCTACAATATCAGCAACGGTGGTATTAATCGCTCCTTTTTCTGAAAACAACTTCAGTGATTCTTCTAGAAGACGACTGCGTACGACTTGTTTATTTTGTTCTCTTTTACTCATTTTCAAATGCTACCTGCTTGCAAAGTTAGTTCACAACTTGCTAATGATGATCAATGTCAAATTTAGGGCAAAAAAATCATCCTGGCATTTAAAAGATGACACTGTGTCATCTTTTTTGATTATATTTGAATTACTGAATATTTAACACCTAATAAATAAACTCCTTACGCAATGGCTCAGTATATCAATATCGACAATGTCAAGTTTACCTTATTTGAAATGTTGAAGGCTCAAGAGCTTGCACACATCGAGCGATATGCGGAGTATGATCAAGACAATTGTAATATTCTCATAGATTCTATGAAGGACTATGCTGATAAGGTGATGTATCCCGTATTCAAGGAGATGGATGAGCAAGGAGCTTACTTCAAAGATGGTAAGGTTGTCGTTCATCCCGTTGTTGGAGAATTTATGAAAGGGATGGGTGAGATTGGAGGTATTGGTTCATATCTGGACTATGATGATGGAGGGATGCAGATGCCTCATTCAGTATTTACAGCACTATCTCACGTAATTGAATGTGCCAATAATAGCTTGCCAGGTTATACAGGTCTGACAGGTGGAGCAGCAAACTTGATTGTTACATTTGGTAGTGATGAGCTAAAGCAGAAGTATGTACCGAAGATGATTGCTGGAGAGTGGGGAGGTACGATGTGCCTTACTGAACCTCAAGCAGGGAGTTCACTATCAGACATTACCACTTCTGGAAAATTGAATGAAGATGGATCATATTCCATTACAGGTCAGAAGATATTTATTTCAGGTGGAGACCACGATTATTGTGAAAATTTTGTGCATCTCGCATTAGTAAGAATCGAAGGAGCACCAGCAGGTACCAAAGGGATTTCTCTTTTTGTTATTCCTAAGTTTTTGACTAATGAAGACGGGAGTTTTACGGAGAATGATGTCTTGACTGCTGGAGACTTTCAGAAAATGGGCCAAAAAGGTTATTGTACGACACACCTTGTATTTGGTGAAAACCAACAATGCAAAGGTTGGTTAGTCGGAGAGCAGAATAAGGGACTCAAGTATATGTTTCAAATGATGAATGGAGCACGTATAGATGTGGGTATGACAGCAGCCTCAACAGCTACAGCGGCCTACTATGCTTCGCTTCAATATGCTGAAGAAAGACCGCAAGGAAGAAGAATCCTTAAGGGAGGAGTCAAGAATGTCGATGCAGAACAAGCAACTATCATCAATCATCCTGATGTCAGAAGAATGTTACTGATGCAAAAGTCAGTAACTGAAGGTTCGGTAGCACTATTGCTCCAAGCATCATACTACCAGGACTTATCAGAATATGGTCCAGAAGAAGATAGAGAACGCTATCATGACCTACTAGAATTATTGACACCAATTGCCAAGACATATCCATCGGAAATGGGTAGAGTCTCTATTAGCAATGGCTTGCAAATCCTTGGAGGATATGGATTTTGTACTGACTTTCCCTTAGAGCAATACTATAGAGATATCAGGATTATGTCTCTATATGAAGGGACAACTGGCATCCAATCTCTTGATCTATTGGGCAGAAAGATTGTGATGAAGGATGGTAAGGCAATGAAGTACTTAACTAAAGAAATCATTGAAACGATCAAGTCTGCATCCAACTATGATGATTTGAAAACTTATGCAGATCAGCTGAAGACTGCAAGCAAGTCTCTTGAGTCAACACTCATGCATCTCCTTGGATTTGCAATGCAAGGTGATCACGAACGATACATTGCTGATGCAACCATATTCATGGAAATGATGAGTAGCGTTGTCTTGGCTTGGCAATGGCTCAAGATGGCGACGACTGCAAAGACTGCAATCGTCACTAGTCAGATGACTTATAGCGAAGAGTTTTACTCAAGTAAAATTCATACGATGAAGTACTTCTTCAAGTATGAACTTCCAAAGATTGAAGGTCACAGAGTGACATTAACAAGTCCTGACTCACTGACGATTGTGGAAGAGAAGAAAAATATTGCATTTGCATAATTATTATTTTGGAAATTTAGTTACAGGTCGTGTCAATTTAGTTGGGCACGACCTTTATTATGTTCTTTAATGACAACATTAAAACAATTACTATAGCTCTTACGTATCAAAAATAACAACTAGCTTTACTTACAATAAATACTAAGAATAGATGAGTTTCAGATTACAAAAGGCCGCTGTACTAGGGTCAGGTGTTATGGGAGCAGGCATCGCCTGTCACTTAGCTAATATTGGGATGGAAGTCCTGATGCTAGATATTGTACCATTCGACATCTCAGACAATGATAAAGATAATCCTGTTGTCCGGAATAGCATCGTAAATGGTGCTCTCAAAGCAGCTCTGAAATCTAAGCCAGCAGCTCTCTATCAAAAGTCATTTGCTAAGAGAATTTCTACTGGAAATTTCACCGATGACTTTGAAAAGATTGCTGATGCAGATTGGATTATAGAAGTAGTGGTTGAAAAACTCGAAATCAAACATCAAATATTTGAGAAAGTAGAGAAGCACAGAAAAGTAGGATCTCTTGTATCATCTAATACATCAAGTATTCCTATTGGTATGCTTGCTGAAGGGCGATCGGATGAATTTAAGGCTCACTTTTGTGGGACTCACTTCTTCAATCCACCTAGATATTTAAGACTATTTGAAGTCATACCACATAAGACTACTGATCAATCTGTTGTGGACTTTTTTATGGAATTCGGGGATCGGAATCTTGGAAAACAAACTGTCCTATGTAAGGATACGCCAGCATTTATCGGGAATAGAATTGGCATTGTCTCTGGCAATAAGATCAATATGTTGACCGAGAAATATGATATGAGGATTGAAGAGGTGGATGCGATAACTGGTCCTTTGATCGGAAGACCCAATACAGCAACTTACAGACTCAATGACCTAGTAGGACTAGATACAGGAGAGAAGGTAACGAGGTTTTTATACTCAGCTGTAGATGATGAATTTGTCTCTAAGGCAAAGAAATTGCCAACACCTAAGTTCACTGAATTTCTGTTGGAGAATAAGTTTCTCGGCAATAAATCTGGTAAAGGATTTTACGAAAAGACAGATAAACGAGATGACAATGGCAAACGAATCATCAATGCACTTAATCTCAAAACATTAGAATATCACCCAGCCATAAAGCCAAGGCTCAAAGCTGTCGGAGATGCAAAAAAGATTGAGATCTTCAGTAAGCGCATGGCGAATCTGGTTGATGGAGAAGAGAGAGAAAACAAATTCTTGAAAGAATACTTTGGTTGTCTATTATCTTATGCAGCCAATCGTGTGCCTGAAATCTCTGACCAATATTATCCCATAGATGATGCAATGCGAGCGGGTTATATGTGGGGCTATGGTCCATTTGAATATTGGGATGAGTTAGGTCTTGAGAAAGGCATCAAGCTCATACAGGAATGTGGAGAGAGTCTCCCTCAATGGATCTCCGATATGCAAGCAAGTGGTCATACTGACTTCTATAAGTATGAAGATGGTGTCCGCAAATACTACAATATCAATAGCAAGGCTTATGAAACTGTACCAGGTGCTGAGGAATTCATCATACTAGATGCGATTAGGTCAAATACACCGATTATCAAGAATAGTGAATGTACAGTCCACGATATCGGAGATGGAGTGATGTGTGTAGAATTCAGAAGTAAGAGTAATGCCATAGGAGAAGGTATAGGTAATGGAATATCTGAGGCTATTGATTTAGCTGAGAGCGAAGGATGGAAAGGACTTGTTATCGGTAACAATGCGAAGAACTTTAGTGTAGGAGCCAATCTGATGAATGTAGGAATGACTGCAATGCAAAAAGATTTTGATGCATTAGATAAGATGGTGGATCAATTCCAGCAGCTTAATATGAAAATTAGAACTTGTAAGGTCCCGGTTGTCGTTGCTACACAAGGTTATGTATTCGGTGGAGGTTGTGAGATATCGATGCACTGTGACGCTGGTGTTTATGCAGCTGAATCCTATATTGGTCTAGTAGAAGTAGGTGTAGGATTACTGCCGGGAGGTGGTGGAACTAAGGAATTTGCCCTCAGAGCATCTGATGCATACTTTCCTGGTGATGTGATGATGCCAACTCTAATTGAGCATTTCAAGACGATTACAACAGCTACAGTCTCTACATCTGCTCACGAAGCGTATGGACATAACTATCTGATACATGGAAAAGACTTTGTCGCAACAAATATCAATCGGAATATCGCAGAGGCAAAACAAAAGGTGTTGAGCCTCGCTGTTGGCTATATCGCTCCTACACCACGGACAGATATCAAAGTACTCGGACGTCAAGGAATGTCAACATTATACTCTGCAATCAACGAATTCAGACTTGGTAATTATATGAGTGACTACGATGTAGAGATCGCTCGCAAGATTGCATATGTCATTTGTGGAGGTGACCTGACTGCAGCACAAGAGGTGAGTGAGCAGTATCTTCTCGATATAGAACGAGAAGGATTTTTAAGTCTACTTGGTAATCAGAAAACGCTTGATAGGATACAACATATGTTGACAACGAATAAGCCACTGAGAAACTAAGCATATCAAATTAATATCATATCAATAGATAAATAGCATGGAAGCATATATCATAGGAGGATTCAGATCAGCAGTAGGTAAGGCAAAGAGGGGAGGATTCAAAAATTATCGATCGGATGATCTGGCTGTTGATGTCATCAAGCACTTGATGTCTACGCAGCCTAATGTCGATCCTAAAATCATTGACGATGTAATCGTAGGTTGTGCCAACCCCGAAGGTGAACAAGGATTACAGATTGGTCGATTAATCTCGGCAAGAGCTCTTGGCAAAGAAGTACCAGGAATCACAATCAATAGATATTGTGGATCAGGACTTGAGTCAATCTCTATGGCTGTTGGAAAAATCAAAGCTGGATTTGGGCATCTTTACCTTGCAGGTGGTACAGAGTCTATGAGTATGATTCCTATGACAGGGTACAAGCTAGCACCTAGCTACAAGGCTAACATAGAAAACATCAATTATCATGTCAGTATGGGTGCAACTGCTGAGGCAGTCGCGGCTAAATATGAGGTAACCAGAGAGCAAGCAGATGAGTTTGCTGTTCAGTCGCATACTAGAGCACAAGATGCAATCGATAATGGTCGCTTCAAAGACGAAATCGTTCCAATCACCGTAAACAATGTGTTTGTCAAAGATGGTAAACGTGTAGAATCGTCTCACGTAGTTGACACAGATGAAGGATTGCGCAGAGGTACTTCTATGGAAGGGCTTGCAAGGCTTAGACCGGCATTTAAGAATGGTGGGGTAGTCACTGCAGGTAATTCATCGCAGATATCTGATGGAGCTGCATTTACACTTGTAGCAAGTGAAGAAATGGTCAAACAACTCAATCTTGAACCAATCGCAAGATTGATCTCTTGTGCTTCAGCTGGTGTAGATCCACTCTATATGGGTATTGGACCTTGTGCTGCAGTACCTAAGGCTATCAGTCAAGCTGGCCTCAATCTTAACGATATAGAACAAACTGAACTCAATGAGGCATTTGCAACTCAAGCACTAGCTGTAATCAAGACTCTCGGTCTTGACCCAGCAGCTGTCAATGTCAATGGAGGAGCCATAGCACTTGGTCACCCACTAGGATGTACAGGAGCTAAGTTAACGATCCAACTACTTAATGAAATGAAACGACGTAACCAGAAGTACGGTATGGTCACTGCTTGCATTGGCGGTGGTCAAGGTATCGCTGGTGTCTTGGAGAGATTGTAGAGTAATCTTATTTCTCAATGTCAATACCCATAATATCCATTATCACTCCAGTTAAAAATGGTGCTGCATACTTGAGAGAGTGTCTGGATTCCATTATTGCACAGACTGAAAGTGGGTGGGAGTTGTGTATAATTGATGATAATTCAAGTGATGAGACTTGGGAGATCTTATATGAATATCAACAGTTGGATGCTCGTATAAAGCCAAGAAAATCAAATGGAGTTGGTATCATACCAGCATTGCAAACTGGTTATCAATCTTCTACAGGTCAGTACATCACCCGGATGGATGCAGATGATCAGATGGCCCCTCAAAAACTAGAAACAATGGGTTTGTTGTTGTCAAGTAAGGGAAAAGGTTATCTGGCTCTGGGAGGTGTGGATTACTTTTCTGATGTTGAATTAGGTGATGGATATAAGAAGTATGCCTCTTGGCTCAATAGCCTCACAGCAACTGGAAATAATTGGGTCGATATCTATAAAGAATGTGTCATCCCAAGTCCTTGTTGGATGCTTCATCGAGAAGACTTTGATAAGTGTGGTGGATTTGATTCTGATCAATACCCTGAAGACTACGATCTCTGCTTTCGGATGTATGCTGATGGATTAACAATTATTCCTTGTGATCAGGTATTGCATCAATGGAGAGATTACCCTGAGCGAACATCTCGCAATGATCCTAACTATGCGGATAATCGATTTTTAGACTTAAAGTTGCATTGGTTTGCTCAACTAGAATTAGATAATCCTTGTGAATTAGTGATCTGGGGGGCAGGAAGAAAGGGTAAGCTCATAGCCAAACATTTTGTAGATAACAATATTGATATCTCATGGATAACAACTAACCCAAAGAAAATAGGACATAATATCTACCAACAGATACTCAAACACCCTGATAAGGTAGATCTAGATAAAAGCAATGTTATAGTTGCTGTATCTAATCCCTCAGAGCAAGAAGAAATACTTGCTCTATTGAAGGCGTTAGGAAAGAACAAGGGTAAGGATATTTTTCTTTTCTGCTAGATGAAAATGTTAGGATAGATGGCCAACTATAATTTGTAGAAAGTACTTTTTACTCCCTGGACTCCGGGTACACACTTGAATACTGAACCAGATAGTGGAAGAGCCTTTTGCTCCGTAAGAGTCATATCTACGCTTGCTGTAGTTATATAAAGTATATCTAAGTTTGGTCCCCCGAAAGCACAAGCTGTGACATTATGTGCAGGTACTTCTATCCGTTGAATAACTTCTCCGGTCTTGGGGTTAAAGTTGACAATGGCATTACCATTCCACATTCCCACCCACAAGTTATCGTTCTCGTCGATTGCCATACCATCTGGAAATCCTAAAGCTGGGTCCACAGTGATAGCAGTCCTGCCATTGCTGATTTTTCCTGCTTGATTATCATAATCATATGCCATAATAACGTTAGTTGGCGTATCAATATAGTACATAGTTTTATGGTCCTTAGTCCATACGATTCCATTAGAGATTGTAATGCCGCTAAGTTTCTTTTTGACATTACCTCTTTCGACTGAATAGAGACTGCCTATTGGTGCTTCAATATTTAGATCCATAGATCCTACCCATAATCTACCTGACGGATCACACTTACCATCATTGAGTCTAGTTCCTTCAATGTTAGATTCAACATCACTTATGACTCTATGTGTCATTGTACTGGGAATAAACTCAATAATGCCTTGTTCTGTGGCAAGAATAGCGCTTCCAGTAGTAGATGGAACTGCTGTGCCGATTCTAGAAGGGAGCAGATAAACTGAATTGTCCTCTTTTTCAGGATCAAGGATATTGAATGTCTTTCCCTCTATATCGATCCACCAAAGACTCTGCGTATTGTGATTCCATAAAGCACCTTCGCCAAGCTTGGCATCGATTTGATATGCTAATTCTACAGTTATCGCAGGCATTGTTTTGATGTTTGAATCAATAACTAATACTTTTTGCTGCTTACATGCTAATGTTAGAATCAATAGGAAAAATAAACACAAATTAAAGAAGGGAAATGTAATTCTTTTGGTCACATTATGGCGTTTGAGATAAATGAACACCAATGTACCATAAGTATTTCAATTGATAAATTTATAATACAAGCATACTTAAGTCAAACCTTAATTTGTGCTTGGATGATCAGAATTCTAGACCTATTTATAGAGAATTACTATTCGTTTAACAGAACATTGGATTTATTAATTGGATTAACCTATTGGATTTCCAACCTTACCTATGAACAGAGGGACTCTTGTATCAATATGACGAACAACAAATACAAATGGTCTGTCAAACCTAAGAGTAGGAGGGACTGATTCTACGCCGACGCCAACAGTTGTAACAGCAGCACCATCAATCCCTTTCTCGTCTACCTTGACGTAGACATCATGCAGGACTCTAGTTAAGTACTGCGAACCAGCAAACTGCCCCATACCACTCAAGTCGGCGTTCTCAAATGTTGTTGTCATTCCTCTAGAAACTAACACATCTTTCATATTCATCGATGTTGCTATTTCAAATTTTGGAAGGTAGACTTGTATACGATCTGACTGTAGGTTATCATAGATGTTGTGGTAGATGTCTGAGCTAAATCCACTAATAAAGTCATTAATGTCAGATGATTCACTTGGCATAATAAACGTCACTGCATAATCTTCGTCAGAGACAGGAAGATCTACAGCGGAGTAATTGTCTGTAACAACAAATGGCCTTACATCATCAGATGACATAGTTGGTATTTCTATTTGATTCCCATCCCTCGTGGTAAATGGTCTGTTAGATGTTCCATACTCAGTAAAACCAATACCCCAATCAGCAGTAAAAACAAGTGCATTGATTAAAAATACAGCTTCATCAGCTTGAATCATATCCAGTACTTTCTCAATACGACCTTCCGTTACTTCATCTACCCATCCATTGATGACATCCACAGTTGCTGGATCGCTAAAATCTTCTTCTGTAAATGTTCCATTATAGTATGTCTGGATATCATTAGTGTACTCTTCACTAGGAGTGTAAAGGCTAGGGAAGTAGTAGATTTTGTTCTGACTATTGAATGTAGTGTTATTGCTTTTTGGAGTGAGTTGATCATATATGTCACTGTAGTATGTTCCTAGACCATTTGGTAGGAAGTCTCCTGTATTAAGGGCAGATCTAAACTCTTGATAGGTCTCACCCTTAGCTCCTGTCATAGTCATATAGAGAGCTGATTGTAATGAGTAAGGTGAGATGAGTACATTCTCTTCTCCTTCAGCATCTACATCTTGGAACATCCCTAATCCGTACTCAATACTAGTACCTATGTAGTCATCTAGATCACCTTGTTCTGAAATATCAATATCTGGTATCTCATTAGATGGATTATCAACTGATTGATTGTCATCACAGGAAATCAATGTGAAAGTCAAAGCGAAAAGGAAGCTCACGAGGTATTTCATAATAGTCACTATTTAGTTATCTAAGTTAACGAATATACCTAATAAGACGTTTGTGCGATCGAGGTAGGTTGGGTAGTAGGTGGTGGTTTTTTTAAATTCATACCCAACCAGTGACTGTGAAGAGATGGCTCAAAATATAAGTTGCACCATAATATATCCTGTTGTCTTCTAGCAGTTGTCTTTTTGTAAAAAAAAAAGGGCTTCATCTGTGACAATGAAACCCTTTCTAGTATCTCAATACATTCTCTTCTTATCTAAGCAGTAATCCCGTCAATGATGCCATTGAGTGTTTCACTTGGTCTCATCGCAGCATAAGTTTTTTCAGTGTTCGTAGAGTAATATCCTTCGATATCTACAGCACTTCCTTGCACACTGATCAACTCTTCATTGATTTGAGTCTCATTTGCCTTGAGCTCTTCTGCAATTGACTTGAATGTTGAAGCAAGGTCAGCATCCTTCGTTTGTGCAGCTAGAGCTTCAGCCCAGTACATTGCCACATAGTAATGACTACCTCTATTGTCATGCTCGTTGACTTTTCTCGAAGGCGATTTATTTTCTGAGAGATATAGCTCAGTTGCTCTATCAAGTGCTTCTCCTAGAATATTTGCCTTGGGGTTATTTTGTGTAGTGCCTAAGTGATCAAGAGAAACTGCTAATGCTAAAAACTCTCCAAGTGAATCCCATCTTAGGTGATTCTCTGCAAGTAGTTGTTGGATGTGTTTAGGTGCAGATCCTCCTGCTCCGGTTTCGAATAATCCACCACCATTCATCAATGGTACAATAGACAACATTTTAGCACTAGTACCCAGCTCTAGAATAGGGAAGAGGTCAGTGTTGTAATCTCTCAATACATTTCCTGTTACAGAGATTGTATCTAGACCATCCTTCATTCTCTTGATAGATGATAGTGTTGCATCCATTGGTGACTCAATACTGATATCCAATCCTGATGTATCGTGGTCTTTAAGATAGACGTTCACTTTTTTGATGAGTTCCGCATCGTGTGCTCTTCCTGAGTCTAACCAAAAGATAATTGGTGTCTGAGAGGCACGACATCTATTTACTGCAAGTTTTACCCAGTCTTGTACAGGTGCATCTTTTACTTGGCACATTCTCCAGATATCTCCTGCATCTACATGGTGAGAGATTAAGACATTGCCGCTCGTATCTACAACAGTCACTGTGCCTTTGCTTGCTATCTCAAAAGTCTTGTCATGTGATCCATATTCTTCAGCTTTCTGAGCCATCAATCCTACATTAGGAATTGTCCCCATTGTCGTAGGATCAAATGCGCCATGTTCTTTACAGAAGTCTATTGCTACTTGATAGATACCTGCATAACTTGAATCAGGGATTACAGCCTTTGTATCTTGTTGTTTTCCTTCTTTATTCCACATCTGGCCCGAAGTTCTAATCATCGCTGGCATAGAAGCATCGATAATGACATCACTTGGAACATGCAGGTTTGTAATGCCTTTATCCGAATCCACCATTGCTAGATCAGGTCTGTCGGCATAGCATGTTGCGATTGCAGTTTCTACCGCTGCTTTCTTATCGTCAGGTAGCTCATTCAACTGAGAAAGTAAATCTCCGAATCCATTTCTCACATTGACTCCGATTGCTTCGAGGTCGCTGCCAAATTGGTCAAATACTGGCTTAAAGAATGCCTCAACAGCATGCCCAAAGATGATAGGATCAGAAACCTTCATCATTGTTGCCTTCATATGTAGAGAGAAGAGTAATCCTTTGTCCTTAGCATCATTGATCTGAGAGTGAAGAAAATCGAGCAATGCTTGTTTGCTCATATATGTCCCGTCGATAATTTCTCCTTCTTGCAGACTAATTCCCGCTTTCAGAGTTGTCTTATTACCATTGGCGTCAGTGTGAATAATGTCAACTGATGTACTTGCGGGTATGGTAACAGATACTTCATTTGATCTAAAATCTCCTGATGACATCGTTGCTACATGAGACTTAGAATCAGCTGTCCAAGCTCCCATTCTATGCGGATGTTTTTTGGCGAATGCCTTAACAGGTCCTGGTGCTCTACGATCAGAATTTCCTTCTCTGAGTACTGGATTTACAGCTGATCCTTTAGCTTTATTGAACTTTGCCATAATCGCCTTATCCTCTTCAGTCTTGACCTCATCTGGGAGACTTGGTATGGCGTATCCCTTAGCTTGTAGTTCTGCAACTGCAGCTTTTAACTGAGGTACCGATGCACTGATATTTGGAAGCTTGATAATATTCGCTTCTGGTTGTTTCACGAGTTCTCCTAAGTATGCAAGATCATCTGTAACTTTTTGTTCTTCTGTGAGATACTCCGGAAATTGAGATAGGATTCTACCTGCTAATGAAATATCTCTAGTCTCCAGTTGGATATCTGCTTGGGCTGTATATGCCTCTACGATTGGTAAGAATGAATGCGTCGCTAAGTATGGCGCTTCGTCAGTAATCGTATAGATAATCTTGCTCATGTCTATTTGTTGTTTACAATATGAATAGTAATAAGCCGCAAAAATAAGAAATTCGGCTCTTAAATGGTTGACCAACTACAGATAGACTTAGATATATCCGCTGTTGGCAAATATTCATAATCTATTTCGTTGATTCTCTGTTTCTCATATATGAGCAGAAGCGAGCAAATACTAAATCTGAGACCTGAAGTGAATGTCAAGAGCAGCCAAGGTATAGAAGCATTTCAAAACGTGACACTTCGACCAATTTTGAAGTTTCAGCACCCTTTGACCCTAGCATTTTTAGATAAAAGCAGTCGATACACCAAGGTGCTCAAAGCTGAAATGCCAAAAGGTATCTACCACGATAAGGTTTTAACCATCCTCAGGTCCGATCAAGCGTTACGTAATATGGTCATTGGTGCAGTCATTGGAATGATGACGGTGGATGAGTATACTACCTATCAAGAATTTACTAAAGAGTACAATAGGCGTATCATCACTATGCAAGCTCAGCGATATGCAGATACTGCCTATCCATCTTAATGGAGAGATATAAAAAGAAAACGAGCAGAAGATTAATATCTCCTACTCGTTTAATTTGACGTTGTATGTTTTAAATACCTGAATCAATCAGGTTAAATAACATCTTACATTTCTTTAGATGCGTCAGATGCAGCTTTTGCAGCACACTTCTTAGCACAAGCTTTTTTGTCTGAACTACAAGCTTTCTTAGATACTGGTGCAGCGTCAGCTTCCATAGTAGCAGCAGCTACTTTGATGAATGCCTTAGAGTCACTGCAGTACTTTACTTCTTCGTTGCTTACAGTACCAGAAGTAGCGCAAGTCGTTTTCTGAAAGTAAGATACTTTACCTGAAGTAGAGCACTCTTTTCTTTCGATAGTTGCATCACTTGCAGCTAGAGCATCAGCTTCAGCAGTAAGAGAAGCTACTTGACCTTCATTTACATTCACGATAGATGCTGTCTTAGCTCCTTTAGAACAAGTCTTAGCACAAGATGCCTTCTCAGCAGCGCTACAAGCTTTCTTAGAGACAGGTGCAGCTGCACCATCAGCAGATGCATCAGCCTCCATAGTAGCAGAAGCTACTTTGATGAATGCTTTAGAATCTCCACAGTACTTAACTTCTTCGTTGCTTACAGCACCTGAAACAGAACAAGTTGACTTTTGGAAGTAAGATACTTTACCTGAAGTAGAACATTCTCTTCTTTCGATAGTCGCATCACTTGCAGCAAGAGCATCAGCCTCAGCAATTAATGAAGCTACTTGACCTTCATCTACAGATACTGCAGCAGTCTTAGCGCCTTTAGTACAAGTCTTAGAACATGATTGTGCAGAGATTAATCCTGCAACCATAACCATAGCGAACAACAATACGATTCTTTTCATTTATTAAAGTTTTTATAAATTATATTTTCAATTTAACGACCTAAAGATAACCTAAACAGACCGCTCAAGTTGACCTATTAATAAGAAATTAACAGTATGAAGGTCCAAATTGACTATTTGTGTCAAAACATTGACGATATAACCTCTGAAATAATGTATTTTTATAGGCATAATATGTTTTAACTCATTTCATTTCTAAGTTCTTATATATGTTAGACAAACTGATATTCTCTGCGCTGATCCTTGGTATAGCTGTTATTGCATTTGGATGCAAATCTCAAAAAAGCTCCGAGGAGGCTGAAAAAGTCGATGATATGGTGATGATTTTCGGAAGTTCTGGTGGATTTGCTGGGAAGACACTTAGATATAAGCTCCATGAAGATGGTAGTATCTATAAAGGGGGCGGAGGTAACACATTTGCTAAAGTCAATGGTGTGGATAAAGACCAAGCGGCACAAATCTTCTCAAACTTTAATAATCTAGGATTTGATCGAGTCGTACTCGATGATCCAGGTAATATGACATATTTTATTATTGCTAAATATGGCGATAGACAAAAGAAACTTGCTTGGGGTGGTATGAACAAAGATATGCCTGACAATCTTGAAATCTACTACAATAGTTTTATGAAGTTGATGAAAAGAAAGAACACAAACTCCAGTGATATGTAAGACGCTTAATAGCGATTATACTATCTGATTTAATACACTCTATAAGATTACAATACATTATGATTAACCGTATATCTATATTCATATTGGTTGGGTTCTTGATGGCTACTTTGCCAGCAGTTGCTCAGTTTAAAACTATTCCTGAAGGTGATATCATTACCCATGAGCAGAAGCAACAATCAAGACTCTTGTCGAATGCTAATCCTACTATAACAGGACAAGGAACGCAGTCTCAATTATTTAATGCGATTAATTCTAGCAGTTATCAATTACTTGATCTCCAAGGAGCAAAGCAAGTACTTGGCTTGAATAAGTTTGGTGGGGCAAAGTATGTCAGAACATCCACAGTAAGTGGAGACCGAGCAGCGTTTTCATCCATCATTGATCAATTTGCCAAAGCGACTGATATCAAAGAACTTGGTAGTCAAGCAAAATTAGATGTTTCTTGGACTGATGAGATTGGACATACGCATTATAGATTTGGACAGTATGTCAATGGACTTCGTATTTACGGCAGTCAATCAATCTTACATATCAATGCTGAGGGTGGATCTTATCTTCAGTCAGAGTTGGTACCAGATGACTATCCTTTAGCTGATAAGGTATCTGGTATATCTGAGACTGCTGTCAAAAATACAATCATTCAAACCCTAGATGGATATACAGAGATCACAGGCGAAAACCTGAGACTAATCGATGGTAATCAATGGGAAATTGAAGAAGTCTATTACTTCCATGAAGATAATCTTGTACAAGCTTACTTTGTTAAGGTATATGCTAAGATCGATGATAGGCAGGAGTTTTTTGTAGATGCAACTAGTGGTCAGCTTCTGCACAAGCATTCTACGATTTGCAAGTTTCACAACCACGTCCACGACCATAGATATACACACGAGGAAACACAAAAGAAGGTACTTGTAGATGGAGCAGTCGTATCGACTGGCCCGGATTTATTTGGTCAAAATAGGACTATCAATACTTACGAGGTAGGGACTAGACAATACTTAATTGATGCCACAAGAGACATGTATAGTGCCTCTCAGTCAAGTATGCCAAACGAACCAGTGGGTGTATTATGGACAATCGATGCATTCAATACGTCACCACAGAATAATGACTTCAACTATGATCATGTATCTGTAACGAATAACAACTGGTCAAATCGAGAGACAGCAGTATCAGCACATTATAACGCAGGTCTATCTTATCAATATTTCAATGATAAATTTAACAGAAATGCTATTGATAACAATGGTGGTAACATCATCTCAATAATCAATGTCTCAGACGAAAGCGGTAACTCTATGGGTAATGCCTTTTGGAATGGTGCGGCGATGTTTTATGGCAATGGTGATTCTGCATTTTTACCACTAGGAAGAGGGTTGGACGTTGCTGGTCATGAGCTATCACACGGCGTTATCCAGAACACTGCCAATCTCGAATATCAAGGTGAATCAGGTGCATTGAATGAATCATTTGCGGATGTCTTCGGAGCTATGATTGATCGTGATGATTGGTTGATAGGAGAGGATGTCGTAAGGACTTCTGCATTTCCATCTGGAGCATTGAGATCATTATCTGATCCGCATAATGGTGCATCGACTAATGACTTTAACTCTGGATGGCAACCACGTCATTACAATGAACGATTTACAGGATCTGCCGATAATGGTGGTGTGCATATTAATAGTGGTATTCCTAATTACGCTTTCTTCTTGTTCGCAAGTGATGTAGGCAAAGAGATGGCTGAGAATGTTTATTATAGAGCATTGACTACATACTTGTCTAGGTCTTCACAGTTCAGAGATTGTAGGGCAGCTGTAGTACAAGCAGCTAATGATATAGGAGATGCGTCAGTTGTAGCAGCCGCAAATTCTGCATTTGATCAGGTTGGTATTGCAGGCAATGGCAGTACTGGAGGCACGACTTACGAGACTGATGCAGATCAAAATCTAGGGGCAGACTTCGTTGTTTACAGTGCTACGGATCTATCTAATCTAAAGATCGCTGATGGAGATGGAGCTGTGATTGCAGATCCATTTGTTGATTTAGGAGTCTTGAGTCGTCCAAGTGTCACTGATGATGGAAGCGTTATAGTTTTTGTCTCTCAGGACAATCACATACAACGAATTTCGATCGATTGGGCTACAGGATATTTTGACGTAGAGCAATTTACTGATCAGCCAGTATGGAGAAATGTTGTGATCTCAAAGGATGGACGTCGAATAGCAGCATTGACTGAAGAACTAGAGCCTGTAATCTATGTATTTGAGTTTAGCACTGGAATAACTCAACCCTTTACGTTGTTTAACCCAACATTTACAGAGGGTATCTCTACAGGTGATGTCAACTATGCCGATGCAATGGAGTTTGACCTTTCTGGACAGACATTGATCTATGATGCATTCAACACGATAACAGGTACCTCAGGAACGATCGATTATTGGGATATTGGATTCATAGATGTATATGATAGAAGCACACAAAATTTTGCTGATGGTAATATCCAAAAGCTCTTTACAGCATTGCCAGAAAACGTCAGTATTGGAAATCCAACATTCAGTAAAAATTCACCTTATATCATAGCACTTGATGTGCTTCAAGGTGGTGATTTCGCTCTTGGTGGATACAATATTGAAACATCTGAATACAATGTCATTACTGAATTATTCGACATAGGGTTTCCTAACTATTCATCGGACGATAGCAAGATTATTTATGACTTGCCGTGGTTATTTGGATTAGATATTGGATCTATAGATTTGGGAAGTGACAAGATTACTGGTATTCCGAATACTGAGAATTTTTTCATTGAAAATGCTAAGTGGGGAGTTTTCTTCTCTAATGGTACAAGAGATCTCTTTGTCAATACCAATGACTTAGATATCGAAGAAATGTCAGTAGTTCCTAATCCAGCGAGTGAGACTGTTATTCTTTCAGGCGAGCAACTCATTAATGCAGAACAAATCGAGATGGTGGATCAACTGGGAAGAGTGGTGTATCAGTCTCAGATAAGTGCTATTGATCAGCATACGATTGATGTCAGTATTTACAGATCAGGGATGTATACCATTCGGGTATTGAAGGATGGTGAATTACTCGGTATAAGTAGATTAGTCGTACGATAGCCAAGCCTAAAATATTAGTCATTCGATTCAGCGCAATAGGAGATATTGTGCTGACAACACCTGTCTTCAGAGGACTGAAGCAGCAGTTGGGTGCAGAGGTGCATCACTTGTGCAAACCTCAATTTGCCAAGGTACTTGAGCTGAATCCAAACATAGATAAGCAATGGACATTAGCGGCTGATATCAAAGAGACAATCAAAGCATTGAAGGATGAAAAATTTGATGCAATTATTGATCTTCAGCATAATCTACGAAGTAAGCGGATTGTAACGGCTCTCGGGCTAACCACGTCAACAGTAGATAAGCTGAATCTAAAGAAATGGCTCCTAGTCAATCTTAAATGGAATAGGTTACCCGATGTGCACATTGTAGATCGCTATCTAGACACATGTGATTATTTGTCTATTAAGAATGATGGAAAGGGGCTAGATTACTATCTACCAGAAGATAAAGATTCACAGCGTCAATCTATCCTCTCAAAATATCAGATTGGTAACACTTACTTATGTATCGCGATTGGCGCTGCTCATCAGACTAAGCAGATACCTATTGACAAAATGGTGGAAGTATGCAATCACCTAACTCGTATACCAATTATCCTTCTTGGTGGGCCAAATGATAAAGAACGTGGGGATGCTGTCGTAGATGGCAGTAACCATCAAAGAATTATCAATACTGCGGGATCATTATCCTTGATAGAAAGCTGTATTGTACTTGAAAATGCTCAGTCTATGATGACACCAGACACAGGGCTGATGCATATCGCCGCTGCATTCGATGTGCCAACAGTCTCGCTATGGGGTAATACTGTGCCACAGTTTGGAATGTATCCTTATCCGAAGAATCCTCAGTCTACTCATCAAATAGTTGAAGTAACTGATCTGGGGTGTAGGCCTTGCTCTAAAATTGGTTATCCTGAATGTCCAAAAGGACACTTTAAATGTATGAATGACATCAGAACAACAGAGATAGTAGAGAAAATCTCAGAGTTTATCGAATAGCATAAATCTTTCTTGCAACAGAATTGTATTATATTCATCAACTTAACCTTAACAAGTAAAAATATATGTCAACTAATCAAAGACCACAAGTGAACATACCTGGCAATATGATGAAGTACGTATTTATCGCCTTTGCATGTGTGTTTATCTTTGCAATCCTAAGTAATACAACTTTCATTACGATTCAGCCTGGTAAGAAAGGTGTAATGTTTAAGCGATTTGCTGGAGGTATCAATAAGGATAGAATATATGATCAAGGATTCCATGTAGTCGCTCCTTGGAATGATCTCATCATCTATGATGTCAGAGTCAACGAAGGTTCTGAAGAGATGGAGGTACTATCGAAGAATGGGTTATCTATCCAAGTTGAGTTATCATACAGATACTTCCCAGATCCAGCGAAGATTGGTTACTTGCATGATGAGGTTGGATCAGACTATCTAATACGGATTATCGAACCAGATATCAGATCAGCAACAAGAGAAGTCATCGGAAAGTACCTTCCAGAAGAACTCTATAGCACAATGCGAGAGACTATTCAGGACGAGATATTTACACGTACATCGGCTGCGGTTGCAGAAAAGTATATTATGCTTGATGCTGTATTGATTAAGTCTCTTGAGTTACCTACGAAGCTCAAAGATGCAATTGAGTTCAAGCTAGAGACTGAGCAAGAGGCATTTCAATATGAATTCCGTCTTGACAAAGAAAGAAAGGAAGCTGAACGTAAGATTATAGAAGCTGAAGCAAAAGCTGAATCTAACCGAATCCTTAGTGCCAGCCTCACAGATAAGATACTCACAGAGAAAGGAATTGAGGCAACACTACAACTAGCTCAGTCACCAAATTCTAAGGTGGTAATCGTAGGAGGAGGTGATGGAGGAATGCCTATAATATTAGGAGATAAGTAACTAGTAAAAATCAACAGTTAATAACTAAGGTATCGATTGTACACCTACATAGTCAACAACAATCACAGATTGCTAGTCGCAGCATTAGAGATCTTATCTAGTGCTGCAGTTACTTTTTCAAGTATGTGTTCTTGGCCTGTAATATTGTGTCTCTCTTTCAGATAAGCTGGATCATTATAGGTGATAGTAGTCTTTCCATCCACTTCCTGAACCAGCATTTTTTGAGGTAGATCCAATCCCGTATGGGCTCCATTAGCCATAAGTGGTGTTCCTAACTTAGGATTCCCAAAAAAGATAATTTTCGTCGGAGGAAGAGTTAAATCTGCATTCGCTGCATTAGCTTGATGATCTAGTTCAAAGAGAACCTTAAGGTTAGGATTGTTGGTAATGATACCCTTCAATTTCGAGTAGGTTTCATCAAAAGTTAAGCTACTAACTTTGGTGATCATTCCAGTATTTGTCATTTGTTTTTCTTTGAGTACGATAACAGGATGAAATTGTTTGGAATTTTTTACCCAAAAGTTCTCCTCAACTAAAATACTCTCCTAAGACCGTTTCCATTTCCCACAATACATCATCGCTCTCATAATCAGCAAGATGTGCATCTATCAAGGTATGATAAAGTTCTGTATACCTTTCAGTGACTGTATTGACAAACGACTCTGGCATATCTGGTAATGTCTGTCCTTCTTTACCTTGAAAGTTGTTGTCCATCAACCATTCTCTGACAAATTCTTTGGACAGTTGCTTCTGCTGAGTATTGTTGTCTAGTCTGTCCTGATATCCATCTGAGATGTAATACCGACTACTATCTGGTGTATGTATTTCATCCATTAGAGTAATTTCTCCATTATACAGACCAAATTCATACTTGGTATCAACAAGTATTAATCCTTTGTCATTGGCATATTTACTACCTAGTTCAAATAGCTTGTATGTATAGTCATAGAGTTTGTCGAGGACTTGTTCTGTCACGATATTTTGAGCTAGTATATCTTCTCTTGAAATGTCAACATCGTGTCCTTCTTCTGCTTTAGTGGCAGGTGTGATGATTGGTGTTGGGAATGCCTGCCCTTCCTTCATATCATCTGGCATAGGTACTCCGCATATTATCCGCTTACCTGCTTTGTACTCTCTCCATGAGTGACCCGCAAGATATCCTCTGATAACCATCTCCAACATAATTGGCTTGCACATTTTGCCGATTGAAAGGTTGGGGTGTGGACTTGCTTCTAACCATGTAGGAACTATAGATTCAGCGGATTTGAGAAAGTGAGTAGCTACACCATTCAGAATCTTTCCCTTAGAAGGAATAGCTTGGTTCAAAATGTGATCAAATGCAGAAATTCGATCAGTAGTTACCATTGCAATTTTGTCACCAAAGTAGTAGACATCTCTGACCTTACCTCTATAAAAGTCCGTTTGAGTAGGGAAGTGGAAGTACGTAGCTGGTATCGTCTGTTTCATAGCTACAAAAATAATGGAGCTAATTGAAAACTAGAGGAATACGTGGATAATTTAGTCGTATTAGATGAAAGAACGGATTACTTAGATATTGAATAACAAGTTTCTATCTAAGATGAGATCTTTTAATTCTTTAAGGGCTTTGTACTCATTCGGAAGAACACGTTTGATAGCTTCTTTGACACAGAAGTATGTGCCTTTATCCATTGCATATTTCATCAACTTCACATCGTGCTTGATCATCCCTCTGATACTTGGTATCTCGTGCCAGTCAGCTTCTACAGCATAAGTAGGCAGAGTATTACCATTCTCATCTGTCAAGGATTCAAGTTCAATAAAATCATTTGACTTGATCTTATCTTGGATTTTGACTCTCTCAGCTTGTGGTAGACCCCATATATCTGGATCGCTATCAAGATGATCGTTCAATAAGAATACCTCGAGACCTTTTTCATGGCATCGATAGATAACTATTCTTACTGTGTCAAATACGTTGATATTATTACTCATATCGCCTTTTCTATCAAATTAAAACGCAAAGTATCACAAATAGTTGTTACAATCGTTATTGCACTTACATATTCTGCAAGTCCGTAATTTAAGTAATTGATTAACAGTATAATGTAGAGCTAGCAATTATCATTCTGCGACGCTAACTTTAAGAATTCTTCCAGGTTCTTCAACACCCACATAGAGGTAGCCATCTAGTCCCATTTCGATGCTACGGACTCTTCCTATACCTTCCAGGATACGTTCTTCACGTATTAAGTGCCCATTGGCATCTACGATATCCATACTGATATAGTCAAATCGTAATGAGCCAGTCAGGATATTTCCTTCCCAACCTGGATAATTTGTTCCTTTCACTTGAGCCATTCCACTTGGTGCAATCGATGGTACCCATGTCTGTTTAGCATCGATAAATCCATCTCGTTGCGTCTCATTAGTGAAGGTTGTACCATTGTAGTTGATACCATATGAAACAAGTGGCCATCCATAGTTTTGACCTTTTTGGATACGATTAAGTTCATCACCACCTCTTGGTCCATGTTCGTTTTCCCATATTTCATCTTTTGCATAATCATAAATTAAGCCTTGAGGGTTGCGGTGTCCATATGACCAGATTGACTTGATAGCATCTTCTTGATCCACAAATGGATTGTCATCTGGTATACTCCCATCTAGGTGGAGTCGATGTATCTTACCACAACTGTTCGTTAGAAATTGGGGATGATCGTCTCTCTTGCCTCTATCACCAACGGACACGTACATATATCCTGCACTATCAAATACTATTCTAGATCCAAAATGATATCTAGTATTAACATATGGCATCGCAATAAAAATATCCTTTACATTGATCAATTCATCACCTTGCAATGTGCCCATTGCTACAGCAGTTGTTCCTTTTAATGTGCCTGATTCTTTTTTGGAGTATGACAGATAGATAATGTTGTTCTGTTCGAAATCAGGATGGAGAGCAATGTCTAATAGACCACCCTGTCCATATTCCCAGACATCGGGGATATTTTGGACTTCGATAGCTGCCTTTCCTTGTTCCTGGACGAAGAACTCACCACTTCTATCTGTATAATAGAGTGTACCATTCTTATCAACCTTTATGCCCCAAGGAATATCAGCACTTGTCGCTACTGTATCGACTTGTAATTTGAGAGAGTGAGTTTGATAATATTTGGGTGTTGGATTCGTGACATCTGTATAGCTCTCTCGATCCTTGATTCCTTGGACGATATAGTCTGCTAAAGCATTGACTTCACTATCTGTAAATGTAGTATCGAATGCAGGCATTCCCTTGGAAACAAGACCCATCCTGATTGATTTGATTAGACTCGCTTTGTCACTTCCCTCACTCCAAGACCGATCTGCGAAGACTTTAGCATTTGCTCCATGACAACTGCTACAGTAATCTGTAAATAGCGTAGCCGCGATATCCATAGAATCGGGTGGAGGAGGATCAACGATCAATGTAGGCTCAGTCTCTACAAGAGATGTAGGAGTATTAATCTTTGAAGAGCATTGACTCAAGGTCAAAACCAATCCAGAACAAACAATAGATATGAAGGCAGTAAATCGGTGCATAGTCTATGATTATAAAGTGAATTCACAAGTTAGGGCAATTCTTTCTGAGATTAGAATATCGCGAATGGATAATGATTGTTGTAAGATAGACGTGAATCCATATAAACGACAAAAGCCTACTCTGCTGAGTAGGCTTTTGTTTTTACTTTTAGATATATCGGCCTGTGGCAGGCTATTTTCTTACGATTTAGTATTGTCTGGTGTTGCGATGACACCATCTTGCTCTGTGCAAAACTGTACTGTAATATAATCACCGAAGTTGCCAGTACTATTCAATATGACATCTCCATTTTGATCCATCAAAGTGATAATATCATCGACTTCCTTATTACAGATTCCATCTCCCCAAGAGTCGTAAATAGTCAATTCATAACATCCTTTGGTTAAGCATACTGAAGTTTCGATTGTTTCGAAGTTATCTTCAATAGTGAAATATTCGCCGTCTGCGACTTTGACATACTTTTCAGTATTGACTAGTGTCCAAGATATCTCCTCAGCATTATCATCCAGTGTGATTGCTAAGTGTACAACACCTTCGCAACCATCTAGAGTTTTGTCAGGGTCTGAATTGGCAAATGTAGAAGTAGCTAAGCTTGATAACAATAGCAATACAGACATTGAAAGAAGTAGGTACTTTGAAAATGAGTTAGTTAGTAAATTCATGAGTAACATTTTAAATGTTGCATAATTACCTAACACACGTTTTAAGATGCATTAAGTTCGGATTCTTTAGCAATAGTCAAGGGTTTCAATTTTGTCTAATGCTCATATCAAATCAAGTCCAAAAAACCTTAGGAAGTTTTGATTTCATCATAAAAAGTGATAAAATCAGTGTTTACACTGGTATTTGTCTCTCTCAATGATGGGTGTAAACAATCAAAATCTATTATTAGCCTTTCTCTTGTTACGTCTATTAGACCTCGATGTATGCAATAAGTAACTTATTATCTTGATTATTTTATCAAGTATTATCGAGTCTTAGCTATAGTGGAAATGCTCTGTAGTTAAGCATTGATCATAGAGGGGTTTACTTTGGAGGAAAACTATTACAGATTGCAGCAAAACTGTCAACTTTCAAGGAAGCACCACCAACAAGGCCACCATCCACATCTTCTTTTGAAAATATTTCACTAGCATTTGCAGGCTTGACACTACCACCATAAAGGATAGAAGTATTCTGCGCTATTGTAGCACCGTATTTACTCTCAAGAGTTGCTCTTATGAATGCATGCATATCTTGTGCTTGTTCAGGAGACGCCGTCTTCCCAGTTCCGATTGCCCATATTGGTTCGTAAGCGATTGTGATATTTGCCATTTGGCTAGCATCAAGTAGAAATAGATCACTTTCAAGTTGAGTCTTGATGTGTGCATTCTGTTCATTCGCTTGCCTGACTTCTAGAGGTTCACCAAGGCAATAAATGACTTTAAGACCATTTTCAAGTGCTAGAGTGATTTTTTTACTCAATATCCCCGCATCCTCGTGATAGTATCCTCTTCTTTCTGAATGTCCAATGAGTACATATTTAGCACCGGCATCTGTCAACATCGCTGCACTAATCTCACCTGTGAATGCTCCTGAAGGTTCACAACAAACATTCTGTGCTCCAAGATGAATAAGGTCTTGGCCTTTTAATATCTCATTGACAACAGCAAGATGTGTAAACGGAACACAGAGTATCACCTTATCACTAGAAGTGGTATTGCTTTCTATCAATCCTTGTGCTAAGTCCTTGCCATTAGCAATAGACATATTCATTTTCCAATTGCCAGCTGCGATATAGTCTCTCATAGGGAAGTATTTTTTGCGAATTTAGGGATTTATTCAATAGTATATCGTGCTTAGATTTGGGATTTGTTGAAGAGATGAATATTAAGCTTTAAGGTTGGACAATTCTTGTGTGCCAAATTATGATTTGTATCAACCAAGTAATTCATTTTATTTCAAAATATTATTAGGACAGATGCTAGAATTAAGTCAATTGATTGCAAACATTGTTTTTAAGATAAATAACATTATTGTCGACCTCTTATATGTGGTGTTTTTTCAGATATTTACAGTATTAAATTTTCTATTTTATCATTCTTCATATTAATATCTAGGCTAAATGAAAATCGGCGTACCTAAAGAAATCAAAACAAATGAAAATCGTGTGGCACTTACACCAGCTGGTGTCATTGAATTGGTCAAGAGAGGACATGAAGTAAAAGTCCTTAAGACTGCCGGTCTTGGATCAGGGTATTCTGATCAGGAGTATGTCGATGCAGGTGCAAGTCTCGCTGATTCAGCAAAAGAAGTATTTGACTATGCCGATATGATAGTGAAAGTCAAAGAACCTATCCAAGAGGAGTATGAATTGATTAGAGATAATCAACTTGTATTTACATATTTTCACTTTGCTTCTTACGAGCCGTTAACTAATGCAATGATTAAGAGTAATTCTGTCTGCTTAGCTTATGAGACTGTAACTGCTCCTAATGGGTCGTTACCACTATTAGTACCAATGTCAGAGGTTGCAGGAAGAATGTCAGTCCAAGAAGGAGCTAAGTATCTTGAAAAGCCAATGGGTGGACGAGGCGTATTACTCGGTGGAGTACCTGGAGTCCCACCATCAAAAGTACTCATCCTAGGAGGTGGAATCGTCGGTACTCAAGCTGGTCTCATGGCTTGTGGATTAGGTGCTGATGTAATCATTGCTGATATTAACTTATCAAGATTACGTTACCTAGAAGAAATGATGCCAGCTAACGTCTCTACAATCTTCTCTAATGAATATAATATCCGTAAGCTACTTCCAGAAGTAGACTTGATTATCGGTGCAGTCTTGATACCAGGAGCGAAAGCGCCAAGTCTTATCACCAGAGATATGCTTAAAGAGATGAAGCCTGGAACAGTCGTCGTCGATGTTGCTGTAGACCAAGGCGGTTGTATCGAAACTTGTAAGCCAACAACGCATACTGATCCGACTTTTGTTATAGATGGGGTATTGCATTATTGTGTTGCCAATATGCCTGGAGCGGTACCATACACTTCTACCATCGCATTGACTAATGCAACATTACCTTATATGATCCAACTTGCTAACAAAGGATGGAAGAAGGCTTGTAACGAAAATGCTGAGTTAGTACCTGGTCTGAATATTGTCAATGGTAAAGTTGTCCATAAAGGGGTATCTGATGCGTTTGGATTGGACTACGTGCCTGTGGAAGATGTATTAGCATAGTAATCTTACTTAATCGGGTGTAAATTGATTCTCTTATCCCAGCATAAGGTCTTTAGTTAAGCTGTAATGTTCTGCTGTATAGTCTCGATTCTGAATATACAAGGTTAATGATTCTGTGATTTCTTTTTTATTCTCAGTTGATAACTTATATATACTAGCGTACGGTTCTGAATGTTCATACGATCTTATTAAGGTGTGTTTATGGAGGCTAAGGTTAGAGTCTTCAATGATAGCTCTAACTCTCTTATCTTCAGATAACGGAAGAATCATGGTAAATACTCCACCTCTCACTAATAACCTTTCTACCAATTGCATCAGCTTAGGTATGAAATCTCCAGTGCTGTGCTTAGCTACTGAGAGGCTAGCATCTTGTGGCAAAGTTCCTCCAACAAAGTAAGGTGGATTACAAACGATTAAGTCAAACTTCTGCTTGTAGTCGTATTCAAAGCAATCGCCATTTATGATGTCAACTCTATGTGCAAATGGAGATTGTTTAGCATTATACTGAGCTTGAGCAGCTGAGTTTTTATCAATCTCGATTCCTGTGATGTGAAGAGTAGGGTATTTTTGCGCAAGTATCAGAGCAATCATTCCTGTACCAGTACCTATATCGAGAGCAGTCTTAGCGTGAGGTGTATCTACGCTACAACCTAAAAGTACACCATCAGTATTAACCTTGAAGGTCGATAAATGATGGTGTACTTCGAATTGTTTAAATCTAAAAGGTTTTGGGTCTTTGTAATCCAAACTTAGCTGGACTACTGTATGACAACGTCATCTACTCGTATTGTATTCGTGAGTCCACTTGGGCCACTACCAGTATACTTAAATGCGATGTGACCTGTACCACTGAAGCCACTGATGTCAGTATCTCCAGATTGGATCCAATCATTATCTGGTGAGTTACCATCAGCGATCGTAGCATTTATCGTTTCCCATGTTGCCGCATCTGCATCACCAGTATAGTTGCCAGAGTACAGTACCTCAAAGCCACCATGTGTATAAAACGCTTGGGCAGATCTAAAGGATAAGGTAGTCACTTCATCAAAGTCTAGCTCAGGTGTCACAAGGTATGTCTCCATATTATCTGCTTCATCATTAAATGCAGTTGCTTGTGCATATAGGTTATTATCAAACTCTCTGAATTGCCAAGTCCGTTCTCCTTGTGTAGCGACATTATTCCATCCTGTGAGACTGACTGGGTCAAAGTTTACACCTGATTCGAAATCTTCATCGATCTCTCCTTCAGGATCTTCTCCACCTCCACCACCGTTATCTACATCACATCTTGTGCCTGTCATACTGAATTCATTTGGGTCTCTCAAGATGATTTGAAAGTCACCATTGAAAGCACTAAACACGCCTATAAATGTCCCGTTTCCTTCAGGTAGTGGAGTAGAAGTATAGTCACTGAAGCTACTTGTAAATACAAGGAGATTGTTTCCTTCACAATCTTGCAATTCATAAAAACCGTTACTTCCGTCACTTGCATAGGTAGCAGGAAGGTCGTCTTCCATAAACTGTACATCACTTATTTGTACTATTGAATTGATATCATTCTCACTCAGAGATTCAAGTGATATAGATTTTGGTGTAATGGATCCAGAGTTGCCAGTAGAAAGTAGGACTGAACTTGCAACTTCTATGATGCCAACTTGATTGCCATCATTAGTCCCTAGCTGAGCTACTCCACCAAATTCGCCAATATACAGATTGCCAAGTACGACATAAACTTCACTACCTATTGGGAATTCTGAAAATGCTGAGTCGTCATTTATTCTTATCTCAACACCTCCTGTCTCATCTTGTACAATGACTTTTCTGAAGAAGTTGCCGTTACTATTATTGGCAATGACTGTTCCTTTGATAAACTTATCATTAGGCAATGAAGTAGCAGTCCCAAATTCAAGGAGGTCTTTTACATCTGCAACAGACATTAGGTCTGCTTCAGTAATGTCGTTAGGATCGATATCAACACCTCCACCTGTTGATCCATCACATCTAGCACCATCAAATTGTACATCACCAAGATCTCTGATAACGAGTTGGTATGTGTCACCAAACCTACCTAAGATAGCATAGATTGTACCGTTACCGCTGGGGATTTCCGTATTGGCAAATTCACTGAACCCACTAGATCTTAATACGAGTTCTACTCCATCACAATTTACAATATTTCTATTTTCTGTTTGGAAAATATTCTGAGATGGGATTGCAGTTGCATAAGTAGACCCTAGTTCTGATGATGCAAATTCTACATTGTTAATTTGCACAAGCATATTGAGTAGTGGGTTGCCGACATCGCCAATAAGAATCTCTGTAGGTTGTACAGATACATTGAAAGCGCCAGGAGTGAGGACTGCATCGACTAATGCAGAAGGAATCCGAGACACTTCTCCATCGACTGGCGCCATACCAATTTGTGGTAATTCAGCAAAGTCTCCTAGATAGAGGTCATCTAAATTTATATATACTTCTCTTCCTACATAGTAAGTGTTGAATAGATCAGTTTCATCGATGATGATCGCCATACCTCCGGTATCATCTTGAATAAATAATGTCTTAAAAATATTACCACTTCTATCACTACCAACAACGACACCTCGCAGGTATGTTCCTTCTTCCAGCTTATATGGATTGTTAGGAGAGAAGTTTTCCATAATAGATGCAATGGTAACAACTGCTTCATCTGGGATATCAACGGTAGGACCATCGAGAGGTGGTACATCAAATTCCTGATCTACACATTGTGTAAATGAAAGGCCTAGCAATAATAGGAATCCGAGTAATCTCAAATTTTTCATATTAGATATATGTTTAATGTGATTTGTCAATTTAGTTAAAGCTCACGCTTAATGTGATAAAGTATGTAGTCCCGTAAGCATAGTAGTATCTAGGCGGGAATAGATTTGTTAATTGCAGATTTTCGTTCGCATCGAACTCTGATCTATAACGTAGTCTCAACTGTTCAAATCCACCACTTCTAAATGTGTTGTTCAAGATATTATTGACACTACCGAGCAATTGTACATACATCTTATCAGTCTTCCAAGACTTTCTAAAAAATGCATCAAATGTGATGGCATTGGGATATTCTTCTTGACCGTAAACATCTTCATAGAGTGAATTAGTAACATCATTACCGAATACAAACTGCTCTAACTGTTCAGGTGTAATAGACGTAGCATCTATGGCATCTAGATTATAAAGTTGTGGGCCGATAATCTGTGCTACACGATCTTCAAGTCTTCTTACAGGACTCATACTAATGTAGTTCTTGTCAAAGTAATTTGCACCTAGCGATACCGACCAAAACTTTTTGTTATTGTAAGTAATCTCAGCTGTCAATGCTGTCTGCGGGCCATTTGATACAAATCTATTCTTGAAATAAGTAATACCTAAATCTTGGACATCTACAAGGTCATCAACCGCAACCTGGACGAATGGATTGTTAGTATACCGGTGATCACCTAATGCGATACCTGCTGCGGCATCGATTGATGGTGTTAGTCTTGCATCGATACCTACTTCGATACCCATATGTCTTGTGTCGATATCTCGGACAATCATATTTCCAAACTCGTTGAGCTCATCAAAGTAAACATTTCTCGTTTCGAATTGATCACGAATCTCAGAGTAGTAAGCAGTGGCTCTTGCTTTGAAACCTGGGAATCTCGCAATGTAGCCTATTTCTCCAGAGGTAACCTTCTGTACATCAATTCCGTCTATCAAGGTTTCTCTAGTACGTGCTGTCACATAACTATTACGTGAGTAAGGTGCTTCAGTAAGATATGCTGCTGAGGCATAAAAGTAGTTTCGTCCATTAAGCTTGTACGTAGCACCTGCTTTCACTGTTCCTGTTGTGTAGGATTTTCTTTCACCTTTGCCAAGGCTATTGTCTGGAAATCTACCATTTTGGAAGATTCCATCTCTCACAAAAGTTGTGTAATCTACTGCACCAGCAATATAGAAATCTAGCCTATTTAATGCGTATTCCAAACTTGACCAAGCATTAGTGTTGATGTGTTGCATATGATAGTGGTAACCAAATAAATCACCTTCATAAAGGATGTTATTTGGTTCGAGTACATTGTTCTGTTTAGCAGGGTCGACAAGTACATTAAGGTCTCCACTTTCATCAGCGAAGTTATCCCAGTCTACTGAAAAGTCAGCTCCCATCAAGTCATCGACAATCTTGAAGTTGTCAGTGTTTTCCATCGTGAAGTTGACACCTGAATTAGTCGTGATTTTATCTGACCAAGCGGTATTTACTGTTGTATTGAAAAATAACTTAGTTGGATCGTACCGTTGTTCTTGAATTTTGTAAGCAGCAAATTTTCCAGTTATATCATTTCCAGCAATACCGTCTACACTTTGGATAGTTTCGATTCTGTTAGCATTGATTTCATACATTGATTCAAGGTCTAGCTGAAGCAAATCTGGATTGCTGCTTAGGTGCTCTGCTGCGAGTTCTCGGACTTCTGGTGAATCTGAAAAGCTTGGTAGATTACGATAGTAGTCTGGTCTTGGATCTGGAGCATCGTACCAGTCAATACCCGAGCTTCCATCCTTACCTACTTGTAGACCTATGGTAGAGGTGATGCTACTTCTATTAATTCTGTTGTCATAACGAAGCAAGGCAGTGTGAAGATTATTTCTATACTGTCTAGGGTTACGAACTTCACCATTAAGATATCCCCAGTTAGGATTGTAAAAGTTATCACCAACAAGATCATAAGCCTCTTGAGTAGAAGCAGAACTTCTTCCTCTCACTGTATTTACCGAGAATATAGAAAGTCCTATACTATGATTGTCATCAAATATCTTTTCTACTCCAAAGAATCCTGAGAATCCATCATAAAATGTTCCTTGAACAAATCCTGTTTCAGACCATCTTCGGGAGACTGATGCTCCAAATGCCCATCCATTTTCACTGACTCCACTTCCGTAGGTGAGCATCGCTCGATTTCTGTAGCTGGCATTAGCAGCACTATATGATGCACGGACTTGCTCTCTGAACCTTGATGCTCTTAAGTCAATATTGGAAGCACCTGCGATATTGCCTATCGTCCAAGAACCAGGTGCAAGACCTTCTGTCTCATCTCTAGATCTGAACATGTCATTGAGACCTCCCCAAGCACCGAAAAATGTCCTGCCACTACTGAGGCTATTGAAGTAAACACCGTTGATATACACTTCATTAGCAGTATTGTCATAGCCTCTGATTCTAAACCTTGCTGCTCTGAAGTTAAATGCTGCGACATTATTAAATGGATCACGACTTGCGGTCAAAAGACTTGCAACTTCCGAATTACTATCATCGAGAATCTCTAGATCAGTAATGACTGCAATATCATTCTCGACAGATAGATTTGCCCCTTCAACCTGAGCATATCTAGATTCATATCGCTTTCCGAAATCTGCAGCTGTAATTGTGAATTCATTAATGCCATACTCCTCCGTAATGACTCTCATTGTGTAAGCACCTGGCTTGAGAGATGGGAATCGGTATACTCCCGAGGCATTTGTTGAGGCGAATAATTCTTGATTGACGACTTCTACGTCTGCACCTACAATAGGCTGATTGCTCACTTGGTCTAGTAGAAGACCTTCAAACTGTGAAAATGCTGACGTTATTGAAATCAAAAAACCGGCAAAAACAAAAATTAATCTATTCCTCATGTTGTTATGGCTATATAATGCGAATTTACCCTTTTCTTTAGCACTTGAATACACATTGACAACAAAACTATATTATTGTAAAGTGAAACATATCATAACCACCTTTTTCCTCCTAATCCTTCTCTTTCAAAGCCAAGTATCAGTTGCTCAAGATGAAGGATATAAGATTGCAGCTGTTGGCTTTTATAACTTTGAGAACCTGTTTGACACCTTAGATACGCCAAATGTTCGCGATAAGGAATTTACCCCGAATGGATACAAGGCTTGGACGAGTGAGAAATACAATGAAAAGCTTGGTAATCTTGCCTATGTCATCGATAATATGGCATCTGATAAGATCAATTCTGGTATTTCAATACTTGGTGTTTCAGAAATAGAGAATGTTACTGTATTAGAAGATCTTGTAGCTCACCCGACGATTAAGAACAAGGACTATGGTATTGTCCATCATGACTCTCCTGATGAGAGAGGCATAGATGTAGCTTTGCTCTATCGTAAGAACCATTTCAAAGTGACTAATACCAAAGACTACTTTGTGGATATTACGATTGGTGTTGACACAAATTATACTCGGGATGTCTTATTGGTTTCTGGTCTACTGGATGGAGAACAGATGCACTTCTTAGTTAATCACTGGCCAAGTAGAAGTGGTGGAGAGAAGCGATCTGAAGCCGGAAGAGGTAAGGCTGCTGATGTCGCAAAAATGGTAATTGACTCCCTTAATCAAGTAGAAGACAATCCTAAAATTATCCTAATGGGTGACCTTAATGATAACCCAACAAATAAAAGTTTGACGATGCACCTGCGTGCAAATAATAAACTCAATAAGGTCAAAGACAATGAAATGTATAACCCTATGGCAGAATTGTTCAGGGCAGGACATGGATCAAATGCTTGGCGAGATACTTGGAGTTTGTTTGATCAGATATTAGTCTCAGGAGTATTGACAGAAAAAAAGACCGAAGGTTTCAAGTTCTACAAGGCTGAAATCTACAGTGAGAAATTTCTTAAACAATCTATTGGTCAATTCAAAGGATATCCATTTCGGACTTTTGTGGGTAATGCCTATCAAGGTGGATACAGCGATCACTTTCCTGTTTATATCTATTTGACTAAAAAGGTATAGTTACACTTTCTTTCATATCAAGATAGGAATCCATTCATTACTTCTACCAAAGATGTGAGCATATCTTCACAATTTACAAGAATGAAATAGCAGAAGCAAAATCGAAGTGATTTAGCACAGCTTCTAACGAATCTACAATGCCTTCCTAAGATTTATTTATCTAAAATATCGTAATATGTATCTTTACCATAGCAACTATGCTATTAGAAAGATACCCAATACAACTCAGCAAAGAATTTTCCGATATCCTCCAACATATCGAAGGGACGGACGACTCTATGCTGGTCACTGGTAAGGCTGGTACAGGGAAATCTACCTTGCTCTCAATCTTAAGAAGAACGACACAGAAACGAGTCGCTGTTGTTGCTCCTACAGGTATCGCTGCTCTCAATGTCAAGGGACAAACCATCCATAGCTTCTTTAAGTTTCCACCTAAGATGATGATGGCATCAGATATCAAGATGTCTAAGAATCCTAAATTGTATCGTAACATAGATGTCTTAGTCATTGACGAGATATCGATGGTTCGTGCTGACTTGCTTGATAACATTGATCGATTCCTAAGAATCAATCGAAAGAATGCTGATCCATTCGGTGGCGTTCAAGTTATCTTTTTTGGTGATATGTTTCAATTGCCACCAGTAGTATCATCAGCCTTCGAGAAGCAAGTATTCAGAGACAAATATGACTCACCCTACTTTTTCAGTGCCAACGTGATGCAAGAAGTCGATTTTCCACTCATAGAACTGCATACCGTGTATCGTCAGAGTGACCGACACTTTGTAGGAATCCTTGACCGAGTCCGTACCAATACCTTAGATCAAGATGATCTCGATACTCTCAATGCTCAAGTAGGTAATCATCTTTCCGATGAAGACCTTTTTATCACGTTGACGAGCAGTAATGCATCAGCAATGGCAATTAATCAAAGTAGTCTGGCAAAGTTGGATGGAGACGCATTCAAGTACCCAGCGCAGGTTGAAGGTGTCTTCCAAGCAAGTCGATACCCTGCGGATCAACTTCTCCAACTCAAAGAAGGAGCTCAAGTGATCTTTGTCAAAAATGATAGTGAACGCCGATGGGTCAATGGAACGCTAGGTAAGGTGACTTCGATTTCAAAGGAAGATATAGTTGTATCTATTACAGATCCTAATGGTCGAGCAACTTCTGTCACGATTTTTCAAGAAGAGTGGGAGATACTTAAGTACAAGGTTGATGATAAAAATCCTAAGAAGTTCACCACAGAAGTAGTCGGAGTCTTTAGGCAATATCCCATCAAATTAGCCTGGGCAATCACAATACACAAGAGTCAAGGACAGACATTTGATAAAGTGAGAATAGACTTAGGTAGGGGAGCATTCGAATTTGGTCAGACCTATGTCGCGCTAAGTCGTTGTCGTACTCTTGAAGGAATAGAACTTTCACGACCGCTCAATCCAAGAGATATTATGTCCGACAATCGTATAGCTGAGTACTATCAATTGAAGCGGTTTTATTGGTAAAGCCTAGTTTAATATCCAAGCTTAACTACCCGATGATAGTACACATCTCCATCTATACATATCCCTACCAAGTATACACCAGATGTGAAACTACTCATATCAATTGCAGTGGAATGATAGCTATTGAAAACAACTTCACCATCAAAGTTGAAAATCATAACTGAATCAATGTTGACTTCAGAATTGATTATAATATGCGAAGATGTCGGATTGGGATAGATGGTAATGCTCGGCTTATTGCTGATTATAGTCGTGTTAGAGATTAAGTCAACAGTGACGATATCTGAGGTGCTACAATCATTCACATCAATAATCTCTATCGTGTAGTCTCCTGCAGGTAAATCATTGATCACTTCAGTGAATTCGACTTCTTCACCATTTACAAAAAGAGAGTAAGGACCTGTGCCCCCTTGAACTGATAAATTGATAAGTCCGAGATTACTATTAGTCTGATTGATGACGCTGGTGGTTACAGTTACTTCTTCTAATTCTTGAATAACGATGTTAGAAATAGATAAGGTACAGTCATTTGCATCCGTCACTTCGGCTTGATAGTTACCCGGTTGTAAGTCAGTCAATATTGGTAGTGTGTCTAGTGTGCTCCATACAATGTTGTATGGTTCTGTACCGCCATTGATTGTCAATTCTATGCTACCATCATTTGCTCCAAAGCAAGATACATCAATTACCTGGTCGAGAGTGTAGTTGAGACTGCTAGGCTCAATGATTTCAAGTGAGTTACTTTCACTTGTACAACCAATACCATCTGTGATTGTAACTGTGTAGATATTTCCACTTAGATTGGATAAGGTATCGGATTGAGCATCACTTTCATGGATGGTACCATTGCTCCAATTATAATTATATGGGGGAACACCTTGATTGATAGAAACCTGAAGTTGGCCATTATTATTACCATTACATAAAATGTCTTGGACTAAAGCTAATTCCGAATTTAGTTGGACTCCATCCGTCATCACAGGAATATTTCTCATTGATTGTTTACATCCTGTTTCATCCACAACTGTTACTGAGTAAAGTCCGGATTGGAGATTATAGATGTCTTCACTGGTATTGCCGTTGGTGTCATTCCATAGATAGAACAACTCTCCAGTTCCACCATTAACCGATAGATCTATAACACCATCATTACTGCCTACGCATTGAGTATTAGTGATATCAGCGACTTCAATGACGATAGGATCAGGATTGGTAATATTGACTGTTTCTGTGATGATTCCACAGCCCTTACTATCAGTAACAGTAGCGATATAGCTACCAGAACCCAACTGAGCTATGTCATCTGTAAATTGATTGCTGTTCCAGTTGTAAGTATAGGGTGGTGTACCTCCGAAGACTGTTAACTGGATGGCTGCATTAGCATCATCAGCACATAGGTTTGTAGTGATATCATCAAAGATATAGTCCAATACTTCTGGTTCACTGACTTCGATATTTGAGAGGATTTGACTGCAATGAGTTTGTGGATCAGTCACTGTTAGATGATAGACTCCAGCTATTAAATCTAAGATGCTTGATTCGGTGTCACCGGTTGACCACAGATACTCAAGTGGTTGCCCTGCAATAGAATTGGCGATGATTCTACCATCATTGCCTCCAGCGCAGCCAACAGGTCTGATTTGTTGCACTCCTGCTAAGTCAGGTTCTGTAAAATTCAGCACCATCGGATCAGTCGTCGTCAGGCATCCATCACTATTAATAATTGCGGAATAAGCTCCTGCTGACAATCCTGAAATAGTATTACCAGTCATACCATTAGACCAAGTGATAGAACAATCTTCACCGCAAGACGTCAATAAGGTGATGCTCCCATCCAAGATTGCATTACAACTAGGATTGATAATATCGACAAATGTGTAGTTTTCAGTTGCCATATTGGTCACTGTGATTATATCTGTTGTAAGTGTGCAACCGTTCCCATCACTGATTGTGGCTGTGTAATTTGCGGCTGGGATATTGGCAATTGTAGTCCCAATCATTTCATTAGACCAGATGACTTCGTAGGGAGCAGTTCCATTTGATGGTAGGATTGTGATGCCTCCTGTGGCAGCACCACCGCATTCACTTTCTTGAATATCGATGACAGTATAATCAAGAGTTGAAAGTGTAAGATCATCTTCGCCTCCATTGCAGTTTTCGTCTATTCCATTACAAGGAATCTCATCGGCTGCTTGGTTAATGAGTGCATCGTTGTCATTACAGTCTCCTGGTGTCACGGTAAATAGACTAGTGTCAAAATCACAGCCATAGAAGACTATATCACTGTTCCCAAAGCCATCTCCATCATTATCTGGATAGTATGCAAGTGAATCATCATTAGGGTCAAGTGCTAATAATGCTAATTGGTCGATACCAATATCTCCGAATACTGTCTCACTTGACATCGCAGAGAACCGTAATTGAATTATTACACCTTCATATTCTGACAAATCGACTGTTTCAAATTTCCATTCATCAACAGGATTGTCTGTTGCATGCCAGACTACTTCGACTTCTTGAGTTGCCATATTGAGAACAGATAGTGAAAGCTCTCCTGCATCTTGGCCATTCCGATGATATGCAAATGATAGGTGGCAATTATTACTTGATTGTTGTACAACTAGACATTGTGATTGTAATGTTGCAACTTGATTTGGTTGGCAAATGTCTGGTTGATTCTCAATATATAGGTAGTTACCTATGCCACTCACATCTTCACTTGGTCCTGTAAATTCCGTAGGTGTCCTGCCATTATTCACTATCCAATCTAAGTCATCATCATCGGCATTACTCCAAATACCTGTAATCTCACAATCCGATTGGCAATTAAGAGCACAAGTGGAATGATTGTCAAATGACTCTAAACTGATAGGATTTGCACATAGCGTCCTAAACTGGATTGGGCAACTATACGGTGATATTTGAAAAATGCTACATTCAGAGGCGACATAGAATTCGTAGTCTGTATCTGGCAAGAGGCCATTAAATGTGTAGGTCTGGACTCCACAGTCTTCATAAATTAATGTGCCATTATTAATCGGAAAACCTTCTAGTCCAGTATTGATAATCAATCGACCGCAACCTTCAGGAGCTTCCCAAGTGATTGTAGCAGAGGTAGCAGTTAACTCATCAACGCCTGTTACTGTAGGTACAACACATGGTTGATCAATGAATGAGAAGTGGACACCTTTGATGGTTCCGACATCTCCTACTGCTCGATCACAAATTTGTAATAGCCAAGTACCGTTTGCTTCAGTGCTAACTGTACTCAATGGTGTTAAAGGTTGGAAACTCTGCTGTAGATTGGGTACACCATTTTCTAGTGTACTACAAGCAAGGTCTGTGAATAACGTTTGATCGTTACAGTCATCAGAATCAGGTGAACCAAAATTTTGTGTAAAAATTCCTTTATGTTCCACGACTGGTATTTTTATTCCAGTAGGAGAGATAAGGATAATATTCAAGTCTGCCGGCCAAGGATGCTCAATGGTTAATCCAACAGAAGATAATTGCTGACCTTCTTCTACATCTGATACTATAATCGGATAGTCAGTAAGACTTGGGCAACGATTGTCTCTAATCAACATATTGAGTCCACAAGGTGATTGATTGTCTATCGCCGTAGTGAATCGATATGGGCCATTCCAATCGCTAGTTTCATTTCCACAGTCTTCTTGGATGAAAAGTGCATAGTCTTGACCAGAATCTAAGTTATCGAGTTGGTATGAGTTACCTTCTATTTGCGTCAGCAGTATCTCATCTTCATCCTGCTCTAGTCTGTATCTAATGTTATATGTAGGATCGGATATGCCAGAGGTCGCAATCCAAGTGATCTCAACTTGGCCCAGTCCATTGGGGTTGAAGTTGTTAACGATAGGCGGAGTACAGTCCTGACCCACAACAATCCCACTGCCCAGAAGCACTAAGATGATCGAGATGTAGGATTGCCAATTCATTAGGCCTATTTATTGCGTTACAAGATAATTACCCTTTTATAACGAAGTTAATCATACGATTTGGTACAACAATGGTCTTCACGACATTACCACCAGATAGCCACTTCTCCATTGCTGGAAGTGCTTCTGCAAGAGCAATCAGCTGATCTTGAGTCTGCGAAGGTGTAGTCTCTAAGTCTGCTCTCTTCTTTCCATTGACGCATACAGGATAGACTACGCTGTCTGACACTAAAAATGATGCGTCAAATATTGGATAATCACTATGATGTATTGAGCCAGTATGACCAGTCTCAGCCCATAGATGTTCTGTTAAAAATGGTGCAAATGGTGCAAGCAACTGGACTAATGGTATTAAGACTTGCTTACTATTTGCTTCTGCTTTTTTCAATTCATTCACAGCAACCATAAATGCACTGATACACGTATTGAATGAGAATCCTTCGATATCTTTTCTGACCTTCTTTATTGTCTTATGTAGGATGGCAAGTTGATCTTTAGTAGCATCATCATCCGATATGACCAACTTCTCTTCTATATAGAACAAGCTCCAGAGTTTCTTGATAAACTTGGAGACTCCTTCGATACCATTCATATCCCAAGGCTTAGATTGCTCGATTGGCCCTAGAAACATCTCATACATTCTGAAGCAGTCTGCGCCATATTGCTCAATAATGTTGTCTGGATTGATGACATTGTACTTAGACTTAGACATTTTGCCTACCTCGCTATGAGTGAGTAATTGCGCATCTTTACTACCATTCTTTGAGATGAATTTTCCTTCACTGTAAGTGCCATTACCACATTCAAAGATTGCATCCTTGTACTTAGGTCTCCAATCAAGGAAGCGCTTAATACCTGACATATTGATATAAGAATCTTCGCTCCCGTAGTTCGTCACAAAGTCAATGTGAATCGGTATGGCAGTATATTGGTCTATACCATTTGCTTCTGCAAGTTGAGAGCACAGGAATTTATTGCGACCATCTTCTTTAACTTTTTGTAAGTAGATTGATTCGATGACACCTTGAATCATCCCTTGATTGATCAACTTCTTGAATGGTTCGTCAGTAGGAAGATGGCCAAGATCATAGAGAAACTTATGCCAGAATCTTGAATACATCAGGTGACCAACAGCATGTTCTGTGCCACCTATATAAAGATCAACATCTTGCCAATAGTTGACAGCATTTTCGCTTACAAAGTTGTCAGGATTCTGACTATCCATATAACGAAGGAAGTACCAACTCGATCCTGCAAAACCAGGCATCGTATCAGTCTCTCTTTTTCCTTCAGGTGTGTTGACCCAATCAGATACTCTTGCTAGTGGTGACTTACCTTCAGCAGTAGGCTTAAAATCATCTAATGGTGGGAGTTCTACAGGTAACTGATCAAGAGGGACCGCCTTAGCAATGCCATCATTGTCATAAATAATAGGAAATGGTTCTCCCCAATATCGTTGTCTACTGTAATTAGCATCTCGGAGCTTGTAGTTACGCTTACGAGCACCCAATCCTTTATCATAGATTGCTGAGATAGCAGCTTTGATAGCATCCTTGACCTTCATTCCATTGAGAAAGTCAGAGTTAATCATCACACCAACCTTGCTACCAACTTCAGCATCAGGAAAGTCAGACTTATCTTGTACTTCGATAATCGGCAAGTCAAATTTTTTCGCAAATCGATGATCTCTCGGATCTTCAGCTGGTACAGCCATAATGGCTCCAGTCCCATAGTCTTTCAATACATAGTCACTGATGTAAATGGGTATCGCATTGCCTGTAAAAGGATGTGTTGCATATCCACCTGTGAATGCTCCAGAAACTTCTTTTTCATTTGACATTCTATCGATGTCAGATTTGGCAGCAGCTGCATCTTGGTATGCCTTGACAATGTCTGCCTGCTCTGGTGTAGTGATACTATTAACCAAGTCATGCTCTGGCGCAAGTACCATATATGTCACGCCAAATATTGTGTCAGGTCTTGTTGTAAATACTTCAATTGTCCCGTTTGCATCTTTGATGGGAAAGAACACTTGTGCTCCTGAAGATTTACCTATCCAGTTTCTTTGAATCGTTTTGAGAGACTCACTCCATTCGAGATTGTTCAAGCCGTCCAGAAGTCTTTCGGCATAGGCAGTCACTCTTAGTGACCATTGGAGCATAGGCTTTTTGATAACGGGGTAGCCACCTCTTTCAGATCGACCATCTTTGACCTCATCATTGGCGAGGACAGTACCAAGTTCTTCACACCAATTGACAAATGATTCCTTTCGATAGGCCAAGCGATAATTCATCAATATATCTGCTTGTTCGATCTTGGTCATCACTGCCCATTCATCATTATCAAAGATGAGATCTTCTGCTCCGAATGCTGTGGTGTTGTGTGATCCTTCAGTCTCAAACAATTTGACTAGATCTGTAATTGGCATAGCTTTCTGTGCCTTAGTACAATAGTAGTGTTCGAAGAGTTGGATAAATATCCACTGTGTCCATTTATAGTAAGCTGGGTCAGTCGTTTCTACCTTTCGATCCCAATCATAGTCAAAGCCTATATTATTGAGTTGCTCTTTGTACTTAGCAATATTAGTTGCTGTAGAGTCAGCCGGATGGACTCCTGTCTGGATTGCATACTGTTCTGCAGGTAATCCAAATGCATCGTATCCCATCGGATGGAGTACATTGAAGCCATTTTGACGCTTGTATCTACTATAAATATCTGATGCAATGTATCCTAGTGGATGACCGACATGCAATCCTGCTCCTGATGGATAGGGAAACATATCCAAGACATAGTACTTAGGCTTATCCTTGTCTATTTGTGTCTTATAGATTTGGTCTGTCGCCCAAGCCTTTTTAACTTTCGCTTCTACTGATTGGTGGTTGTATTGCATTCGCTTACTCTGCTTCTTCTACTGATGTAAATGTTCTGTATTTGACCTGATCGGGCTTATTATCTCTAAATCCCCAAGACTCCAACCATCGATTACGAGAATCTTTTTTGGTCACTCTGTACTTATAAGAGTAGAGTACTTGATCATCATTATTCTTGACAATCATACTCGTCTCATTGCCAGCACCATCAAATCCAAATGTATAGGTCTTATCGACATTAGAAGCACCATCCATAATGACACGTTCTATCCTATCACCTTTTTTATTATAGTCAAAAGTCTCGATTCTTAGTATTTCATCGCTTTCTGCTTCCATAGAGACAGTCCGACGCTTGTGACCATCTGTATTATGAAAAATATAATTGCTGAGAAGATTACCACTAGCATCATGATATTCTGACTTGGCTGGTAGCCCAGAACCCTTATAGATATATGTTTCAGTTGCCTTGAGAGCACCGTTGGACTCATAAAACTTTCTCCATACAGGCAGATCAGTATCCTTATACTGAGTAGACTCCTTATAAAGTAATTCGCCTTTAGCAGATCCTGTTGCATCTTCGAAGACTGAGTAGATTTCTACATTCTC
>CALISO010000028.1 GCA_938041445.1 uncultured Saprospiraceae bacterium
GCCAACCCCAATCCAATACTTCTGACCAATCCCAAAGACTCCTTAAAGACTAGTACTCCGATAGCAGCATTTGATACTAAAACTCCGACATTGAGCATAGGGAAGAGGGTAGATGCTTCCATGCCTCTATCAAGTAGCACAAGTATCCAGTAGATTGAGAAGAAATTGGGTACACCAAGTAAGATGCCGCCGATGATTGACTTTATCTCAATTTTTGGTCTATTCTTGAAGTAAGTCAATAGAAAGTAGATAGATCCAAGTACTCCTGCTAAGAAGAATAACGTACTGGTGAATTGAATATCTTGCCCCTCCGATAATCCTTCAATCTTGACATAGTAAAGCAAGACTTCGATAAGTCCACTACCCAGCCATGTCACGATTGCAAGAATAGAGCCTAGTCCGAGCAGTTGTTTCTTATCGAGCTTGACTCCTGGGCTATAGTTGATCAGAAAGATAGAGACAAAGGCGCAGAGTAGTCCAAGCAACTTATAGCCACCAGTACTCTCACTATAGATGACAATTCCAAATATTGTTGGCCAGACGAGTGACATCTTTTGGAATAGTGTGGTGACAAGGATACCTAGCTTCTGCACTGTCAATGCTACCACATTGAATATTGTGATGAACAAGAATGACAAACCAAGTGCATAAGGAAACCAAGGTTGATGAAACATATCAGCTGTCACAACTGCTTCACGATAAACGATCGTTCCTGTGATGACACAGACGAAGTAATTGACGACAATAGCTTGTAGATTATCAACCCCGTATGTCTTGAATAATTTAAACAAGACACCGATCATTCCATTTAACAAGATGGTAAATAGCAGTAGCATGATGCAAAAGTGTAATCTTTTGAAGATTATTTGCCAATATTTAATTCTTATTTACATTTTATCGTGAATTGCATTGCATTTTTGCACTGCAGACAGACTTATATCTCTAAACACTGAAGTATACAACTCAATGAATCTTACAACACTATTAATCTATATAGGGACTGTAGCTATCGTCCTATCTGCTTTTTTCATTTTTGGAATGAAAAAGCACAAAGAAATGCTAATGACCTTCTTGCAGACTTTTTGCGGAGTCCTGTTCTTATTTTCAGGTTGGGTCAAGGCAGTTGATCCGCTAGGTACAGGATATAAGATGGTAGATTACTTCACTGAATTTGAATCCACATTTACTGGAACTGCATTAGAGTTTATAGCGCCTATGTTCCCGTTTTTGAGTCAGTATTCTACGAGTTTCTCTGTATTTATGATTGTCTTAGAGATTATCCTGGGTATTATGTTGATTACAGGTAGCAAGAGTAAGTTAGTAGCTTGGTTGTTCTTTTTATTGGTTGCATTCTTTACAGTATTAACTGGATTTACCTACTTGACTGGTTATGTGCCAAGTGGAGTCAATTTCTTTGAATTTAGCAATTGGGGCCCCTATGTTAAGTCTAATATGAAGGTGACTGACTGTGGTTGCTTTGGTGACTTCATCAAGTTAGAACCAAAGACTTCATTTCTCAAAGATGTTTTCCTTCTGATACCTGCCATTTACTTTATCATTCGGAATCGTAAGATGCATCAGTTATTTGGTTCGACTACGAATACAATCATCGAGACTGTATCTATTGTTGGACTATTATTCTATTGTCTGTCAAACTTTGTATGGGACATACCTTCAGTAGATTTCAGACCATTTGCACAAGGAAAAGATATTGCCAAGACTAAGCAGATCGAAGAACAGGCAATGGCAGATGTCCAAATCACTGGTTGGAAACTTAAGAACAAAGCCGATGGCAAAGAAATCATACTTGACAACAATGAGTACATGACTAACTTCAAAAAGTATCCAAAAACTGAATGGTCAGTTGTCGATCAAATCAAAACAGAGCCATTAGTTAAGGCAACGAAGATTTCTGAATTTGAGATTCTTGATATGGAGAGCAATGACATCACTGAAGACTTCTTGGGTGAAGGGTCTAGATTCTTAATAGTCTCATACAAGTTGTATGTTGATATCGGCACAGAGAAGCAGATGTTCCAGGATAGCTTGTTTACTATGGATACGACTGTTGTCAAAGGCGATACGCTTGTTTCAAAGGTATTTGATAGAGTAGAGGAGAAGCAAACGACTGTTCCCACATTTAGCTGGGACAGAGCATTTTCTCGTAATGTTCGTGATGAGCTACTCCCTACTATGCGACCAATTGCTGCCAAAGGCATCCCAGTAACTTGGGTTGTTGGTGGCTCAGGGAACACTGAGATAGAAGCGTTAGTCCGAGATATGAATATCCAGAATATCCAGATGGCTCAAGCAGATGACATCTTATTAAAGACTATTGTACGGTCTAATCCTGGAGTTGTCCTTTGGAAAGATGGAAAGATTGTCAATAAATGGCACATTGATAAGTTGCCATCTGGAGAAGAATTATTGAAGGAGTATTTTTAGAAGTTATTAACTTCCAATATAATTGAGTATTGGAGGTAATTGATATTTAGTAAGAAGAGAGGATAGGAACAGATATTATATTTTTATATATATTTCATCAGCTATCCATTGTTTTATACAAATTGAATTACATTTGTGTAAGTAGCCGATTACTCAAATAAAACATAAAGGGAAAAGACCCTTAGAATATATGTTAAGTAGAAGAAGTGTAAGAATAAAGATTATGCAACTTCTCTATGCGAAAGATAGAGACAGTGATCTTACATTGCCCGACCTCCAGAAGAAGTATGTTGACTCTATTAATGAGAGTTTCAACTTACTCATTTTTGTTACATACTTGCTTATTCAGATTACAGAGAGGTCTGTTGGAGATGCAGAAAAGCGAAAGACTAAGCACCTTCCAACTGATTTTGACAAGGCATTCTCTGCCAAGCTGCATACTAATGAGATAATCACATCCCTCAATACCAATAAGAACATTCAATCAAAATTCAAGAAGCTGGGATATGCGGATATGGGTCTTGATGATTTTATGGCTAAGATGTATCAAGGCTTTTCTAAGACTGAACCATATCGAGATTATATCCTTGCTGCTGAGACTAAGGAGAGAGACTTAGAGATACTTCTTGAGTTGTTTAGGTATTTGCGGTCAAATGAGTACTTCAACGAGATCTGTGATGACAAGTACCTTCATTGGTTTGATGAGAAGTCTCTTGTAGTAGGTACATTGAAGAAAATCCTAAAGGCACAGCCGATAGAAGGTCCATTCATAGAACAGTATTTTCCAGATGATGATACGATTAAGGAATATGGTGAGAAGCTTCTTACTCATGTTGCTGGTACAGACGAAAAGCTTACAGAGTCAATTATTCCATTCCTAGAAAACTGGGATAGCGAGAGGCTTGCTGTCATTGATATGATCCTGATGAAGATGGCATTATCTGAACAAGAGATATTTGAGTCAATCCCAAGTACTGTCACGATTAATGAGTATGTAGAGGTCGCCAAGGCCTATAGTACAGACAAGTCAAAAGAATTTGTCAATGGTGTATTGGATAAGTTATTCAAGCAATTAGCTGAGAAGTAGCCAATCTAACATTACCTCATGCTTTTGTTAGCCTTACAATGTCACAGAAAATTAGTCTGTTACAATGAATTGCTTTGACACATGATTCTCTTCATTGTCTATAGTGACAATGAATAAGCCATTTGTTTCAAATCCTCCGTTATTAATACCTGAGCTTTGTCCATTAGGTATTAGCACTATATTTTCACTAAATACTGAAGGATTCTGGACTACTTGCTTTGAAATGAGACTTCCATTAAAACTATAGACAGCAATTTCTACTGGGTTATTGCTTGTAGTTGTAAAAGTGATTTCTAATTGGTTAGACGAGTTTGCTACTGTCTGAAGTGATAAGGCGAGTGGATCAGATGATAACCCACAGAACTCTCTCAATTTGAAAGACGCAGCATTGACATCTAGTCTACCTCCAGATACAGTCCGGTTGGATAATGATGAGAGACTAGCCGCACCTTCTAAAATAGCTTGCTTCACAGTTAATGCTAGATTGTTAGGGTCACTTTCTGCTGGATTAAAAATATCACAATCCATACTGTAGAGTAGGGCGATAGCACCTGCTACATGGGGAGCTGCAGCGCTAGTTCCATTGAAGTTACGATAGCTGGAGCTCTGATTCACTGAAGGGATTTCATCTCCAGGTGCTCCTATATCTACGTAAACATCGCTAAATCCAGAACTGAATACTTTGGTATCTGTCGCATCTGTACTTGTTGTCATGATCAGGTACTCACTGCCGCACTTAGTTGGCATATCATCTGCTTCAGCATAGTCAACATTCACATTCTCGACTGCACCTACACTCAGCACACCTAAATTGCCAAGTTCATTGTACAAAGTACACCACTCAGGAAAATCAGATTCATTTTTATCTGATATCCCTGCTGAGAAGTTCGTTACAATGATATTTGCACCTTTTTCACCATTAGAAGAGATATATAATTGTTTCATCGCTCTGACATATTCGTACGCTTCGACGATTTCTATATCTGTTACAACGCCACTGATTAGTAGGAGTTTGACATCCCAGTTGATTCCAGAGATACCAAGGTCATTATTACCTTTTGCGCCAATGATACCTGCTACTTGTGTCCCATGGGTTTTTTGATCGTGTTGACCATTATTAGTTCTTACATTGTATCCTCTATGATCATCTACGTAGCCATTTCCGTCATCGTCTATTCCATTGTTTGGAATTTCATTTTCATTGATAAATACATTAGGCTGTAGTTCTACATTGTTATCATAAAAACCATCATCTAAGATTGCGACTACGATATCTTCACCAGTACTTGCAATAGTTCCACCTGTAGTGAGATCCCACAAAGATGATAGACCGATACGTTCTAGACTCCATTGCTCGCTATATAACGGGTCGTCAGGGAATGTTTCTCTGTATTCTACTGGGCTAGCTTCCCTAAAAATTTCGACTTGATCTAATTCATTGAAATCATTCTCAAGCTTACTTCTTGATATGGTACTTGTATGTGTAACAGCATAGTAGGGTTTATCGATACTGATAGGTTCTATTTGTGCTGACGGATGTTCTGAATTCCAAGTAGAAATTTCTTTTGGAGACAGTGTATGCTTTAACTTCAAAAATGATCGACTAAGGCCACTTGAGTCGTCTATTGACTGTGAAATCCCTGTAAAGCTTAAGCTAATGACTAATATCAAACAGAAGATAATGCGGGATAATCTCATAGTGGTTTATGTTTTTCGTACAATTAAGATACTATCTTCTTAACACAAGAATTGTGCTATTTCACTATTCTACTCCAGAAAAGTCCACATTGACTACTCAGCGACGACAATTAACTGGTTGTTTCTCACCTTGAGGTCAGTGATATTATCGATCCCAAACTCTGTTAAGTCTGCTACTTCATCCCAGACACTTGTCGTGACGAGATTATACAGATAAAGCTTGCTGCCAACCGCGGTAAGCACCTTATGATTAGGTAAGTAAGCAAGGATGTTGCTTGATCCTTCAATCTTACCGTAAGTCTTATATTTGAGCTTAGAAGTATCGTACTTTTTGAGGACGGTTCTGCCAGATTCTTGCTGAGCAACGATGACATTTTTATACTTATCAATGAGTATGTTACCTTTTACATTCTCAAGAAGAATACTCTTCTCCGTTGTGTCGAGATTGTATGAGGACAATTGACCGTTTGTATTATTAATGAAGATTGTCTGTCTATTGGGCAGCCAAGTGTATGCTCTGTAATTATCAGCATTTGATACAATTGTTCTTCCTCCATCGGAAAGATCAAGTGGATAGGCATGTATCTGTTTTTTACTACCACCTAGTAATACAGTGAATTTGCCACCAGGTATCTCTTCAGGATATGATTCTGATTCTGCTGTTTGGGTAAGCCGAGTCAGAACTTGTGTCTTCATATTTAGTTCTAGAATATCTGTTTGACCTTCTTCAAAGTAATCGCTAGAAATCAATACTCTATTGTCATCTATAAAGGATGGCTGGACATTTCTCCCACCAGCGTTGAAGGCAGTTAATATCGTCGCATCAGAGAGCACCAAATTTTCGCCAAGTTGATTATAATCAAATATATAGATGTTAGAGGATTGTGATTGGAGAGTTATACTTCCAACGATTCCGATCAGTAATGTAAGTAGTCTTAAACTTGTCATCATATATCCATGTACTTGCAACGCTGTAAAATACTGAAAAATCTACATCTTGTTAGCTGAAGAGAATATTCTATTCCAATTGACTCCCTTTCCGATGTTCCCTTCTCTAGTTGAGAAGAAGATAAATAGTGGCTTTCCAACGATATGGTCATGTGGTACGAATCCCCATGCTCTTGAATCTTCACTATTATGCCTATTATCACCCATCGCCCAGAAGTAATCCTGCTTGAAAGTATAAGAGTTGACTTGCTCACCATTGATGATTAGTCCATTAGGAGCACGTTGGACATCATTATTTTCATAGACATCAATCGTCCTGTAATACATCGCAATATTCTGGGGTGTTAATTCTATTGTAGCCCCTTCTTTTGGTACCCAGACTGGCCCAAAGTCATCTACAGTCCAACCTCCAAAGTATTCAGCATTATGAGGGAAGAGTCTATTACCATCAGGTTCTTGGACAATATGCTCTATTTCTATGCCTGGATAATTGTTTTCCAGATAAGCCTTTTGCTCTTGATTTAGATGGATGTACGTCAATGTATTGCCCAATGATCTATTACCATCCCATCGTGCCATACCTCTATTAGGAACAACAATTATCACATCCGCTTGAGAAATACCTAAAGCACTCCATTTTTTCGTATTGACAGATCCTGGTCCAAATTTGACTTCATATTGAAATTGAATATTGGTTGGATTTTCAACAGATTTTCCATTGATATAAATCTGCCGATTGATAATCTGTATGCTATCACCACCTACTGCGACACAACGCTTGATATAGTGATCTTTCTTATCGATTGGTCTCAGTTTGATATCATCTATTTTAGATTCAAGATCCTTTAACTTGAGCCTTGCCGATTGCAATGCAGCTTGTTCTTGACTTGATCGACTGGTTTTTCCGCCTAACGTCTTTATAGTGTGCTTTGCAGGACGTTCAAATTGGGAATAAGCAAAAGTCCTTCCTGGTTCAACTAATGTACTATCACCAATTGGCCAGTTGAATACAATAGGATCATTCTTATCTATTGATTCAAAGGCAGGAAATCTAAAATAGGGTAGATTTGGTTTTTTGATGTAAGACTCCCCGTTTACAAATGGTAATCTATTATGCAATAAAGGAATTTGAGCAACAGTCATCGGTGTACGCATCCCATATCTTGTCTTTGAGACAAATAAGTAGTCTCCTACATTGAGAGAGTTTTCCATTGATGGAGTAGGAATCATAAATGCTTCAACAAGGAACATTCTGATAAATGCAGCTGCAAATACGGCAAATATGATTGATTCCGCCCACTCTCTACCTATTGATAGTTTATAGGGGTCATTTCGCATTAGTTTATTGTATTCTCGCTTATCTCCAGATTTCTTTGCTTGTTCAATAAGAGCTTGATAGGCTTTTCTGTCGGTATAGTACGGACCTATATACTTGTCTTTGTCATTCTTTGCAATCTGGTAGAGAATTGCAATTGGAAACACTACCGCAAGAAAGCTATCAAACCAAGATGTTCTGCCAAATGACTTGACAAGATGAATCATCAATCCAGCATATATGAAAAACTGAACGATTGGTATCAACAGCATAAATGCCCACCACCCTGGTCGTCCAATCAGCTTACAACATTCAGCAAAGTTGAGCCCAGGTACTAGACCCTTCCAAGCATCGATACCAACCTTTGGAAATAGTAAGTACAGTCCGACACTAAGTAGGAGGTAGTTGATTAGAAATATGAGAAATACACCCACGAGTTATCTATTTTATTGTTCGGCTAATGTACGGTGACTTAGCTATGACTATTGTACTCTATGCAAGAGATTAACGAATATACTCTACAAACGTATAATTACAATCTACAAACCTTCTTCTCCAGATATCCATCAAGACACTTACTGATTTTTGGCTTATAAGTGAATCACTTCACCATAAGCAGCAGCAGTTGCTTCCATCACTGCCTCACTCATTGTTGGATGTGGGTGTACTGCCTTGAGGATTTCGTGTCCTGTTGTCTCTAGTCTTCTTGCAGTGACAATTTCAGCTATCATCTCAGTGACATTTGATCCCACCATATGAGCACCTAGAAGTTCTCCATATTTAGCATCATAGATTACTTTGACGAACCCTTCTTTTGCACCCGAAGCAGATGCCTTCCCTGAGGCACTAAATGGGAACTTACCAACCTTGATCTCATATCCTGCATCCTTAGCAGCTTTCTCTGTCATTCCTACAGAAGAGACCTCAGGGCTACAATAGGTACAAGATGGTATGTTGTCATAGTTCAGTTTAGATGGATTGTGTCCAGCGATTGCTTCAGCACATATAATACCTTCTGCAGTTGCGACGTGGGCTAGTGCAGGTCCAGCGACGATGTCTCCGATCGCATAGATACCAGATACTGATGTCTGGTAGTGGTCATTGACCTTGACCAACCCTCTATCAACTTCTATCCCGAGCATCTCAAGACCTAGGTCTTCTGTATTAGGTGTAACACCTGCAGCAGAAAGAACAACATCACATGCTATCACTTCTTCTGACTTGTCTTTATTGTTTTGGATAGTAACCTTGCAGCCCTTTCCTTTAGTATCGACTGATTGAACAGCATGACCAGTCATCACATTGATCCCTGACTTCTTGAAGATCTTTGTCAATTCTTTAGACACATCTTTATCTTCTCTTGGAAGAAGGCCTTGATCAAGGTATTCTACTACCGTCACTTCTGTACCCATACTGTTATAGAAGTATGCGAACTCTACACCGATTGCTCCTGCACCCACTACAATCATTTTCTTTGGTTGTGTAGGCAGTGTCATTGCTTCTCTGTATCCAATAATCTTTTTGCCATCAATAGGTAGAGACGGCAATTGCTTAGCACGTCCGCCTGTAGCTAGGATGATATGTGGAGCAGTGTATTCTGTCTTCTTACCATCTTTATCAGTGACAACAAGTTTTTTGCCTCGAGCTAACTTACCCTCACCTTCGATAACAGTAATCTTATTTTTTCTCATTAAGAAATCAACACCCTTGCTCATTCCTCCGGCTACATCTCTACTTCTCTTCACTACTGCCTTGAAGTCATGCTTAGACTTACCTACTGTAATACCGTAGTCACCTGCATGCTTGATATATTCATAGACTTGTGCTGACTTCAGAAGTGCCTTTGTCGGGATACATCCCCAGTTAAGACATATACCACCGAGGTTCTCTCTCTCAACGATTGCTACTTTCATTCCCAATTGTGAAGCTCTGATAGCTGCAGGGTATCCTCCAGGACCACTACCTAATACAATGATGTCAAAATTCATTATTGTGATGTTTTAATTTGGCGCAAATATAGTACTCTAACGGTTAGGGGTTCAAAAAGTTAGTACTGGACTTTCACACTGTGAGTAAAAAGTGGATGAATTATCCATTAGTGTAGCCATCGTCACTCTAAATACAACTACACGCAAAAGGTAAACCTTACTTGATTATCTCCAATTTCATCTCTCCATACTCCATTGATGGCATTGCTCTGATGCCTTTTTCAATTACTCTCGTGGTCGCATTGACATAATAGGTGGAAATATCCTTTTTGTCATCAGCTGAGACTATTTCATACACTTCTTGATCACCTGTATTTGCCAGTCTATTGATGATCTGCTCCTTGAGCTTGAAAGTCGCTAATTCAAAAGTCTTGATTCGATATGATTGATCAACTCGCATACCAATCGCAGCGATATAAAGGATATTACTGATTCCATCTGTGTGAATGACTTGGTCAGCATTTAGCTTGACAGAATTACCAGATGCTGCAGCCTTTACTTCAGTCGAGTTGTAGCCGATGCTGATAGAGGTATCAGCTTGTTTAGCTGTACGATGTTGTGGAATAAATTGAGGATCGAACGTCACCTTGTCTGATGACTCACCCATTTGGCTTGAAGTATGAGTTGTGATAGTCTTGTGTTCGTTGTCGCCATTAATATTTAGGTCCATCTTCATATGGAACTCTTGTCCCATCGCTTGTAAAGTGATGTTGTATTGATGTATTCGACTTGACCAGTCAAACTGATGAGGGACAAACTTGTCCAACCATGGTATATCAGACGTATCCGCAATTTCAACAGTATTGATATCTACAGTAATCTTATCCAATGTAGCCTGGACATCCTCTTCAATCTCTTCTTGGTATCTCCCACCTAGATGCTGATGTAAGAAGTGCTCCACCTCTGCATACATTGCCATCTTGTTGAGCGGCTTTCTAAATCCGTGGCCTTCATCTTCTGCACAGAGATAACTTACAGGGTGTTGCTTATCCCTCAGAGCGATTACAATCTGATCGGATTCTGCTTGCTTGACTCTTGGATCATTGGCACCTTGGACGATAAGTAGTGGCTTGTCTATCTGATCTGCACTGAATAAGGGTGAAGTCTTGTATAGTAGTGCTTGGCCATCTTCAGTATCAGGATCTCCGACCATTTGGTACAACCATTTGCGACCAGCTTCCCAATATGGAGGGATAGAATCTAATAACGTGAAAAGGTTACTTGGTCCTACAATATCAATCCCACAGGCATAGACTTCAGGAGTAAATGCTAATCCTGCCAACGTTGCATATCCGCCATAGGAACCACCCATTATGCCAACCTTATCAGATGGTACAATCCCTTTATCGATGAGGTATCTTACGCCATATGTAATATCATCTTGCATCAGTTGTCCCCACTGCTTATCCCCAGCATTTAGAAATTCTTTCCCAAATCCACCACTAGCTCTAAAGTTAGGTTGGACTACTGTATAGCCTCGATTTGCCAGAAATTGCACAGTACCGTTATAACCCCAGTAGTCTCTTGGTCCTTTAGGTCCACCATGTATCAGGAAGATTGCCGGAGATTCTGCCGTATGTTGTTTAGGTTTGGTCATATAGGCAGAGATCATCAACCCATCACGACTTGGATATTGGATAGAAGTCATCGGACAGAGATGTTGTTCGACTTCTTTGAGATTTGGTTTTGGTGTGTATTGTATGATCAAGTCATAAGCTTTCACATCATAGAAGTAGACTTCTGTTGCAGCATCATCACTGGATACAGCTAGTAGAAGCTTTTGATAGTCAGTTGTGAAGCTAATAAAGCCAATTTCCTTCCTTTCGAACTTAGATTGGAGGTGATTGAATATTGTTTCAAATTGCTTATCCTTGAAGTACCTCACTGTTTTATCGTGAGTGTATGATGTCGAAATGATATGCCGTTCTTCTTTATGCAACCAGAGATTACCAAAGTCTACTTTTTCTTTTGGATCGCTCTCTATCAATGTCATCTCACCACTTGCTATATCCAAAGTGTAAAGTGTGCTCAGATTGATATCCCCTTTATTTGTCACAAGGTAGACAGCACTATTATCAGGAGTCCATCCGACAACTCCAGCACTCTCAGAGATAGAGTAATTATAGATTTCTCTGAAACTGCCATCTGCATCTATGGCATAAAGTTGATTGTTGCCGTCTTCATCAGTTCTTGATGCTGCTCTCAGAGTCTCATCCCAGTCAAAGTAGTAACCTGTATACCGATTATTATTTTCGAACAGTAGCTTGAGTTCCCCCGTAGACAATCTCAGTGAATAGAGATCATGCCAAGCTTTGTCTCGGTCATTGAGGCCAATCATCACAAGGTCAGGATCCTTCTTAGAAACGAGGTAGAATTGTGCTGTCACCTCGTCGAGGGGAGTCAAGTTTTTAGATTCTGGTGTAGATTCAGCAGTAGCTAAATGCGGGTCAACTAAGAAGATATTAATATTCTCATCGCCTGCCTTATCATTGACATAAATGACATACTTGCCATCTCTCGACCAGAAGTATCCTAGAATGGGCGACTTGCTTATGGTCAATGGCACAGCATTATCAAAGTCTTGATTAAAGTCCTTGACCCAAAGATTCATAATCCCATTGTGAGCCTTCATAAAACTGACCTTGGAACCATCAGGGCTCAACTGTCCAGCAGCTATTTCAGGATTGCCAAAGAAGATATCTCGAGGTATGAGTGGGGTAGTAGACATAGCTTGTAGTTTGTGGGGCAAAGCTACAACTGTGAAATGGAAAACTCAATGGCTTACCAAATTGGATTCAAAATATATCTGGGACGATTCACAATGAACAAATATGTCAAAACTTGACTCTTCGGATATTATCAAGCGGTGATCAGAACCATTATTCCATATTAATTGATATTAGAGTATAATTATTAATTATGTTTTGGAACAGAAAACCTAAAAAGCCAGCTTACATTACCACTCAAGTAACTGATGATAACTTCAATGAAGTTGTGATGCAATCTGAGTTGCCAGTCTTACTTGACTTCTATGCTGGATGGTGTGGCCCTTGTAAGATACTTAGCCCTATTATAGATGAACTAGCTGAAGAGTACGATGGCAAAGCTTTAGTTGCTAAAGTCAATACTGAGCTTAATCCCAAGCTCAGTCAGCACTTCAAAATCAAATCTATTCCTACTATCTATATTATCAATAAAGGTGAGGCAGTGGAACGCTATAATGGGTTGATCCCTAAACCTAATCTTGAAGAGATATTGGATGGGTATATTGATGGGACAGCGGTGGAGGTTGAGGAATAAGATTACTTGCAATAGGAAGGACGGTTGGTAGTGAAATTTACTTTACTAAGATCCGATATACCTTAATCTTATCTTCAGCTGTCAAACTTATCGTGTATAGTCCACTTTGAAGTCCTTCTAGAGAGATTGAATTATTTGAACCATTCAATTCTAAGTTCATTAGTATCTGTCCAACATTATTATAGATTGCAACTTGTAGTGTTTTATCAATATTACTTGTGATGTTGAGAAAGTCAACTACGGGATTTGGTCCTATCCAGAAATTAGATTTGAAATAGTCGTTTTCTGTACTGACGAGGCATTCTTCACTGAATTTTGAATCTAAGTATGGAGTTCTATTGTGAATCCAAGTAGTCATATAGTCAAAGGCTGAAGAGTTATAAGTATAGTCAGACCAGACTAGTGATTCTCTTTCATAGACCCCGTTCTGTAAAAGGAGATTGTGATTAGCAGATAGTAATGCGATAAGTGAGTCATCACTAAGTGTTGTCAATCTAAGGGTCTCCCATCTTTCTTTGAGTGCTTCTCTAAATCCACCATTGAGACAAGGTTCTTTCATTAATCGCTCGTACATACCATTCAACAGGATGTCATCATATTCGGGGTCATTTCCTCCATGCCATGCCGTACCAAAAGTCCCATCTAAGTCCCAAGGCACATAGAAGTAAGGGTCATCGGTTGTATACTTTGCTAAGTAGATATTCTTTCCTAGATTGTCTACAGCTCTGAGTGTATTGATAAATATAAAGTAGTTAACCAAGTTGTCCAATTCAAACCGATTCTCAATCTCTTCGTAAAATTTCTCATCATTAGCATTGATCACAAACTCAACGAAGTCATAAAGGTTTGTCCAGTTAATTTCTTCAGAAGGATGCTTGTATTCAAATCCTCCCCATTCCTCTGAATTATTGTCAAAAAGAGGCAGTGATCCTAATGTCGTCGCACCCCAACTAATACCTTTGTAAAGTTCTCCTCTGATGTTACCATTATGAGACTTGAGTTTTAATTGCTTTCGATCAATTTTTTCACCGAGAGCATATATGCCCTGATAACTATCATTAAGAATAAGCTCGACATAATGGAGGCTTACTGTATTTTTTGCATTTGGTTCATCAGCCTGATAGTGCAATTCGCTTATCATTTGCCAAAGCTTAAAGTTGGTTACATTTCTGATGCGTAGTGGTTCATTGTACATTGCCAGGAGGTTCCAATCATCATCATCCCTCATACCTAGTAGCGCAATATCTTGCTGATCACTTTCTTGTGGATCTGTCCAAAACTCTATTTCCATAGATTTCTTTGGGAGAGTTTGTGTCCATCCACCACGAAGCTGAATACCAATGTCTGATTGAGTGATATTGCCATTTGACTCGATCATAGTGAAGAAGGCTGGGACATTTGGTTCGTCTACGATTTGGGCATTTGAAGTAATCTTGATTATTGGTAATTCTGTAAAATATAGAGAGTATGTACTACCTGTGTTTGAAGAGATTTGGTAAGCTACTCCCAATTCTATTTGAGTGACAGCAGATGATAATTCATAGGTCTTGTCAAGATGGATATACGATGTGATTTCATTAATGTTCTCATTGACTAGATCGACATCTACATTACTAATTACTAGCTTTATATCTATATCTATATGGTATTGACTCTCATCAATATAGATTGTGTCGCTTGCACTCAGCATATGAGCTAAGACAATAAAAAACGATATGGTTAGTAGTATCCGACGTCGCATAGTGCGATAGTTTATCCATCTCTAAGATAGGTCAAATATCCTGTGAATATCTTAAGGCGTTTGATTTATTGTTGATAACAACATTATGACTTCTTAGGCAAATAAAAAACCCACTATCACAAAATTTGATAGTGAGTCTTTATTGTTGTCAATTCTTGATTCTCAGTTATGATGCTGTGGACACTATGACTTAAAATGCGATTGGGTATAAAACTATGCTTGTGAATTCTTAAGCATTTCCTTGACAGCTGCAGCGACATGTTGAGGTGTGAACCCAAATTTCTCATCTAGTACAGTATACGGCGCTGAGTATCCAAAATGATCGAGACCTTGGACGATGTCATTATCCGATACTAACCCAGAAAGCGCTACTGGCAACCCTGCGGTCAATCCATATCTAGGTACTCCTGCTGGAAGGACTTCTTGCCGATAATCTATTGACTGATTGGTGAAGACTCCTTCACTTGGAATGGACGATACCTGGACATTAATGCCATCTCCTTCTAGTAGCTCGGCTGCTCCCATCAGGGTGCTGACTTCACTTCCATTAGCAAGCAAGACTACAGCTGGGTTAGAAGTTGATTTTACAATGTATCCTCCCTTAGTCGCCATTTGGGCTTGGCTTCTACGATTTTCCACCTTTATTTCATCGATATTCTGTCGGCTAAATATCATACCTGATGGTGTATGTTGATTCTCCAATGCCATTTTCCAACAAACAGTAGTCTCCTCACCATCAGCAGGTCTCATTGCTAAGAATGAATTGTGGCCGCTGTGGTTTTTGACTTTTTCCATCAGACGGATCTGCGCTTCTTGTTCTACAGGTTGGTGTGTAGGGCCATCTTCTCCGACTCTGAAAGCATCATGCGTCCAGATAAAGATGACTTGTTGCTCCATCAATGCAGCTACTCTGATCGCCGGTTTCATATAATCACTGAATGCAAAAAACGTAGCACATACAGGAATTACACCTCCGTGCAGTGCCATACCAGTGCAAAGTGCTGCCATACTTAATTCTGATACTCCAGCTTGCAAGAAGGCTCCGCTGAAGTCACCTTTTGTAAATGCTGTTGTCTTTTTCAAGAATGCATCTGTCTTATCACTGACAGAAAGATCTGCAGATGAGACAATCATATTAGGTATATGATCAGCACAGTATGAGAGCACAGTACCTGATGCATTACGAGTAGCTACTCCGACTTTTTGTTCTACATTGTCCCAGTCAAGAGTATAGGCCTTGTCAAGATATTTTTGATAAGTTTCCGCAAGTTCTGGGTTCGCATCTTGCCATTTTTTGAATTCGAACTGTCGATTAGTCGCATCCATAGATTTCTTTGCGAGGATCTCTGCGTAATAGTCTTTTACGTCAGGAAATATTTGGAATGGTGAGTCAGGATCTCCACCTAGACCTTTGACTGTTTTTTCAAATGATGCCGATGATTTGCCAAGAGGTTTACCGTGATACTCAACTTTACCTTCCCGCAGGTCACCAGAGTCAACTCTTGCTCCTTTACCCATCACCGTATCTCCGATGATAATTGTTGGTTTGTCTGTCTCAGCTATTCCAGCTTCTATTGCTTGTCTGATTGCACTATGATCGTTGCCATCTATCTTCAGTACTTGCCATCCGAGTGCAGTGTATCTCATACCTACATCCTCAGTTGATATTTCGTTGACGGTAGTAGAGAGTTGTACATTATTAGCATCGTAGAACATAATCACATTGCCGAGTCCAAGTGAACCTGCAATACGGCCAACTCCCTGACTAATCTCTTCTTGAATCCCACCATCAGAGATATAGATATACGTCTTATGGCCTACTGCATCTCCAAACCTATGATGTAAAAAACGTTCAGCAATGGCTGATCCAACACCAAAGGCATGACCTAGACCAAGTGGTCCAGATGTATTCTCAACACCTCTGTCAAGGTCTACTTCAGGGTGCCCAGGAGTAGGAGATTTCCATTGTCTGAATTGTGCTATTTCCTCTAATGTGTAATTACCTGTGAGGGCCAATTGACTATAAAGCATCGCTGACATATGTCCAGGGTCCAGATAGAATCTGTCTCTTAATGGCCAGTGACCATTGTTTGGGTCAAAGTTGAGGTACTCAGAATATAATACATGGATGAAGTCTGCACCTCCCATCGGTCCACCGGGATGACCTGACGAAGCTGCTTCTACCATAGCTGCACTTAGGACTCTGATATTATCTGCTGCTTTTATTGACAAAGATGTATTCACTTGGTTGAGTTTATTTGTGATGATTATTGGAGACTATTAACGCTGCTATTCTTGCTGCAGCAGTGCAAATTTAAAGAAATCCTTGAGTCAAATCTCGATAGTCTTCATTATATAGATATATAGCTCATATTTAGATCAGTTTTTTGCATTGGATTCCTACATTGCGATGGTGTTTTAAATTGTATTGTTAAGGATTTGAGATTGTCGGCTGTTCTTCATTCATTGGATTAAATCGAAAATATGAACAACTATATTTGTGATTACAACGTCTATACAACTTATGAAACTTATACCACACTTATTAACCTTTCTAGTACTCACAATCTTAAACTCCTGTAATATGGCAAATGCTCAATCTTCCAAAGCTACCTTGGTCTACGTTGGTGACCCAATGTGCTCTTGGTGTTATGGGTTATCTGATGAATTGACCGCTGTGATCGATCATTATGGTGATAATATTAATTACGAATTAGTAATGGGTGGGCTCCGACCATATAACACTGAGACAATGGTTGATCTTAAGAGCTTTCTGACTCACCACTGGGAAGATGTAGCGAAGGCTAGTGGACAGCCATTCACATATACAATCTTGGATGATGCAACTATTACTTATGACACAGAGCCACCTAGTAGGGCAGTGATGATTGTAAGAGAGATGGATGAGGCGAAGGGTTTTGAATTCTTTAAAAAAGTACAACGTGCTTTCTATGTTGAGAATCGCAATATGCATCTTGTAGAAAGCTATATAGACCTTGTAGAACAAATGGATATAGACGCTGAGGAGTTTAAGAGTAAGTTTGATTCTGCTGCTGCAAAATCAGAAATAAAACAAGACTTTCAAAGATCCTCAGAACTCGGTGTGAGAAGTTTCCCAACTATTTTGGTCATAAAGGATGGGACAAAGACAGTAGTTACCCAAGGATTTGCTCCAGCCAAATCTATTATTGGCAATGTAGATATTGTAGTAAACAAATAAGTTTGTAATATTCCTCTATGAAAACAAAAGAAGAACTATTGCAAGAGTATCAATCAAGAAAGCCTATTGCTGGTGTCTTTCGCATTAAAAATCTAGTAAGCGAAAAAATATTGCTTGAAGCCTCATCTGATATGCCTTCAAAGATGAACCGTCATCGAACTGAATTAAAATTTGGGTCTCACAGGAACAAATCTTTACAACGTGATTGGAATGCAGATGGAGAAGAAAACTTCGACATATCAATCATCTCACAAGTACCTTTCAAAGAAGGAGATAATCAACTTTATCTTGACCGAGATGCTAAGATGTTGTTAGATATTTTAGAGCAATCTCTAGATTTAGATGATACTATGAGATATTAAATTTCGACACCTTTACTTTGCTCAATTGAAATTTATGGTTGCCTAGTGATTATTCCCTTATTGCTCCTCTGAAAACATTAACTCTAGGGTCAATAGGATTGCCACTCGATCTTCTATAGGTGACTACTTGACCACAATGCCACATTGCGTCAGCTATTGGTCCATTGAGGAGATTCCAAAATGGAAATTCAGAACTATTGTCTCCTCTTTGAAAGACAATTGGATAGTCATCTAAATCTGCATCAGGAGTTTGCCATAAAATTTCTGATGCGGATTTGATATTTGCCAAAGTCTTTGCTCGTATTTCTGTATATGTGTAATTCACTTCTTCATTTGATCTGACTATAGGTTTCTGGCTCACTGTATTCAGGATAAATTCACTAAGTCCAAGTATATGCTCCAGAGTTTCGAAGCTTGACCGAGAAGTACTGTCAGCCATATAACTGAGATCTTCTTCTGTAAGTCCTTCAGTAGCCCATCGATATCTAAATCCAAGTCCATCAATCATCCTAGCTGCTACTGTTGCAGCAGTATAACCTGCAATTGGTTCATAGATATGATCATAGGGAAGAGAGTCTGCTTTGTTCATATTCTCATTGATTTCTTGAGTGAATAAAGGTGTAGATCCTATACTCAATAGTATGATTATTAATGTGCTTAACTTCATTTATATATCTAGGTTATGGATGAATCTTGCGCTTGCATTATCCAAATTAACCTCAATTTTTTAGGATTACCTAAGCCTTGTGATACTATTTCACCATACTATGACTTATTCTTACATTTGTCACACATTCGTACTATTGCATATTCATTCATCTTACAAATTGAATAGACTTGAAGGCCAGTATCTTTTTTATCATTACAACGATATTCTGGGGGCTCAATTATCATTGGGGGAAAGCAGTAGTAGCAGAAGTTTCACCATATGAGGGTGCTTTTTGGAGATATATCATCGCAGTGGTTGTACTTAGTCTATTAACAATCGCTAACCTACCAACTACACAGACTCTCAAGAAAAATTGGAAGGGCATACTTAAGATTGGAGGTCTCGGTTTGGTTGGTTTTAATTTCTTTTTTTTCAAAGGAATGGAAGTAACTACTCCTGTAAATGCAGCACTCATTGTTGGTCTCAATCCTGCTCTGACACTTATCTTATCATCTGTTATCTTGAAGACGACTGTCAGTGTCAAGCAAATTATTGGCATTTTGGTAGCCCTACTAGGAGTGTTATACTTATTATTTGAAGGGAATATATCAGCTTTGCTTTCTTTGGAATTTAAACTGGGTGATGGATTGATTCTACTAGCTTGTTTTTTCTTTGCCTTACATCACGTCTGGGTTAAGAAGTATAGTAATCCTTCCATCTCAAATCCCCAGTTGAGTCTGTTAGCTGCGTTAGCATGTCTATTGTTTTTTATTGGTTTGATAGGTGGGCAGTTTCTCTTTGGTAATGCAAATGACCTATTCGTGAATGTGGCATCCTATTCTTCAACCTTCTGGATCAATGCACTTGGTATTGGTGCATTGGGAACTGGTGTAGCTTACTGGTTTTGGTATCAAGGTATTGACATTGCAGGAGCTGATAAGGCTGCGGTCTTTGTGAATATCGTTCCACTTTCTGCAGCTATAGCGTATGTCATCAAAGGGTCACAACTTGAGTCATTTCATATTGTCAGTGGGCTTATTATCATTGGAGGCATCTTAGTGATGCAAGTAGGCAACACGAAGTTATCAAAAAGCAAAATTGAGATGAACTAATCTTAAATGAGTCGCCCATCCTGTTGTTATAGATTGAGTCTTAAGATTAGGCTCAATCTTAGACTTAAACTTCACTAATTATAACATCCAACGCCAGCAGGACCCATCAGATATTTGATTCCAATCGTACCCCATCTGTAACTATATCTCCAAGGTGCTTTGAATTCTTGAAAGCGATAATTGACAGAGTATGTTAAGTCAACAGATTGGAGTATTTGGATCTTGACACCAATGTACCCTTCATAGATAAACTTCCTTGTGTCGGCAAATGTGACGTAGTTACCCTTACTCTTGCCATATAGACCATTTAGGTGATAGTTGTATAATACGGCTCTTGCTGTCAAACCTCCGACAAGTGAAAAACCCATATCTTGATCATTCACAGTTGCCGAACTTGGATTGTTGGTGTCTGTGTAAGAAAGATTGTCTATGACACCTTCTACATTCATCACCTTACCAAAGTCAATTCCAAGTGCTACATCTGTATAATACCCAAGATTAAGCTCAGGTCTCACTTGCAATACTACCTTTCTGATAGGAGATAGGACTGCGATCTCTGATGATACCGAGTATAGAAATATCGGAAAGACATTCTTGATTACCTCACCTGTAGGATAAGGCACAGATTCATCTCTTTTCCATAGGTCTGCATCTGGACGTTTAAATCCTAGAAGATTGTCAATACCTCTTGCAAGTCCCACACCACCGAGTCCAAAGGCAAATGAAGTGTTGACACCCATTTCATATAATCTTGCACTATGTACAAAACGCTTAGTACCAGTCAATCGCCGAGAACTTCTAAATCCGGTAAAAGAAGAAAATGGTCGTTCTTCTTCCAAACTATATCCTTCACTGACATCTAAATCAAACCCTGGATGGTCAGCATTGATATGACGTGGTCCGAAACCGTTCACTGTAAAAGTAAAATTGTGAGATTCACTTTTTTGACGGAAGTCACCTCTATACAGCATATTGTCTAGAACATAATCAATCCGCTCTCTTAGCCAAGGCAATCCGAGATAGTAAGAGTTGGCATACTCGCCATAGATGCCTATTCTTAATCCGACCGTATAATTGTCATCAAAGTACTTATCAGTATCTGCATTGCTTTCAGGTCTTAGATAATCGGCAAAGTAGTCTTGATCTACTTGAATCTCAATACCCGATAGCCCAATCTCTGGTTGACTGAGTAGAAATGTCGAAGTGAGAATTAAAAAAATGGATAGGAAATATTTCATGAGGGTATAACATTAGACAGCACAATCTAAGTATAAATCTGTAGTCAGAATAAGTAAGAATTTATTATTACCAGATTATTATATCTAACATATTAAAAAAATAATTATATGATTTCTCCATCAATTTAGAGTGACTTCTAATAATGCTAGCGTCTACAAATTGTTCTTGACCAAATAACTTTAACTAAATATAAAAATTACGAATTATGGACTTAGCAAATTTTGATTTTTCGGCATTAACTGATACGCTACTGGCGTGGGCACCAAAAATTGTGGCTGCAATAGCGGTACTCATTATTGGTTTTTGGATTGTGAAAATCATCACAAAATTAATCGGTAAATCTCTAGAAAAATCAGGTATAGATGGCGACTTGATCCCTTTCCTAAAATCATTAGTAAGCGTATTACTCAAGGTAATGGTTGTTGTCACAGCTGCAGGTGTTGTAGGTGTTGAAATCACTGCTTTTGCTGCATTGATCGCAGGTGCTGGTCTTGCTATCGGAGCTGCTATGTCAGGTACATTAAGCCACTTCGCTGCAGGTGTAATGGTACTAATATTTAAGCCATACAGAGTAGGAGATTTAGTAGATATTCAAGGTACTGTAGGTCACGTTGCTGAGATTCAAGTATTCAATACTATCATCGATACACTTGATAACAAAAAAGTAATTATGCCTAATGGTATCGCGACTAGTGGTGTGATGACTAACCTTACGGCAAATGGTAAGTTGAGAGTAGATCTTAATGTAGCTATGCCATATGAGGAAGATTTTGACAAAGTAAAAGGAATCATCAAAGGTGCTTTGGATAAAGTATCTGAAAGACTTCCAGATGAGCCAACGATTGAAATCGAGAAATTCGATGAGAACAATGTATTGCTTGCTGTAAGACCTTATGCGACTGATGCAACTTATTGGGATGTATACTTCAACTCTTACAAAGAGATTAAGAAAGCATTCGGAGATGCTGGTATCGAGGTAGCTTACCCAGCAAGAAGAATTAAAAATGTTCCAGCATAGTCAGGACACTTTCCTAAGACACAAATAATCATACAGAAGGACTCTGCTTAATTGTAGAGTCCTTTTTTATAATATAATAACCAATAATACTCAGTCTTGCTTAGAAGGTTATCATTCAACAAATTAAGAAAATCATAATATTTTCATAAAAAGAGTAAGCCAGTGTTACTATTCTGATTCACAAACGTATAAAGGATAGAGTCAGTTATTGACTTCCTATCTTTATTATTTATCAGAGTTTTATATATTAATAATATTTTGCATATTTGCGTGCTTTTTGAAATTCAAGCATAACCTATTCACTAACATATTCATATAATGAAAAACGTTTTAATCCTTTTTTCATTTCTTCTCGTCGCAGCATTTGTCAGAGTAGAAGGAAAAAATACTTCAAATATTAATTGGAATTCCTTCGCTGCGATGAGTGGCTCGGGAACTCTAGATCTTAACCCACTTCTATTACTAGATGTGTGTACTGGATCAGGTACTATCGATCTTAACTTTAATCAAGGCATCACTGATATTATCACTTGGAATGATGGTTCTGATGATGTGACTAGGGTAGGACTGGGAGATGGAGAATACTTCGTTGACCTGACTATTGATGGTTGTGATACGACAATTTTCTTCACATTAGATTTTCCTGAAACATTAATGGCTACTGTCACCAATGCTCAAGATAAGAACTGTGTCGAAGGAACAGTAGCGAATCCTAGCTTTGGATCATTTGACGTAAGTGTTACAGGAGGAGAGGGCCCTTATATCTATAGTGTCAATGGAGAACCATTCCAGACTTCTAATCAATTCAATACACTCGAAGAAGGGACATATGTGGTCGATGTCACAGATGCAAATGGATGTATGACTCAAGTAGCTCAAGACATTAGATGTGTGGGCTGCCAAATATCTCCAAATCCAGTCCAGCGAGGTGAAGACTTCTTAGTTGATGTATTCTTCGGTGATGAGACAGAGACAGCAGAATTAAGAATATATAATTCTAATGGACGCTTAATCGAAAGCGGAATAGATATACCAGTGGTGAATGGCGAGGTGAACAGCTTCCCAGTGACAGCAGACCTAGATGCAGGTATGTATGTCGTACTTATCGTAGGCGATTCAATTAGTTTCTCTAGACAATTAATTGTAATCGACTAATCACAACTCAATCACTGATGCATAAACATATAACAATGAAGAATTTAATCATATATATCATTACACTAGCGATCTCTACACAATTACTACTGGCCGGAAATATCGTGCCACTAGATGGAGATCCACCTTCATATAAGGCACCTAATGGAAAGACTTATACTTGGGGTAAAAATTTCGAACAACTCTCTGTTGATTATAAATTAGAAGACTTGGTTACAATGCCAGTATGGATATGTTGTGGTAACACATCATTCGAGCAGTTGCCTAAATCTTGTAGACAAGGAATCGTCAATAGTGGGATCAAACCTCATCAAGTACAGAACCTATCTCCTGATAAAACTTATATCAATAGAGATGGCAAAAGCTTCAAGCCTGATGCGAATAGACTTAGACTCTATGGATTCTGTATGGTAGAGAGTGATAGTAGAGGTGTGGTACAATCTGTAGATATCAACGCAGTTTGTGATGAGCTTAGGCAGCAAATGCTAAAAGAAGGAGAGCAACCATGTGATGATTTGACTCCACAGAACGTCTTCCCTGATTATGACCGTCAATTGATCTACTACACAGTATGTGGTAAGACGATGTCTAGACCAATGACTGATGAATTCAGAAGACCAGCTCCACCTACAGTAGTGAAGGAGGTAGTCAAAGAAGTGGTTAATTGTGAGGACGACTTTGTCAATCTGCCTGTAGTCAAAATCTGTAAAGGCGAAACTTACGATTGGAATATCAATGGTGAGACGATGACTTACAATGAGGAAGGGACTTATATGAGTTCAGTACCTAAGGCTAATAACTGTGGTAAGACGAATACAATCCTGAATTTGGATTTCTATGAGCCTATTGATACGACGATAGTTCCTGACCAGAGATTTGACTTTGCTGCTGGTGAAACATTTACGTTCCAGTCAATGACTCTAGATTCTGCCGGTACATATAAGAAGGAATATGTTGATTCAAATGGTTGTAATGCTAATGCAACGATTGTCCTACAAGAAAAAGAAGTAGTACAACAACCTTGTACTGACTGTGTAACGAATGCTGCAGACTTGGGGAATATCGAAGTTGCACTTAGAGGAAACTATGGTAAATTGCCACTTTCTCCAGATGGTAACTTCATTAACCACTTAAGAGCCACAGGTGGTATCGAGATTGGCTATTGGAAGGATCATAAAAGAAAGCTTGACCTACTCAATGGATTGACTTGTAAGAATAATCTATTCGAATATGGAATCGTCGGTGGTCTTACGAGTCAAAAACTCTTCGGAGGAGAAGACTCAGAATGTGACTGTAACAA
>CALISO010000029.1 GCA_938041445.1 uncultured Saprospiraceae bacterium
ACTTTGCTCTAATCAGATGCCACCCATTGAGAACCTCCATCTAACCATGTGTGACTACGGCATACTCCGCTGTCTGACACAGGCAAATTTGACACGTCAATTTCGATCCTCTGTTTTTCACGCTTTTTGTATCTTAGTTCGCGGAGGTACGCCGAGTACACTTGTCCGTTACCTACAAGCGAGAGGAGAAAAGCAAACCCGCAATCAGGCACATTTGGCTTTAGCCTTGCTCAAAAGCCAAACCTTGAAACCAAAAGAGCCTGATTCAATGTCAACCCGAAAGAAAACCAAATTTATAATTTACTAATGATTGAAATCTCTTCAATAAAAAACTGAATTAGTGCAAAATCTTAACTGAATATTAATAACGTAGAAAATATATCAATCGACCAAAACAACTCTTTCCACCCATCTACGACCATCATCACTATACACCTCCAGCAAATACATACCAGCATTAAATCCAGAGAGATCAACCTGCATCTCATCGCCATACTCCCAATCCAGAGTCAACACAACCTGACTAGACAAATCTTTCACCGACAGTATTCCTGATAGAGTCTCAGGCAACTCAACAGTCACTAGACCACTCGTAGGATTGGGAAAAACCTCCATCCCTTGCACAGTCTCTATCGGCACACCAAAGACACTTGTAATGGTCGGATCACAAACCTGATCCTCATCAATCCTAAAATGTGGAAAATTAGGAAATGAGCCTGGTTGATTGAGGTGAGGGAGCTTGATGCTATGCTGTCGGAAGTCACAGGCCTTGCCTTTCTCATCTGGGTTATTGATAACATGTAGCCAATCATACTGGCGAATGGTATTCATGTAAATCTTGCAGTCTGGCCCGAGCTGCTGGTATCCAAAATTAGTCGCTGTACCAAGTTCAGCTGTTGTATCCAGAGTATCAATCAACTCAAGTCCTGCGCTTAGGTCCTCCTCCCAAAGATCAACCTGCCAAAGACTATCTGCACATGAGAGGTAAGCAAAACGTGAATTGGGACTGATGCCAACTCCACATGTATGATATTCAGCCTCAATAGATAGATGGCGATAGTTAGATATCATCCCATTAGATCTATCAAAGTCCCATAGGTCGAAACCTGTCAAGGGACACATTTTGGCAAGCTTAGTGCCATCTGGAGAGAAGCAGGATTGAGAAGTTGATGAACACCAGTCATCAAGACTTTCAAAATTCTGTATTTCTATTTCCTGTTGCAATGTTATAGTATCTTTCTCGACTAAATATGCTAGATAATATTCTTCCACAGGACCTTTAGTGAAATCAATCACCCACCAATCATTACCATTTTGATGTAGAATTGCCTCAGCAAGTCCACTCAATGTAGATCGATCTGGATCAATTTCAATATTTTTTTGGATAACTTCTCCTAACTCTACTAATTCAAAAGAAATTGAAGACATCATTAAACCAGAAATTATGACTTTGAAATCATCAGTCAGTGTCCATATTTTATGCAAATAGTAGTATTTGCTATTGCTATTTGGAGCTGGTAAGATTATAGAATTCTGCAATCCTGGATAATTCCCTATATGGCATTGACCAATGACTCCACCCACGTTAATCCCATCACCATTTTCCATAACCTGAAAGGTCGAATCAAAGACTGCACAACCGTTAGTGTAGAAGAGTAACCTACCATTCTCATCACAAATTGAGGCATTGTTAGAGCCGATACTAGCAGCCAACTGTACATAAGCTGTATCTAATCCACTATCAGTAAAAGTAACCAAACTTCCTTCTGAACCTTCCAAAAACAATGCATTCGACCCAAATATCCATTGATAGTCGCCTTTGGATTGAGCAGCCGAATGCAGATAACAGCATATCAGTAAAACTGATGATATGGATAAAGTCTTCAACATAATTTTAAAATTACGATTTTTCTACCCAACCCTTTCTGCCGATTTAAAAATCGGCATTCATTCCCTTCCCTAAATTTAGGGAAGGGCTAGGGATGGGTAAAAATGCCAAGAATGGGTAATATACTAATGATCCGTAACCAAGACTCTCTCAACCCACCTACGACCATCACCACTATACACCTCTATCAAATACATCCCAGATTCCAATCTAGAGAGGTCAACCTGCATCTCTTGAGCATTTTCCCAATCTACAGTCAACACAACTTGACTAGTCAAATCTTTCACGGACAGCCTCCCTGATACCACCTCAGGCAACTCCACAGTCACATTACCACTCGTAGGATTAGGAAATAGCTCCATTCCACTCACTGTCTCCACAGGTACCCCAAAGACACTCGTAATCGTCGGATCACAGATAGCCTCCTCATCAATGCGGAAGTGAGGAAAGTTAGGGAAGGAACCAGGTTGATTGAGGTGAGGAAGCTTGATGCTATGCTGTCTGAAGTCACAGGCCTTGCCTTTCTCGTCAGGGTTATTGATGACATGGAGCCAATCGTATTGGCGAATGGTATTCATATAGATCTTACAGTCTGGACCTAGTTGCTGGTAACCAAAGTTTGTCACAGTGAACGGATCTGCGGATTTATCCAACGTGTCAATCAACTCAAGACCAACACTTAAGTCCTCCTCCCAGAGGTCGACTTGCCAGAGACTGTCTGAGCAAGACAGGTAAGCAAATCTGGAATTGGGGCTGATGCCAACACCACACCTTACATAGTTAGTTTCTATAGGCAAATGTTTATAATTAGAGATCAAACCAGTTGACCGATCAAAATTCCAAAGATCAAAACCTGATTCTGGACACATTTTTGCCAATTTAGTGCCATCGGGAGTAAAGCAAGACTGACTAGTTGATGAGCAACGATCCGTAAGACTTGCAATATTTGCTATCTCTACTTCACTGTGGAGAACGATAGTGTCTTGAGTTACTAAATAGGAAAGGTACAAATGTTCCTCAGGACCTTCTGTGTAGTCTATCACCCACCAATCAAAACCATTTTGATGTTGGATAGCTTCAACAAAACTACTTAAGGTTTTCCTGCCGGTATCAATTTCAATGTTTTTCGCAGTCACTTTACCAGTTAAGTTGTCTTTAAAAGAGACATTTGTCACTAATATCCCTTCAACAAAAACTTCAAAGTCTTCGGAAATTATTACAGTTTTATGAATTAAATGGTACTCATCTTGGGTATTTGGACGAGGTAGTATGATGAGACCTTGGGCATCGGGGTAAGCTCCTGTGTCACACCAACTATCATGAATAGGACCTGGGTTAATTCCATCTCCGTTTTCTATGATCTGATAATTAGAATTATAAATTGAACAACCATTACTGTACAACAATAGCTCGCCATCTTTTGTACTTAAAGATGTATTTGCTATGTCAATATCATGGTCTAAGTCAAGACCTAAGGTGTCCCTACCTTCATCAAAATCTAAAATACTTCCGTCACCACCTCGGGATGAGAATATCCAAACGTAGTCATACTTTGCTTGACCAGTCAATAGAGAACCAATAAAAAAACTTGAATATATATCAATAATTGTCTTCTCATCACTCAACAAAGATTTTTCTGACCAATTCTTGTTTAGAATAACCATCGATAATAACGAAGTAGATTCCAGATTCTAAAGGTAAATGAATATTGAATACTGTGCTTATGCCTTCATAATAGGCATGCTGGACACCAGTTACATCACTAATTGAGATGCTGTGGTCCCTTTCATCTAATCCAGTAATTGAAAATCTACCTGAGTTGGGATTTGGATAGATTAAGATACTTTCACAATGTCAGTTTATGGTTTAATGGTTCTATCTTTGACAAGGCAACCAGATGTTAGACACATCATATCTGCATTGAAATTATGCACGCTTAAAATACTAATAGAAGCTAGAAGTGAGTCCTAAATAATAAACAGTTCTTTTTTGTTGATGACTAAGAGCAATGTTGGAAGATAATTAAGAGTTTAGTAATAGTTATTAAGGGAGCATTAACGACATCTGTGGCCGAATATTTGTAGATTTAATATAGAATCAACTCAATAGGATATGAAAGAAATACTAACACAAACAGAGCAAGATGGGAAAAAGCGAGGGATGAGAGTGTCTATTGCATTCCACACAGTCATCTTATTACTCGCGTTCTTATTGGGTTGTCCTTCTAATCCTGAGGAGGCACAGGCCAAGCAATATGCGGTCGCGGTTAACTTTGAAAAGCCAATAGAATTCAAGCCAGCACCTAGTAGTAACTCCAATAAAGCGAAGGAGAAAGAAGGTGCGATGAAGAAAAAAGCAGATCCAGTAGCAAAGATTGATAAGAAAACTGAGCGAATTGAAGTCAAAACACCGACTCCAAAACCACCAACGCCGAAGCCACCAACTCCGACTCCAACTCCACCAGTTATCACTCCGCCCATACAAGCAGAGACAACGACAGTAGAAGAAGTAGAAGTGGTCGTGACACCTCCTGAAGCAGATGTTGTAGAAGTAGAAGTGGAAGTTGATGATGTCCCAGCACCAGAGGTAATGGATGTACCAGAACCAGTGAAGGTTATCAAGAAGCCCTCCACTAAGGTCAATGCAGGTACAGCGAATACATCACAAAGCAGTGAGCAATCAGATACGCCTAACAGCGCCGGTAATGGATCTGGAAGCGGAAAGGGAGATCAAGGTACTGGCAAGGGTGCTGATCCAAGTGGCAATGATGGTGATAGTGGTCAAGGTACAGGTGGTACCGGACTAGGAGAATACGACGATAGTGGTAATGGCATCTTCGGTCGTAGAGTAACTTATAGAAACATTGCTCCAATACTAAAATTTGCAAGTGGCAAAAGTGGTAAGATCTATTTCAAAGTATGTATCAATCCTAAAGGTCAAGTCAACTTCGCAGAACTCAATGAGATGCAGACTACTATCACTGATAGAACAACATTGAAGGAGGCAATAAAAGCAATCTATGGCTATAAATTTGAGCCAGATCCAAGAGCAGCAGATGAAGAATGTGGTAAAATCGTAGTTAACGTTGAAAATTTCAACGGGATTAGATAAACTGACCATTATAGCAAAAATTAATTAAGAGAAAGAGAGTTGACATCAACTCTCTTTTTTTTTGGTAAACCATCATAATTGACATTCACTTTCGTTTAATCACCTACTTACTAGAATGTCAATTGCATTTCTAGGGTTTCCCATTAATGCTATACCATATTACAAATAGCCGTAATTTGTATATCTTTGGCAACTAGATTTATAAACTCAGAATATTAAAAAATGAAAAAAACAGTCTTATTACTCCTATGTGTGAGTCTTGGATTATCTTCTTGTATTTCTAAGAAGCAATTTGCCGGACTACAAACAGAACTTGAAGTCGCAAATAAAGACCTCGGAAAGTGTGGGGAAAGCCTAAATGATTATATGAACAGGCTCACTGCATGTGAGAAAGAAAATGAAAGACTCAAAGGTGAGCTCAAAGCAAATGTCAGTACGATGCAATTAAGACAAGAGCAGATGGAAGATCTCAGAGAGCAAATAGCAGATGCGAGAAGTGTCAGAGATAATACAGTGACTCAAGTCGGAGATCTCACTGTCCTCACTTCAGAAGCAAATAAAAATGTAGAAGCTACTCTCAAGCAACTAGAAAAGAAAGATAAATACATCAATTTGCTACAAGCGGCTAAAACTAAGGCTGATAGTATCAACCTTGCGCTTGCTGTAAACTTGAAAGATGTACTCAGAGAAGGCATCGCAGATCAAGATGTAGATATCAAAGTTGACAAGACAGTTGTCTTTATCAATATTTCTGATAAAATGCTTTACGAATCAGGTAGCTACAGACTAAGTCCAAGAGCTAATGAAGTCCTAGGAAAAATCGCCAAAATCGTACAATCAAGACCTGAACTTGAGGTAATGGTGGAAGGATATACTGATAATGTACCTATGAGGTCATCTTGTATAGAGGATAACTGGGATCTTTCAGTAAAGCGATCAACATCTGTTGTAAGGGCTCTACAAACCAAGTATGGTGTCAATCCGAATAAACTCATAGCGGCAGGAAGAGGTGAATACAATACTTTGGCTTCAAATGACACTACTGAAGGTAAGTCGATGAATAGAAGGACTAGAATCATATTATTGCCAAAACTAGATCAGTTTTACGATTTGTTAAATCCTAATAATATTCCTAAATAGTAACATATGTGATTGAATTATTTCTTTAATTTCAATTTTCAAACAATTCCTAAATAACAGCTATGGAGACAATCCAAACAACTTCTGGCCACAAAGAATGGTCTTACAAAGAATTTATATGTTTTACTTTGATTTACGCTTCTTACGAAGATCTAGATTTCAGTGAGGATGAAGAAATTTTTATCAAGAAGAAGACAAGTGCTGAAACATTTGAAAAAATGCACAAAGTATTCCAGGATGCTGGCCAATATGAATGTCTTCAAATGATTCTTGATCAAAAAAGTAGATTCTTTGCTACTGAAACACAAAAAGAAGATTTACTCAACATTCTTTCTCAGTTTTTCGGAGCAGATGGAGAATATAGCAAGCTAGAAAAAGTATTAATGGGCTTCCTTAGAAATTTGTTATAGAGCCATTAATCAATAAAAATATAAAAGCGACAATCATCTTGAGTTGATTGTCGCTTTTTTTGTCCGCACTACAGCTTATTCTCTTCCCATATTCCCAATACCTATTTGTATATTCGCGTCTTATAATTTTCACCTGAAATTACATGTCACAAAAAACCATCCAATCTGCTCTAATCTCTGTATATCACAAAGATGGACTAGATCAAATCGTAGAAGGATTAAAAGCACAAAATGTCACTGTTTACTCTACTGGAGGAACCTACAAGTTCCTTGATAACAAAGGACTAGATTTGCGCAAAGTAGAAGATCTCACATCATATCCATCCATCCTTGGAGGTAGAGTCAAAACACTGCATCCAAAAGTATTCGGAGGTATCCTTGCAAAGAGAGAAGATGATCATCTCAGTCAATTAGCTCAGTACGAGATCCCAACCCTTGACCTAGTGATTGTAGACCTCTATCCATTTGAGGAAACAGTTGCCAATACAGACGATGAAGATCAAATCATAGAGAAAATTGACATCGGAGGCATTGCATTGATCAGAGCTGCAGCCAAGAATTATAAGGATGTAGTCGTCATACCATCGAAAGAACAATATCAGGACTTGGAGCACATACTCGCTAACGATGGAATAACTGAAATCGAGACTCGTAAGACACTATCTGCAAAAGCATTTGGTATCTCTTCTAGTTATGATACAGCGATTCATAATTATATGGCTACTGACCAAAAACTATCAATCTCATCATTGACAAGTACATCACTAAGATATGGGGAGAATCCACATCAGAAAGGGATCTTCTTTGGCGAAATGTCAGCAATGTTTGATAAGCTCGGGGGCAAAGAACTCTCATATAATAATCTAGTTGATATAGATGCTGCAGTTTGCTTAATGAAAGAGTTCAAGGACGAGAAGCCAACTTGTGCAATCCTTAAGCATACTAATGCTTGTGGTGTTGCTACAGCTGATACGGTGAATGAAGCATGGGCAAAGGCACTTGAAGCAGATTCTGTTTCGGCATTTGGAGGTATATTTATTTTTAATAGCCCAGTTGATGCTGATACAGCGAAAGAGATAGATAAGTTATTCTACGAAGTAGTCATAGCTCCGGATTTTAGTGAAGGTGCTAAGGAGGTATTGATGGCCAAGAAAAAACGGATATTACTGAGACTCAATCATTATAATACTAGAGCTAAGTCAGTAAAGTCAATCTTGAATGGATACATCGAACAAGACATTGACAATACAGTAGAAAGCCCTGATCAGTTTACATATCCCACTAAGGCATATGCCCAAGGTACTCAAGAGTCAGATCTAATATTTGCACTTAAGTGTGCCAAACACCTAAAGTCTAATACGATAGTATTTGCCAGAGATGGACAGATGCTCAGTATGGGTTGCGGACAGACGAGCAGAGTTGATGCTTGTAGACAAGCCATTCAGAAGGCAGCTGCATTTGGGCTTGACTTGAAAGGGAGTGTTATGGCCTCAGATGCATTCTTTCCTTTTCCAGATTGTGTAAACCTTGCCGCAGAGGTCGGCGTAACCGCGGTTGTTCAACCTGGAGGATCTATTAAAGATAACCTCAGCATAGAAGCTTGTGACCAACATGGAATCGCAATGGCAGTAACAGGTATTAGACACTTCAAACACTAACCTTTAAAAATTAAAAGACTGCTAGCTATGATGACAATCTGTATAGATGAAGGGAATACAAACGCCAAAGTTGCGCTGTTCGCAGGGGACAATATGGTGCAGTATGCCAGATTCAAAGGTGATTGGGCATCAGATTTTAAGGAGTTTGCGAAGTCTACACATATCGATCAGATTATCGTTACATCTTCAAGGGAAGACTACCCTACTCTAGAATCTACCTTATCAGACTATCCACATCGTATTATTAAGGATGTGACTGATATTCCATTAGGCATTGAGTACGACACACCTCATACACTTGGCAAAGACCGTGTGTTATCAGTCTATGCAGCGTCTCATATATATCCTGGAGATCACGCAGTCGTATTTGATATAGGTACATGTATGACTTGGGATGTTCTAGATAATGGTCAAACCTTTATCGGAGGCAATATATCACCTGGACTAGAAATGCGACTAGAGGCAATGCATACCAATACAAGCAAATTGCCTAGAGTAACACCAAGTAATGAGAATCATTTCATCGGAAAAAGTACTGCAACAGCCTTGCAGAATGGGGCTTTCTACGGAATGCTATATGAAATTGAAGGATTTATCATTTCCTTAAGAAAAAAATACAACCAGTTACGCGTTATGCTTACTGGAGGTAGTGCTCAATATTTTGCACCGCATATGGGGCGATCTACATACGTAGATCCATTTTTAAACATTAAAGGATTACACTACTTATCAAAATACTATGCTTAGATACATTATCGCTTTAGCAGGTTTACTTCTTCACTTGGGCATTTCAGCTCAAGCGACTGACAATTCTGTATTCTCAAGATTTGGAATAGGAGATTTAGTCGTACCAGGATACACAAGCTTTTCAGGTATGGGAGGATCAGCATCAGGATATTATACTGGATATACCCTGAATAATGTCAATCCTGCTTCATATAGTCGATTGACAACTGCTGTCTTTGATATCGGACTCGGTGCAAGAAATTTCGAGACTACTATAGATGATGCTACCGGACCAGCATTATGGAGTGGTCAGTTGAATAATATCGGTGTCGCATTTCCTCTGAGGAATACTCTCAATAAAACTCTCGATCCATTGATCAAGCCAACAGACTTTGGGATGGCGTTTGGAATCAACGCCTTATCTAGAGTCGGATATAACGTATCAAGTATCGATGAGATAGACGGTGTAGGATCTATAGAGAATAATTTTCAAGGATTCGGAGGCTTAAATAAGTTCTATTGGGGAAGTAGTATTGAGTACAAGAACTTCTCAGCTGGTGTTAATGCGAATTTTATCTTCGGTAGATTAAACTATGATCGTAATGTCATATTCACTGATATTTTGACAGCTTATAACAACCTATTCTCTACATCCTATTCTGCTAAAGGACTAGGTCTAGATGCTGGAATTCTCTATACATACGTCTTCAATGAAGACGAGCTGAAGCAAAATGTGGTAGGTAATAAGTTGACTATTGGACTACATGCATCGACATCATCAACTCTCAATACGAATGCTGATATTGAGAATATTACATTCCAATCAATAGGAACGGTTGCAACAACGGATACTTTATTTGTTCAACAAGATGTGTCTGGCGAAATAAATTTGCCAGGTAGTATTGGCACAGGTATCTCATACCAAAAAGGTCTTGATTGGGCAGTATCAGGTTCATTCAACTATACTCCATGGGGTAACTATACCAATGATCGTAATGAAGAATCTTTAAATGATGTTAAATCTATTCAAATCGGTGGATGGTTTACACCAAATGCCAAATCGTATACATCTTACTTTAAAAGAATTAGGTACAAATTTGGTGGCTTTTACAGAACTGAACCGTCTCAATTAGGCAACACAGAAGTAGCTGGAGAAATTGACAATTTCGGATTGACGATGGGTTTACAATTACCTTTCGTCAGTTCTCGGAGATTGAGCAGAGGCGATTTGAGTGTGACTCTAGGAAGAAAGGGTAATGACCTTATCTCGGAAGATTATATAAACTTAAGATTTGGGTTTTCATTCAATGATGACCAATGGTTCTTGAAGAGAAAGTACAATTAGAAAAATTAAATACCTGTATTATAAAAACTGAAATTATGATGATTAGAATTGGTACGATACTCTTGTCGATGTGCATTGCCTCGATAGCGAGTAGTCAGTGTGAGACATGGGAAGGACTTCCTAATCAAAGTGAAGCTGAAGAAGCTCACTCTGTATATCGACAAGCATTGAAAACTGAAGACTACGAGATTGCTGAAGAATACTGGCAAAAGGCTTACGACATGGCACCAGGAGCAGATGGTAAGAGAGATTACCATATGATTGATGGGGCGAAGATTACAATGAACAAATTGAAGAATGAAGCAGATGCAACTAAAAAACAAGCATACGCTGATCAAATCATCGCATTCTACGAGCAAGCAATTAAATGCTATGAAGATGGTAACCTCTCAGTAAGCAATGGTGAAACGGTTGATAGCAGAGTGTCTTACCTCAAAGGACGACTTGGCTATGATATGTACTACTTTATGCAAACACCTTACTCTACTAACTATGAGTACCTAATGGATGCGATCAAAAGAGGTGGAAATAATGTAGAGTACATTGTGATGGATCCATTAGCTAAGATTACAGTCTACCAATACCAACAAGGTAAACTTGACAAGGCTACAGCTCTTGCAAACTTTCAATTATTGGAGAGTATAGCAGATGCAAATACTGAAGGTGAGTACGCATCAGGATATGAACAAGCATGGGGAGCAGCGCAAGCACATTATGCACCTATTGAGACAGAAATATTTGACTGTGAGTACTTCAAAGGTTCTTACAAAGAAATGTATAATGAGAAGCCAGATGACATGGATAATGTCAAGACGCTTATTGTTCTATTGAAGAAGAGAGGTTGTGCTGATAATGATCCATTCTTAACTGAGCTAGAAACGAAGTGGTCTAAGTATGCTTCTGCAACTAATGCTGCAAGACAGGCAGACTTCGAAGCAAGTAACCCAGCATTTATGGCTAAGAAGGAGTACGACAAAGGAAACTTCGAAGGTGCTATATCCAAATACAATGAAGCAATTGCTGCAGAGGCAGATCCTAGCAAGAAAGCAAGTATGCTCTTCTCTAAAGCATCTATCCAATTCAGAAAGTTGAAGAAGTACAGTGACGCTAGAACAACGGCGAGAGAAGCTGCTAAAGCTAAGTCCAACTATGGAAGGCCTTACATGCTTATTGGTGATATGTATGCAACTACTGCTCGTAATTGTGGAGATTCATGGAATCAAAGACTAGCAGTAATCGCAGCTATCGAAAAGTATAGTTATGCAGCAAGTATTGATCCATCAGTAGCTGATGAAGCAAATGAAAAAATCTCAAAGTATCGATCTTCTTTACCTGAAAAGCAAGAAGGATTTATGAGAGGTGTAAAGGCTGGTCAGAAAGCAACAGTTGGATGTTGGATCGGTGAAACTGTGACTGTTAAGTTCAATTAGTCGTAGCGGGCCTAGAAGCTTCGTCTTGAACAAAATAAATAAAGAGGCTACTTCGAATAGAAGTAGCCTCTTTGTATTTTCAATCTTTCAAGAATAATATTCTATTTACATTGTAATGATGTAAAATCTTATTAGCACCGCAATGACATTCCTCTCTATACTTCCAGCTGAACTAAAAAATCCAACAATCTATGTTGGGGATATCAGAGTAGACGAACCAATCACAACCATCACTGATTTGATCATCGCCGGTATGTGTATATACTTTTATACAAAGTTGCGATCGATATCCAAAGAAGGCAACTTCTATCAACTAAGCAATTTGTTTTTCTTACTGACTGGTATTGCAACTTTCCTAGGTGGCATAATGGGACATGCCTTTAACTACACTTTAGGTATCGAATGGAAGATTCCATTTTGGATTATCAGTATGCTAGGTATTGCATGCTTCGAACGAAGTGCTATTCTCTACATTGAGCCAATTGTATCAAGTCGACTACTCAAATTCCTAAAATGGATAAACTGGATCGAACTCTTTATTTTCATCGTATTGGCAATTTACTATCTAGACTTTATGTTTGTGGTTGCTCATACACTCTACGGGATGCTATTTGTAGTTACTGCTTTCCACACTTACTCATATATCAAACGACAAAATCACGGTAGCTTACTTTATTTATATGCAGCAGGTGTTTTATTCATATGTCTATTTTGCTTCTTATTCAGACTTGGATTAGGCATCTGGTTTAATCACTTAGATGTGAGCCATTTATTTATGGCAATCGCTGCATATCTCTATTATCAAGGTAGTATACGACTCTATAATGAGTACCAAATATCCAAACCTTAGGTCGTACTGAGAATTCATTGTTTAATATGCTTTACTTTGTATCATTGATATAATCAAATGCCTAAATACAGACACTTAACTCAAGAAGAACTTAAAGCTCTAGAAGAAGACTTTATCAAGTACCTTATAATTAATGGTATTGATGCTGATGAATGGAGCAAAGTCCAAGCTAAAGAGCCAGCAAATGCAGCAAAGATTACTGAACTGTTCAGTGATGTTGTCTTTGAAAAAATCCTTCGTAATGTAACATACCTAAGGCATCAAACTGCTGATAGTCTCCACTGCTTTCATTACCAAGAGTCACAAGCTGCAATGATCGGTATCAAGAGTCATACTGGCAACCTAATATTTGATCAAAATATTCCTACACTACTTAAGCAAGGAAAATATGAACTCATCACTGGACAAAAAACCTATCAGCTTGAACGGAGTATAGAAGTGTTTGAAATGACAGTGAAAGGTGCAGAGATCAGTGATGGATCTTGGTATAAAGAACTTGCTAAGATGTTGTAATCAATAAACCACTATCAATATGAAACCTCCATTATGTGCCTTCTGTAGAAAAAATTTCAGAACTCATTCTGAATTAGAATTCAAACTAGTAAGATTTAAGAAGTCGGATGTGCAAGTGGTTAAAGAAGCGAAACTCAAAGACGAAAATTTTGTAGGACACCCTGCAAATGCTGAATGGTTTTGCAATGAACATATTGAGCATGCAAAAACACATTCCAACTTGACATTACAAGCTTACTGGCTAGTAGTCAGTAAGGAAAATGATTCAGAATAGAATCCATTCCTCATCCCAAACTTTCAATAAATATTTAGTATTCCTCTACTCAGAGAAAGGGTCAGACCATTTGACATCCGAAACTAATCTATCATCATGCAATGTCAACATAAATGCCTTCAAAGCCTCTCGTTCACCTAGAGTCATATCAAGATTAGCATTCTTAAGTCTGAAGTCTAAATTCTCATGCTGCTGCACTCCGAATTGATAATGATCGAGTACTTCATCCAAAGTATTGAACCTACCATCGTGCATATAAGGTGCTGTAAGCGCAATGTTACGTAGAGATGGCACTTTGAATACTCCATTTCCTCTTCCTTGATCCGCATAGTGCATATCTAAGCCGATGTTAGCAGCATCTTCGCCTGTACCACCATAAAATCCACCTCCTTCGAAATCAATGATATTGGTACCATCAAAAAAGAATGTAGAATTACCAAGTACTGAATGACAATCATTACATCCGACCCTTTTAAAGATAGCAAGGCCAGTTCGTTCTATCGCAGTAAAGTTTTCGAAATCAGTTGTACTACCGATATCAAATCTTGAACTACCACTATCCATAGATCTAATAAACTGTGCAAGCGCTTTACCAATGTTATCTGTTGTGACTTCTGCAGTACCAAATGCTTGCTCAAAAAGCGGTGGATAGTAGTCTTTATTCTGGAGTTTTTCAGATAGATATTCTATGTCTTCTATTCCCATTTCAATATGATTCTGGATAGGCATAATCACCTGCTCTTCTAGTGAATGCTGAGACATATCCCAAAAAAACTGATTGGAAAACCTCAAGTTTACTAAGCCAGGAGTATTTCTATGTGTAATACGATTAGCATATCCTTCACTGAATTGCTTACCATCAGCAAATGAAAATTCTTGAGAATGACAAGTCCCACAAGAAATACGGTTATTGATAGATAGCGCAGGATCATAGAACAATACCCTACCCAATTGTGCTCCTTCATTGGTCATAATATTGTCGGAGGGTGTATTATCAAATGCAAAACCTGAATCTATATCACTAGTGGTATAATCAAACAGCTGATCTGGGAGAACTGGAACCGGTAAAGCAGCAGAGGACTGTGACAACTCTTTGTCACAACTAACAAGTACTAATGCTAACAAAGCTGAAAAGAAGAGTAGATTTTTCATAGTTCTAATTGTTTTATCTGACAATGTTAAAAGGCAAATTTTGCAAAGATTGATGCTGGCAAATCAACTGTCACTCTGTTTGCATTCGAGTTTTGATTATTGAATATCATACCATCTACTTCATCAAAACTCTCATTTGTTGACCATATTGCTCTTAATGAAGATTCAAACCAGAGTCCAAATCGATCGGTAATCCAGAATGTAGCCCCAATAGGCACACCAATACCCCAACCCTGTCTATCAGATACTGATTTATCTCCGAATCCAAACTCAAATTTGGATTTACTTATATCGTAAGTGATATCAGTACCTATATGCATCTCTACCCATTTAGCAATTGGATATCTCCATTCCACCCCTAGCCTAGCATTAATATCAGTAAAAGAATTTGTAAAGCCCTGTTCATCATCACTCTTGAAATCAACTGTATTGATATTTAACCCGGATCGAAGCATAGTCCGTTGATTCAGTTTGATACCAAATGTTGCTAGATATTCGCCATTAGAATTAAATATACTTGTTGGGGACACAATTCTTTGGAATATTGGTGATACATTGATTCCAATCTCAAATCGAGTATCTAGCCTTTTACGGATGATTGTATCTTCAGAAAGTGATAGTTGATCTATGGAATCTTTGCTGGTAATATCATCCCCATAGTAATCAGACAATGCATTTTCTACCTTTTCCTTGTTAGAATTGATCTCCTGAGCCCTCAACATATGAGAAGTTGAGACTAGTATCAATATGTATATAACGACCTTGAAGAGCTTCATAAAATTGCTTGTATCCTAAAAATAACAAATTCTAATAACAATAAAGACGTATTCCATAGTAAAAAAGGTTGGGTAAAAAAGCAAACTAACAGTAATTACTCTGCAGACGCTTGTCAATATCCAATGTAGCTCTAGAGGTATTTAATAAGAATCTATTCCATGAACTACCTATCACAGAAAATGGTGTACTAGTTGGTATTGTAACGACATTTGATATTATCAAACAACTCTCTATAGATGAAGAATCGTAGCTAAGTACTGATTTTCATACAGTTCAGTCCTAAGTTTGATTCAATCAATGTCAAAGTTGACTAATTGTAAAAAAAAACTACTGAAACCTATAAGTGATAGGCTTCAGTAGTTGTGTTGAAAAAAAAGAAGCAGTATTCGTTTCTAATTATTAGATTGAGAATTGTATCCTTCGGTAATCCATTTTTTATAAATATCTTCATCTATCACAACTGGAACTTCTAGATTTGGAAATTTTATGTGATATTTCCCATTGATATATGACAATACTTGTAGTTGAATATTTCCATTCTTTAATTGTTTCATAACTCCATAATTTTTTAGATTATAAATTAGCTGATTCTATAGCTTGCATTCGTTCGTTTGCAAGATTATATTCAGGGTTACGTTCGAGGACATAAGAATAGTCGTCTATAGCTTTATCAGTCCTGCCTATATATTCATAAGTAAGTGCACGATCGAGATAGTTGTCAATATCATCAGGAAAGTAGGTGATAGCTTGTTCTAGATCTCGAAGTGCTTGATCGAATTGTGCAATCATTCCATAAGCCCTACCTCTAGGAGCATAGATTAATCTAGAGATATATGTATTCTCAGATTCTTCACAATAATTAAAATCTTGAATTGCTTTAACTGGATCAATCTCAAGTAACTGAACACCTCTATGATAACGAGCTATCACGTTGAACTCATCAAGTCGGATAGCTTCGTTATAAAATGCAATAGCCTCATTGACATTACCTAATTCAGCATGACAGTTAGCCAATAATTCAAAAGAAGAGCTTTTAACTGCTCCTAAGTTATTAATCGCATACTCGATATGATAGAGAGCACTATCCAATTCTCCAGCCGTCCACAGACCACTGGCATAATATTCTCTTATCAAAGGATTCTCTGGATACTGTTCTACAGCTTGACCGAATAGCGTCGTATGGTCTTGCCAAACATCTGATTGAACACTGGTCTGGGCAAAGCACATCATAGTCAACAATGGCACTACAGAGGCTGGTATCCATTCTTGCTTAAGTTCATATAATTTATGTAGGCCAACACCGAGCAAATATGCAAGTCCAATATATGGCAAATAGGTATACCGCTCTGCAACAACAACACTACCTACTGGAATCAATTGTATGACAAGCAGCAATGTCGCTAAGTAGAATCCAAAACTAAATACAAATTCTCGCCATCCTTTAACAATTCCGATCAAGAGCATTAACATAAGTCCAAGACCTATACCACTTGTCACCAATGGCGATATAGACTCCACTGATTCATAAGGGTGAAATACAGAAAACTCACTAGGATAAATGAAGTTTTTTAGATAATAGGTATTTGCATAAGCGGCATTGGCTACTCTATCTAATAGACCTAAATTAGAATTCATTGCATTCGCGGATTCAGAAGGAGTCAGCAGACCATAAAAGTCTCCTCCACCTTGTACATTCATTGCTATCAGACCAGTAATCAATGCAATGATGATATATGGCGCTTTCTCTATATATAATTTCATTGTGCTAAAGTCTCGATAACGTAGATAATCAATCAAGAATAGACACGGTACTAGTGAGACTGCCATCGCCTTAGAGAGGCAGGCAAGGATAAAAAGACCAAGGCTGCTAGCTATCCAAGTGATTCGATTATTGCCAATATACTTTAGGTAGGTAATCAATGATGATAACAAGAAAAATGCATATAAGACATCCTTTCTCTCAGATACCCAAACAACGGATTCTACGTGCATCGGGTGGAGTCCAAAAATAATCGCAGTACCAAAGGCGACTATCCATTTACGATCGGTGAGGCCCATCATTAAGAAAAAAACCAATGCCGTATTCATAAGGTGTATGAGTATGTTGGTAGCAATGAATGGTTGGGCGGAATCGACACCAGACATTGCAGCATTAACCCACAAACTGATCATCGTCAGAGGATGATAATTTAAAGACACAACTTGGGTGAGCAATGTCTTTAAGGATTCAGTTGTAGGATTTTGTATAAATGGATTATTTGTAATGTAGAACTGGTCATCCCAGCTTACAAATTGATTGTCTAGGGCTGGAATAAAGGCAGCATAAGTAATCACGAGGATAAGAGCTAACCCTCCAATCAATCCAAGTGCTCTACTTGTTTTAGTTGTTGAGATTTGTACTTTTCGCATCGTAAGTATTCATCTATTTGAGTTAATCAAAATGTATGAACATCAATGGAAAAAGCTGCCATATCAGATCTGAATTATGGAAAGTATCACCATCATCATAGTCCGTAAACTTCTACATTAACCACAGGCTAGTTGATCTAAGTAAGTAATGACAACTTTACTCTATGATCTCCATACGGAGAGTTTTCGCTATCAATGCTAAGATTGATATGAATAGATATTGAGTTATTGACTTTCGAGTAATAACGGGAAGAAGGAATCAGGAGGATCCTGAAGCTTAACTAGTGGAGTGGTCATTGACTGTAGAGTATTCATTATTCTTCTCAGCCATTCATAATGTGTATTCCAATCGCCATCCAAAAATCTTGAGACGGTTGGAACCAAAGGAGTATTAATTGGTAACATACCTCAAAAAATTTAAATTAAATAAAACATTCTATTGAATTCACATCAACTCATATGCCAAATGTAACATTATGCATATTTGACATTTGACGAAATGTCAATATGACAGATTGACTAATCATCACAAAGAGCGATGAAATTCCATTACAAAATTAAAATCAAAATAATAAAACTTCAAATTTTTAAAATCCATTTCTGCCGACATTCATAAAAAACAATTTCTAAAATTATTCTAAATCTGGTCTTGATGAATCCTAAGTATCAGTAAATATCTGCCAAAGACGTAGTTGCATATCTATTAGATCACTCTAGGATATTCATAATGATAACAGGCCAACAATGAAAAAATGTAACTTGAACAGTCATAATAATTTAAAATATCTGCTCACAGATCGCCTTAGTGGTCTTAGCTCTACCCATCGTGTAGTAGTGTAGGCAAGGCACATTGGCAGCCATAAGTTCTTTAGCTTGTTGGACACCCCACTCTATGCCTACTTGCTTTACGGCTTCCTTAGATGTTGCTGCTTCGATTGCATCAGAGAGATCTTCTGGAATCTCTAAGTGGAAGTACCTTGGCAGTACACTGAGTTGGGACTTAGTTGTGATTGTCTTGAGACCTGGGATAATAGGGACTGTGATACCTTCTGCACGACACCTATCCACGAAGTCAAAATAGTGCTTGTTATTGAAAAACATCTGAGTGACGATATAGTCCGCCCCCATATCGATCTTTTGTTTTAAATACTTGAGGTCAGACTTGAGGTTAGGTGCTTCGAAGTGCTTCTCTGGATAACCTGCAACTCCAATACAGAAGTCAGAAGGATTAGGATTAGTCAACTCTTCATCAATGTAGACACCATTGTTCATATCAGTAATCTGTCCAATGAGGTCAGAACTATAGGCATGACCATCTGGCTCGGCAACAAAGGCTCTTTCTGACTTTATCGGGTCACCTCTAAGTGCTAAGACATTGTCTATTCCTAGAAACGCCAAGTCAATCAAGGCGTTCTCAGTCTCCTCCTTAGAGAATCCACCGCAGATGAGATGAGGTACAGCTTCGATATCATACTTATACTTTATAGCTGCACAGATTCCTACAGTTCCAGGTCTCTTCTTTGTACTTTTCTTTTCAAGTAGACCATTAGGGTGTTTCTTAAATGTATACTCCTCTCTGTGGTAAGTTACATCAATAAACGCCGGATTGAATTCCTTCAATGAGTCAATTGTATCATAGATGGACGAGACGCCTTGCCCCTTTCTAGGTGGCAAGATTTCCATACTGAATACCGTTTCCTTTTGATTCTTCAAGAAGTCTGTAAGCTTCATTATTTATGTATTTTCTATTGAGGCAATCCTCTAAGTGTTTCTAAAATGTAGTTTAGTAATTCAAGTTTGGCGCAAGCCACTTTTCTATATAGTCAACAGACTCTCCTTTTACTTCGGCATATGCTTCCACTTGGTCTTTCTCTATCTTATTTACAGCAAAGTACTTCGACTCAGGGTGAGAGAAGTACAAGCCACTAACCGAAGACGCTGGATACATTGCAAATGATGAAGTGAGCTTCATCTGTATATCATCTGCCTTGAGCAAGTCAAACAACTTTGTTTTCTCAGTGTGATCAGGGCAAGCAGGATATCCATAGGCAGGTCGGATTCCTTGGTATTTCTCCTTGATGAGAGATGCGTTATCCAAGGTCTCATCTGTGGCATAACCCCACAATTCTCTTCTAACTAATTGGTGAACATACTCTGCTGTTGCCTCAGCTAACCTATCTGCTACAGCCTTGACCATAATACTGTTATAGTCGTCGTGCTCTTTGGCAAATTCTTCTAACATCGCTTCAATACCAATACCTGCTGTCACCGCAAAGCAACCTATATAATCGTCAAATCCTTTCGGAGCGATAAAATCTGAAAGACCAATATTGGGAACTCCACTACCTTTCTTCCCTTGTTGCCTAAGCATAGGCAACTTGGCTAAAACTTCTGTCCTAGTCTCATCAGTATAGAGTGTAATCACTGATTCATCGACGGTATTGGCTGGATAGAATGCCACCTTTCCTCTAATCTTAAGTCTATCGTTTTGAATGATATCATCAAGCATATCTGTTGCATCATTGAAGAGTTTTTTAGCTTCTTCCCCTACTATTTCATGGTCCAGTATTGCAGGGTATTTGCCCTTGAGCATCCAAGTTGAGAAGAATGGAGTCCAGTCAATGTACTCTTTGATTGTACTGATCGATAGATCGTGTACCTCTCTTACACCTATAAAGCTAGGCTTATGCATTGTTGACTCTGCCCAATCTAGAGTCATCTTATTTGTATTAGCAGCGTCTATAGTGATGAAGTTTTTAGACTTCTGCCTAGAGGCAAAATTCTGACGAACATCAACATATTCATTAACTGTGTTTGCGATGAAGTCCGCCTTGGAATCTTCACCCAACAATGATGACACTGTTGTAACACTTTTAGACGCATCCAGAACGTGAATCACTGGGCCACTATATTGCTCGTCAATCTTGACAGCAGTATGAATCCGAGAAGTCGTTGCTCCACCTATCAATAGAGGCATAGACATTCCTTGTTTTTCCATTTCTTGAGCAACTGTCACCATCTCGTCCAGACTCGGAGTAATCAATCCACTTAGACCAAGGACATCCACTTGTTGCTTTTGAGCTTCTTCTAGAATCTTCTGGGCCGGAACCATCACTCCTAAATCTATGACCTCATAATTATTACAAGCAAGTACAACTCCTACAATATTCTTACCTATATCGTGAACATCACCTTTTACTGTAGCGAGGAGCACCTTACCTTGATAGGTCTTCTCTTCTTGAGAGTCCTCCATAAATGGCGTCAAGTAAGCTACCGCTTTCTTCATCACTCTTGCACTTTTCACTACCTGTGGCAGAAACATTTTACCACTACCAAATAAATCACCAACTGTATTCATCCCATCCATCAACGGACCTTCAATCACCTTAAGTGGAGACGGTAATGCTAATCGTGCCTCTTCAGTATCTTCTATAATATGACTAGTAATCCCTTTGACTAGAGCATGCTCTAGACGCTTCTCGATAGGAAGTGATCTCCATTCATCAGCAGTTGCTTCTTGCTTGACATCTTGCTTGACATTAAGTGCAAAATCCAACAGTGCTTCTTCAGCATTTTCATCGGTATTGAGTAATACTGCTTCTATACGCTTGAGCAATTCTGGATCAATACTATCGTATACTTCTAGCTGACTAGGATTGACAATGGCCATATCCATTCCATTTTTGACAGCATGAAATAGGAAGGCTGAGTGCATTGCTTCTCTTACCTTATTGTTTCCTCTGAATGAAAATGACACATTACTTACACCACCGCTAACTTTAGCATATGGAAGGTTTTCTTTGATCCACTTGGTCGCCTCAAAGAAATCTAATGCATTGCGTCGATGTTCTTCCATCCCAGTTGCAACTGGGAAAATATTGGGATCAAATATGATATCTTCAGGAGGAAAGCCTACCCTATCAACAAGGATATCATAGCTTCTCTTACAGATCTCAACTCTTCTATCATAGCTGTCTGCCTGCCCGACTTCATCAAAGGCCATTACAATCACAGCAGCACCGTATTTTTTAATCTTCGATGCATGTTCTATGAATTCTTCTTCACCTTCTTTCAGACTTATAGAATTGACAACTGCCTTGCCTTGGATACACTTTAATCCCTCTTCTAATATTTCCCATTTAGAACTATCAACCATAAATGGTATCCTAGCAATATCTGGCTCAGAGGCCAATAAATTCAAAAAATGCTTCATAGACTCTACGCCGTCTATAAGACCATCATCCATATTAATATCAAGTATCTGTGCTCCGCCTTCTACTTGGTCTCTTGCCACTTCAAGAGCAGTATCAAAATCTCCTTCTTTCACTAACCTGAGAAACTTCCTTGATCCAGCTACGTTAGTTCTCTCACCGACATTGACAAGGTTTGCATCTGGTCTGAATTGCATTTGCTCTAGGCCACTCAATCTTAACCTAGGTGGCAATTCTGGCAATAATCTTGGCTTCTTAGTCGCGGCCAAATCGGCTATCTTTCTGATATGCTCCGGGCTGGTTCCACAACATCCACCTATGATGTTAATGAGGCCATCAGTAAGATAGGTATTGATAATTCCACCCATCATCTCAGCTGTCTCGTCATACTCACCAAAAGCATTTGGCAATCCAGCATTGGGGTGAGCAGAAGTATAGAATGGACACTCCTTAGATAGTGTCTGCATATATTGCTTGAGCTGATCAGCCCCAAGAGCACAATTGAATCCTACACTAAGTAAGTCCATATGCCTTACACTATTGAGAAATGCCTCCACAGTCTGTCCAGACAATGTCCGGCCACTTGCATCAGTAATGGTTCCTGATACCATTATCGGAAGCTTTACATTGTGTGCCTCATAATATGTGCTGATAGCAAACAATGCTGCCTTAGCATTCAAGGTATCAAAGATGGTCTCTACAAGTAAGATATCAGCACCACCTTTGACAAGTCCATCAATTTGAGTCGTATAACTCTCAACTAAATCATCAAATGTCACAGCTCTATATTCTGGCCGATTGACATCAGGTGAAAGGGAGCAAGTTCTGTTCGTGGGCCCTATCGACCCAGCTACAAATCTTGGCTTGCTAGGATTCTCCTCTGTAAATAATTGACATTGTTCCTTAGCCAATCTTGCGGACTCATAGTTGAGTTCATATACCAAGTCTTCCATATTGTAGTCAGCCATCGACACACTATTTCCATTGAAGGTATTAGTCTCGATGATATCTGCACCTGCCTTGAGGTACTCGGCATGAATATCACTGATGATCTTGGGTTGAGTAAGTGTCAAAAGATCATTATTTCCTTTCAGATCACTCTCGTAGTCGGCGAATCTCTCCCCTCGATAATCCTCTTCCGTCAACTTATATTGTTGAATCATCGTCCCCATTGCGCCATCCAGTATAAGGATTCGGTCTTTAAGTATCTCTTTAATCATAATCTTTTGCATAAGCGATGTAGTACTATTGTACAATGATTATCAAAGAAAGACACTAGGCTATAACGTGAAAGATAATTTCCATCGTTCCAGACTTATTTGTTGTCTGGCAGGCATTAGCACCACTGAAAAGCTACTGGTTGCTAAGGTTTCGTCGGGCCTGATCCCTCCACCTTTCTTGATAACACTGCAAATATGATAAAAAAGCCAGTGTTTTATGCGAAAACACTGGCTTTTATTAATTCTTTAAGACATATGTAAGATGGTTTAGAATCCCATTCCTCCCATTTTACTGAACTCCTCCAGAGACATCTCAGTATACTTAGTCTCGTCGACCTTGAATACGGACTCATCAACCTCTGTTGAAAACTCTTTTGCAGTAAATGTCATACTCATATCTGCTCCACCCATACTATACTCAAGAGGAAATCCTACTAAGTCCACAGCCTCAAATCCAGATAGTACCTTAGCATCTGCCTTTATCTTCTCCGTTACATAACAATTGATAGTTTGAATTGGGTCATTCTCATTGTTGATGACTGCCTTATGGCATTTATAACCTGCAATCTCTTTTGTATCTTTTGTATCATATGTCACTGTATACTTAGCGTCTTTACCTCCTGTTTGCTCCATTATCATTTTTTCCTTTTCGACTTTTGTCATTGGAATTACATATTGCATACCCATTGCATCCATATACATCTTAGAATTGCCTGAGTTGAGGGTAGTGATTGTCTTCATCTTGACTAATCCTTCCATCATATTGAGTTCCATCACGGAGTACTCTTTATTGAATGCTACAACTGTCTTTGATCCACCCATCATCGCCATTTGTTCTTTTACCGCAGGATCAGAAGCTTTCACATCACTGAGTTCCATTGTTATTTGCCCTTCAGTAACTGTTTTTTGTGCTACTGCTTGACTAGTTACAAAGCCTAATAATATTAAGAGTATTGTTGTGTATTTCATTAAAGTAGAAATTATTTTATTTGAATAAAATTAAAAGTAGATGTCTGAAATTTTTACATTCTCAAACTACAACAGTCAAATGATGACTATTGGTCCCATTCATCTATATATTTAACAAAAACTTTAGCTAAATTTTCAGCATCTGAGATAGCTCTATGGTGAATCCCTGTAAATTCAAAGCCTTCTTTCTTGACAACTGCCTTGAGTCCTCGGTGTGGTGAAAGCCCTCGATTGACGTGATATGCTTCCTTCACATCAAGGTGATTATCGTCTACCCAATCTGATTCCAGTCTATGTAACTCACAATTATTGATAATAATACGCTTATCGAATTTGCCCCAAGAGCAAAGGAGAAATTCATTCTCTATCTCAATCCAATCTGTAAACTCTTCGATAATCTTGGGGTAAGCTTTACTGCTGTCTACTTGTGCCTGTGTAATACTTGTCAATTTTGTGCAGAATGACGAAAGCTTAGGATTGACTGTGGGTTTGACAAATTTGCAAAAGCTATCTAATACTTGACCGTATCGATTGACAGCGACAGCACCTATCTCAATGATTTCATTATAGCCACCAGGGGGTCTTCCCCTCCAACAAGTCGCTTCTAAATCGTAAATAATGAATTTCACGATGCAATAATACAATTTTACTCATAGACAATCTGAAAAGGGATAGAATCTCGTCTTAAGTGTCTTCCTTATTCAATGCAGGAATCTTGCGTATCACCCATGTCTTGATACCTTGAAACTCAGAAAACCCGAGATCGTTCAACGCCTTATAAGTGATATAAACTGAAAATGGCGCAAGAACTATACATGGTAACCATGCAGCTAGTACTGGACTCACTCCACCACCTCGAAGCAGCTTCTCACCCATAATATTTATGATGATAAACATCATAAAAAACATGATACTAAACAACATTGGGTATCCATATCCACCCTTCTTTACTATACTACCAAGTGGAGCACCTATGAATAGAAAAATGATACAAATGATTGCCCAACTGTACTGTTGGTGAAAGCGTAAGATATGCTTATTACGGTCTTTTTGTAGGGTCAATATCTTAGATGTAGCAACGTTTTGTTTCTCTGCCAATTGTCTAGTCTCATTCTTAGATAGCGTGAGCAACTCTTGCCGATTCTCTGCATCATATAGTTCTACAATTGAAGTGATCGAATCTGAAGCCTCGTATGTCTGGGTAATAAAGTTACTCTTTGAAGGAGTCTTTGATATTTGAGTTTGAGTTGTAGAATGACTATTGACTTCTTTGGTTTTTGGCTTTATCGGTTGTTTGACAGTCCTATTGATATTTCTATCAAGCAAAGATTTGTCGGTTTTAACAATAGGACTAACAGTATCTTTACTCGGTTTAGATTCTACTATTTCAGTAGAATCAATGATAGGAGTTCTTATCTCAGTTGTCTTGAACAAGTGATTCCTATACCATGGATAAATCTGAACAGCGCCTTCCTTTATACTGTCCATCTCCATCGAAAATGAATCAATAGCTCCATAAAGCTGAAATGTATTCATCAAGTCATAAGACTTCCTAGTCAGGTTAAGATTGGTAGCTTCAAGATCGAATTGACTCATATCAAAGACCTTATTCCATTCAGCGAATTCGGTTCTGACAAATTGATTATTGCCCTTCTTTTCTTTAGATGTACTGTTCTTCTTAACATCACCATACTGAATACCATTAAAAAGCTTGATGACAAATAACTTCCCATCATCGGTTGAATACATCTCTCCATCATCGGCAGTGATCAGGTGCACTTCTGATTTATCAGGTTGAGAATGATCATATATCATTACATCCTTTACAGTCTTTCCATCAGGATGCTTCTCTCCTACTCTCATGACCATATTCTTAAAGTCTGCATTGAATACCTTGGGACTGATACTCAAGGATGGCTTCTGCTTTCTTACAGAATTGAATCGATAGTAGAATTTATAGTTTGCTTTAGGTTTGAGATAGTTGGATGCAACGAATGAAAACCCAGCAGTAAGTACAGAGACCACAAAAGCTGCAGCCATAATCCTAAGTAAAGATAATCCGGCACTCTTCATACTAGACAATTCATATCTCTCACCTAGATTTCCAAAGACCATCACAGATGAAATCAATATTGTGAGCGGTATCGCAAGTGGTATAATCGTTACCGCAAAGTAGAAGATCAGCTCCATCAAGACAAAGAATGAAATCCCTTTACCAATAATCTCATCAATATACTTCCACAAAAATTGCATCACCAAGACAAACTCCGCCACAAAGAATGCCAACATATATGGAGGCAACATTGATGTGAGTACAAGTTTGTCTATTCTTTTCATAGTTACTAAATACAAATGTACACGACTTATAACATAAGTCTGCGAATCAAACGAACCTAGATTTGGATTGGTCTAGATTATTTGTATTGTTATAAAAACATTAACCCAAAAAAAAGCAGATTACAACACATATACACAGCAAGCTAGCGCCGTGTAGTTCATTTGAGATCTCCGAAATATTAGGACCTTATCTTCGCCAAGTCTCAAACGGCACCATCGCCTCAACATAGTTTTCAACTTGATTAACTGATGGATGGTGCACAGTGCTAGTATCGAGTGATTGTAGTTGCGGGATCCAATGTTTGACATAGCTGCCGTCGCTATCGTACTTGCGAGCCTGTGATAGAATATTAAAATATCGATTCTCACGTGGATCAGCACCTACACCAGCGATGTAGTTCCAGTTACCATAATTACTACAAGGATCGTAGTCAATGAGCAATGACTCAAAGTACTCTGCTCCAATCAACCAATGCTGTTTGAGGTCATTGATGAAAAAACTAGCAACATTCTGCCGTCCACGATTAGACATAAATCCTGTCCGATTGAGTTCAATCATATTCGCATCGATAAATGGAATGCCTGTCTGACCCAGCATCCATTTTTCTGCTTGCTGCCAATCCTCTTTAAATTCCTTTTCGTAACGACCGGCAGTCCCCCCTTCTTGAAAGATTGTATTGCCATATTTTTTGCCAATAAGGCGGAAGAAGTCTCGCCATAGTAACTCAAAAAACACCCAATATGTCGACTTATTACTGCCTTCTGCTGCCTCATAGCGTTTGAGCTCATCATAAACATACTTAGGAGAGATACAGCCTTTAGCAAGATAAGCCGACAACCTAGTAGAGAATTCATTACCCAGTAATTGATTCCGAGTATTGAAGTAATCTTTGACTCGATGAGTCTCCCACAAATATTTGTCTAATTGTGCAAGTGCTGCGGATTCTCCACCTTCAACTACCTTGATATCACCTTCTTCGCTTGAAAGATTGAAGTCACTGAGACTTGGTATCTCTCCAAAGTCAAGAGAAATAGAGATTGGCCGAACATCAGAAGCCATTGGACTCGGAAGTGGCTTCCTAATCTTAACAAACTTCTCAACCTCCTTACGGAAATTGGTAAATATATCTGGGGTATGTGTTACTGGAAACGGTAAATCAGCTGTGTGATAGAGCATCTTACCTCTATAGTATCTAATCTCCTGGCCGATAGTCCACAATTTATCCTCCAATTTGTCTTGGACATTAACCTCTTCTTGTGTCCGTTCACGATTGCAGAATACCCAAGAGCTTTTGACATCCTGAGCTAGGTTGTATATCTCCTCTTCAGGTTTACCCACACGGATATAAAGTTTCAACCCTATTGCTTTGAGATTATCTGAGAGATTTTGAATACATTCTATGATAAATGCAATACGGTGTCTATCTGCCTTTCGAAACCCATATTTGGTGTAACCACGAAATATCCTAATGTCAAATATGTAGACAGGAAGTACTTCTTCACACGTACGAATCGCATCAGTGAGTGCTTCATTGTCATGTAGACGAAGATCATTTCTAAACCAAACTATACCTCTTACCATATTCGCTAAATATACGATTCAAAAGTAAGAACAAGTTAGGCAGACTACTGTTTCAATATTGTAATACTTTTGCCAATCAAAAAGCTACAATTTAAATGAAAACAATCACACAATCCCTTCCAATTAGTGTCTTATTAATCGCTGCTGTAGTAAGTCTTGCAGGTATCTTTAGTTGTAAGCCATCTATGGATGATCAAGTAAGTAAGAGGTATGATGAAGTAATGGCAGTCCACGATGAAGTCATGCCACTTATGTCAACTACAAGCAAGCTTCGCAGACAGATCAAGAACCATAATCATGGTGATGCTGGTCAACTCATCGCTGACCTCAATGCTGCTGACGAATATATGATGGAATGGATGAGAGACTTTAAAGTACCAGAAGATCTTCCTGTCGCTGAGCAGCTTAAGTTTATCGATATAATGGAAGAAAAAGCTGTGAAAATGAAGCAAATGTTTGATAAATCAATAACGAATGCAACAAATTATACCAAGAGTCATCAACATTAAATGTATTCTCTTCTTTGCTCTTATTGGATTGTTATCCTGTGAACAAGAGAGTGGTTCCTTGCCGATACTTGGTCGCACGGAAGTAGTTGATGGTCAGACTATTCACCATAAAATCAGAAATTGGGAATTTGTCAATCAAGACAGTGTCCTGATTACTAATGATAGCCTAAAGAATCACGTCTACATTACAGATGTCTTCTTCACATCGTGCCCAACCATCTGTCCAAAGGTGATGAAGCAAATGTTAGTATTACATGATGAATTTAGGGATGATGATCTAGTCAAACTTGTCTCTTTCACAATAGATCCTAAACGAGATGATGTAGACCGACTAAAACTCTACAGCAGCAATCTAGGTGTAACGAGTGATAAATGGCACTTCCTCACCGGAGATAAAGATGATGTCTACGAACTTGCAAATGACTACTTCATTGTTGCGTATCCAGATGCTGATACACCAGGAGGATTTGACCATAGTGGTAAGATAATCTTGACTGATAAGGATGGGCACGTGAGAGCATTCGCGGAAGGGACAGAGCCTGAGACTATTCCACGATTTATTAAAGATGTCAAAACTCTGATGAAAGAATATGAGTAAGATGATGATATTGATATTAGCGATTATGTTAGTTGGAATAGCATCAACTATGACTCTACAATCCTGTAATGATAACACATATGTACAGGGAGCAAGACTTTACACCTTCCACTGTGCTAACTGCCATATGGAAGACGGAAGTGGACTGGAGAATGTAATCCCAAGCATCATAGAATCGAAATACTTTGGCGCCAAACTAGATTCACTTCCGTGCTTAATAAGACATGGCAAAGCGAATCTAACTACCTCGCATAGTATGATGGTAGATATGCCCGTCAACTATCAAATGACTGAGTATGAGATCAACAATGTCATCAATCACATCTTCGTCACTTGGTACCCAGATAGAGAGGCAGTCACTATCCAAGACACTAAAAAAAATCTCAAAGACTGCCCAGTCCCAGCGATGAGATACGGTCAATAGATATATCAGGATCCCCTGCTTCCAATCCCCATCAAGATTGTTCATCGTAAATCACGCATTCATAAAGAAGAGTGACACTTGCGAATAATCAATAATCGTTGGCTAATACTCATGTACTAAAGTTAGCTCTCAATAGTGAGATACTTTGTGAATATATGAATGTACTTTTTCACACAGCAACTGCAGTTGGGCTATTTACTGTAGTCAATAATTCATCTGCCCATTCTGTGGTCAAGATAAGCATTGTATTATTCGGAGGAATCATTATGCACGGGATCTTAGATTATACACCACATTGCTACCCACTAAGTGCCAAGACAGATATCTTCATCAGTGCCTCAGTCATTGCAGTGCTTCATTTCGCAATAAATAGTGAAGCTAGGATACTACTATATGCATCAATCTTGGGTGCAACATTTCCAGATCTTGTAGACCTTGGGCCATCTATGGTAAATGAACATTTAGGAATGAACATTCCTATTACTGACACCATATTCCCATGGCATTGGCAGAAGTATTCAGGATCTATATACAATGAAAACTGTGGTGTGTCTCATATTCATCATAGTGTTGTGATTCTATGCGTATTCACAACAGTGATGCGCTATGGATTGCCTATAAACTGGGGCAAATAAAAAGCTAAGAATTATACTGTAAGAGATCTATCAAAGACGCAATTTATTCTCTCAGCAATCACATTTAGCACAAGTCTTAGGACATTTCTTGCAGTGTGACTTGCCTTTCTTCTTAAACTTCTTGCAACAATTCTTTTTACAACATTTGCTTGCCATAAACTAGGTATTTGCTGGGGTTAACATCAAGTACTTAAGCAACACATTTACCTAAGTGCAAAACAAAAGTAATCTTTTATCTAGAATAAGTCTAATTTAACATAAGGAATATCTAAGGCATAAAAAAAGAGACTGTCTTCTAAAAGACAGTCTCTATAGTTTTATTAATGGAACGCTAAAGTACCTGCGTTATCTTATACTTGCGTTGAATTCAACTCTTCTATTTAATTTTCTTCCTGTTTCAGTAGAATTGTCTGCAATTGGCCTAGCCTCGCCATATCCAACATAACTTAATCTACTAGAGCTGATACCTTTGTTCACCAGATAGTCTTTACAAGCTTTAGCTCTTTTCTCACTTAGTGATTGATTGAGTGATGAACCACCAGAACTATCTGTATGCCCTTCTATGCTGATAAAGTAGTTAGGGTATCTCTGCATGATATCAAGAACTTGATTCAATACTCTATAAGATTCTGACTTAAATGTTGCCTTACCTGAGTCAAACTGTACAGCTCTCATAGCTACTTCCAATACTTGCTTATCTGCTGCATTCATTCCAGGACATCCATTGTTATCAACTGATCCAGCTTGATTAGGACATCTATCCCTGCTATCATCAAGACCATCTCCATCACTATCTGGACAACCGTTGTATGTTCTCAATCCTGGCAATGTAGGACACTTATCCGATGCATCAGCAACTCCATCACCATCTCTATCTGGACAACCTTGAGCACTAGATACTCCTGGAGTATTTGGACATCTATCGTCGTTATCAACAATACCGTCACCATCAGAATCTGCCGCCTGGACAATTACTTGTGGACAACCATTATTGGATACTGCCCCAGCTCTGTCTGGACATCTGTCATCCTTATCAAGAACGCCATCACCATCTCTATCTGATTCCTTTTTTGGGCAACCATTGTTAGCTACTGTACCAGCCATATTAGGACATTCGTCATCGTTATCGCTGATTCCATCACCATCACTGTCTGGACATCCGTCAAATGCTTCAAGTCCAACATAATTAGGACACTTATCTTTGTAATCTGCTATACCATCCCCATCTTTATCAGGACAACCATTTAACTCAATAGGTCCAGCCATATCAGGACACAGATCGATATCATCTTCTAATCCATCACCATCTCTATCGCCTACTGTTTCTTTTTCTACCTTCTTAGGTAACTTATCCATCTTATTCAGACCATAGATAAAACCAATCCCGTGGTGTAGATTATTTCTATCTTCCGCCAGACTTACTCTATACTCTGATTGCCATACTAATCTAGCATTCGGTGCCAAAGTATATTGTAAACCTACACCCAGTGGAAACTGAACATTGAGGTCTCCATCTTGCTCATAGACACCACCAATTCCACCTAGTACAAATGGTGAAACTATAGCCGTAGGCTTCTGAAATAAATATTGTAATTGAGCATCTAAGCCATAGACTGACTTATGTAAGCACTCTGTATTCGCCTCACTCTTATTCACTACACCTGCCTTGAAAGGTACATAGAGATTAAAGTTATCACTAAGCATCTTTTGATACCCAAGCTCAAAGCCATGATGATAAGCTTGAAATTCAGTAAGGTTACCACCATTTTGGGATTGATAATCCATAAATACAGCTCTGACTGATATCCCCTGATCCAGCGGATAGTTCTGTCCACTCAGTTGAGACAACGAGAGACACAATAATAGACTGATTGTTAGAAATAAATGTTTCATTTTCTTATAAACGTTATACTGTTAGTGCATAACACATTACAAATATATTTAATATGTAGGAGATTATATTGAAAAACAGGAAAAAAAATCAAATTCTGCTGTTTATTCATATTAAAAACGTCTATATATGCTTTTATGATGCTCTAAACATTAAATATCCCCTTACATTTTCTATTTAATCTTGCTGTTGCCTCTTGAATTCTACGTTATCACATCTCATAAGTGTAAAGTATTCGTTAAATGCACTAATCAAATAATCATATTATACACTATGATGCTGAACTCTAGCGTTAAATCAACTGTTGATAGAAACATAAACCACATACGAAATTTTAAAAAGTACACCATGAACAAATTAAGAAAAGGAATAGCAGTTGTATTTGCATGCCTAGTATTCGTCACAGTATTCTCAGCTTGTGGAAAGAAGAATGTAGGATGTCCGAACGCATTTAAGATTGAAGTAACTAAATAAGAAATAAAGTGCTGAACTGGAATATACTTTCATCTACTAAGCAAGTAGATAATATTGTAAGTACAGAGTCGAATGATGCTGTATGTATCATTCTTAAGCATAGTACGACTTGTCCGTTGTCTTCTATAGCTAAAATGCGATTAGAAGGTGATGGCAATAGTCTTGGAGATCACATCAAATGGTACTATCTTGATTTGTTAGCAAATAGACCACTATCAGCCTATATCGCAGATACCTTGAATGTTCATCACGAATCTCCTCAAGTGATTGTCATTAAAAATGGTGAAGTAACTTATGATGTTTCGCATCTCGATATTACTGTAGACGACTTATCTAGTGAAGTGGTTGCGGCATAAGTTTCACTTTTAATAAGATCCCCTCACAACTATTGGAACAAAGAACATTACTGACGACTCAAGATGGTTCTCATACCATTAAGTCAGAACAGTTCGATGCGACTTACCATAGCATATTTGGTGCAGTAGATGAATCAATCCATGTCTTTATTATGGCTGGTCTAGACTACATGCGTCTACGACAGAACAAATCAACAATCAATGTACTTGAAATTGGTATGGGTACAGGTCTCAATGTATGGCTGGCTGCCTTGTGGGCAAATACACATCAAGTCAAGATACACCTAGATACGCTAGAGAAATTTCCAATCGAAGCAACAGTATATCAGCAACTCAACTTTGCTGATTCGATTCCCTCTTTATCTAGTTCAGAGGTAGACATCTTACAAGACATACATACTACCGAATGGAATAGTACAATACAATTGACAGAATATTTTTCATTTACTAAGCATCAAGCAGATGTCCTCGAACATCCTTACCCCAATAATCAATACAATGTGATATTCTTTGATGCCTTTGCACCTAACTGCCAACCTGAATTATGGAGTGCCCCATTTCACAAGCAACTAAAGGATAGTCTAAAAGCCGGCGGTGTATTGACGACTTATTGCGCTAAAGGCGTATTCAAAAGAATGCTCAAGAATATTGGCTATGAGCTTGATCAATTGCCCGGTCCACATAGAAAACATGAAATGACTCGGGCTGTGAAGTAATTATTCTTTCACAACAGTCTTTTCAGTTATAAGAGTTGGCTATATTATCTCCAAGTCTGCAACACCAATGCAGATAGTGTAACCTGTGAGATCAAGTAAAACTGACTTGACATAATGATTTCGTTAGACTTTCTTAGGATAAAAACCACCATTTTCGCTATTCATCCCATACAAAACCAGAACTCAATGTATCACCGCCTTCCATAATCTGAAAGTATATGTACAATGCATTCTTGGTTTCGTGTGCATTAATTCTGATACACTACCCCATCCTTCATAACAAAAATCACATCACTAGTCACTGAAATATCATCAAGTGGATTGCTTGGCATCGCGATGATATCAGCAGATTTACCCTCTGTGATTGTTCCTACTTCTTCAGAAATATTCATCAGATCTGCAGCATTGACGGTTGCAGTTTTAAGAGCATCAAAGTTAGACATCCCTACTTCTGTCATAAAGCCAAACTCTAGTGCATTATCACCATGAGGAGATACACCCGCATCTGTGCCAAAGGCAATCTTTACTCCATATTTGTGAGCCTTAGAAAACGTTTCTTGGATTTTAGGACCTATAGCAAGTGCTTTGGGGACAATAATTGTAGGATAGTATCCAGGTGTTGCCGCTTTTTCTGCGACAAACTTTCCTGCTGATATTGTAGGGACATAGTAAGTACCTCTCTCTATCATCAGATCCATCACTTCTTGAGTCATCATCGTGCCGTGTTCAATACTATGAATACCACCTAGAACAGCTCGTTTCATTCCTTCTGCTCCGTGAGCATGAGCTGCTGTGACATAGCCATAATCATTAGCCGCTTCTACGACTGCTGCAACTTCATTGACTGTGAACTGCGGACCTTGTCCATCTTTGGCTACACTCAGCACACCCCCAGTTGCTGTGATCTTGATACAATCAGCACCATTCTTATATCTCTGTCTTACTGCTTGTCTTGCTTCTTCAGGGCTATTGATAACTCCTTCAGCAGGTCCGGGATTACCCATCAAGTCTTTCTTCATACCATTGGTTGGATCAGCATGACCTCCAGTAGTGGCTAAGGACTTTTCTGCTGTATAGATCCTAGGGCCTATGATACTTCCATCTGCAATGGCATTACGAAGTGAGACATTTACACCAGTGCCGCCTAAATCTCTTACCGTCGTAAATCCAGCCATCAATGTTCTCCTACAATACTTGACAGCATCAAGTGCAATATCGGCTTCATTATCTTTGAATCTATTGAGGTAACGATTGGGATTGGACTCATGCTCAATATGAACATGCATATCCATAAACCCAGGCATAACGAATTGGTCAGTAAGATCATATATCTTGATTGTATCATTTGGGTCTGTGTATCCTTTGATAACTTCTACAATATCTCCATTCTCCACGACGATGGTCATCTCCTTCTGTACTCGATCATTCTCCATCGTTAGCAGTTCTCCACAATGGAGATGAGATGTCTGACTCATAGTGATTTGAGTTAGACCAAACATAAGTACAAAACTCATCATTAGATGTTTCATAGCAATTCATTTATAGCAATCAAGAATATACTTTCTAAGATATCGGAAATACTTGACAAAGAGAATGTATCAATACAAAAACAAAAAGAGCCGCTCAATTTAATGAACAGCTCTTTTCCTATAATTCAATATGTATCTAGATCTAAGACGTTTCCTCTTGAACGTAGTCTTTTTCGTTTCTATTTACATAAACGTTTCTAAAGTCTTTGATACCTGTACCTGCAGGGATGTTCTTACCTGCAATGACATTCTCTTTAAGACCGAGTAATACATCTCTCTTAGCTCCGATTGCTGCTGTACTCAGTACCTTAGTTGTCTCTTGGAATGATGCAGCTGATATCCAACTGACTGTTCCTAAAGATGACCTTGTGATACCTTGTAGAATAGGTTTAGATGTAGCTGGTACAGCGTCTCTTGAACCTATCAACTTCTGATCGTTACGCTTCAAGAAGCTATTCTCCTCTCTCAACTGTCTCAGAGTCACTGTCATACCTGCTTTCAACTTTGTACTGCCACCGGCATCAAGTATAATCTTCTTGTCAAAGATGAAATCATTCTGCTCTAGGAAGTCAATCTTCTCAACTGCTTCACCTTCTAAGAATATCGTATCTCCTGGATCTTCTATCTCAACTCTTCTCATCATTTGCTTGACAATCACCTCAATGTGCTTATCATTAATCTTAATACCCTGAGATCTATAGACCTCTTGGACACCATTGACTAAGTGCTGCTGTACCGCAAATGGCCCTGAAATATTCAAGATATCGAATGGAGATGTTGCACCATCAGAAAGCTTAGTACCTGATCTCACAAAGTCACCATCCTGCACGAGCATGAGGAGACCTTTACCAATCATATACTTCTTCTTCTGTCCCGTCTTCTCATCTTCTACGAATACCTCTCTGTTACCTCTCTTCAACTTACCGAATGTCACAATACCATCAATTGCTGCAACTACAGCTGGATTAGACGGGTTACGTGCTTCGAATAATTCCGTAACTCTTGGAAGACCACCGGTAATATCCTGGATCTTACCAAGCTTTCTTGGAATCTTTGCAAGTCTAACACCTGGTTTGATATCTTCTCCATTATCAACTGCTAAGTATGCACCCACTGGCATTGTATAGCTCTTAATCAACTCACCTGATGGAGACTTGATATTGATAAGTGGTACGATCTTCTTGTTTCTAGATTCTATGACAATCTTCTCTGTAAACCCAGTCTGATCATCTCTTTCCGTTCTAAATGTCACACCTTCATCAACACCTTCGTACTCTACGATACCACCAAATTCAGAGATAATCGCTGAGTTAAAGGCATCCCATTGACACACTAAGTCTCCCTTGGAAATCTTAGCTCCATCCTTCACTTTAAGAATACTTGCATATGGAATAAATGCCGTAGTTAAGATCTTATTAGTCTTTGGTTCAAGAATTCTAATTTCTCCTGATCTTGAAAGTACCAATTGCTGTGTTTCACCATTATCATCGTAATCTATCGCCTTGATATTATCAAAGTCTAGAATACCATCAAACTTAGAGATGATTTCTGACTCTGTCTTGGATACTGAGGCAATACCACCAACGTGGAAGGTACGTAGTGTCAACTGCGTACCCGGCTCACCAATAGATTGTGCTGCAATAATTCCTACTGCATCACCTCTTTCAGAGATTCTATTTGTTGCAAGGTTCTTTCCGTAACACTTAGTACAGACTCCTACTTTGGCATCACAAGTCAATACTGATCTGATCATTACTGATTCAACTCCAACTGCTTCAATCTTATTGGCAGTTTTATAGTCGATGTATCCAGCTTCTTGTACCATTACTTCACCAGTCTCCGGGTGAATAATATCGTGTAATGAATATCTTCCTTCAATACGGTCGCTTAGTGGCTCAATGATTTTATCATTTTCAATAAGCGCTTTAGTATTAAGTCCTCTTAGTGTATTACAATCTTCTTCTCTGACTACAACATCTTGTGATACATCTACAAGTCTTCTTGTCAAGTAACCTGCATCGGCAGTCTTCAAGGCTGTATCGGCAAGACCCTTACGAGCACCGTGAGTAGAGATAAAGTAATCTTGAATTGATAATCCTTCAAGGAAGTTTGATAAGATTGGGTTTTCAATAACCGCTCCTCCTGTGTCACCTGACTTTCTCGGCTTGGCCATCAGCCCTCTCAATCCACATAACTGCTTAATCTGTTGCTTGGAACCCCTTGCACCAGAGTGAAGCATCATATATACTGAGTTGAATCCATCTTTGTGAGCAGCCAGCTCTGTCATCAAGTTCTCAGTAATCTTATTATCGGCATATGTCCACTTATCAATGACTTGATTGTATCGCTCATTGTTAGTGATGAGACCCATATTATAGTTCTCCCATACTTCGTCCACTTCATCCTTTGCAGTGATAAGTGTGCTTTCCTTGACAGAAGGATTGATCAAATCTCCCAAGTTGAATGATAGTCCACCTTTGAATGACCAGTAGAATCCTAACTCCTTAATCTTATCAAGAAATTCTGCTGCTACTGTGAAACTCGTTTTTTGGATCAACTTGTTGACAACTTTCTTTAAGTTTCTCTTAGAAAGCTCAACATTGATATATGGATATCCTTCTGGCTTAGCATTGTTAAACAATACTCTACCGACTGTTGTATCCAATAACTTCCACTCAACAACACCTTCTTCGTTCTCTACTTCTACTCTTGCTTTTACAGGGGCATGCAGATCTACTTTACCTTCATTGTATGCAATCTCAGCTTCTTCAGAAGAATAGAATGTCATACCAGCACCCTTAGATTTATCAGCTGGCTTCTCCTTTGAAAGGTAGTAAAGACCAAGTACCATATCCTGTGAAGGAAGTGTAATCGGTGTACCATTCTGCGGGTTAAGCATATTGTGTGATGCAAGCATCAAGATCTGTGCTTCCAAGATTGCCGCGTGGCTTAATGGAACGTGTACAGCCATCTGATCACCATCAAAATCGGCGTTGAAAGCACCACAAACTAGTGGGTGTAACTGAATTGCCTTTCCTTCTACCAACTTTGGTTGGAATGATTGGATTGACAATCTGTGAAGTGTCGGTGCCCTGTTCAATAAGATCGGGTGTCCCTTCAGTATATTCTCTAAGATATCCCAAATCACAGGATCCTTTCTGTCAACAAGCTTCTTCGCTGACTTTACAGTCTTGACGATTCCTCTCTCAATCAACTTTCTAATAATGAACGGCTTGAATAACTCAGATGCCATTCCCTTAGGAAGACCACACTCATGCAACTTAAGATTAGGTCCTACAACGATTACTGATCTACCAGAGTAGTCAACCCTTTTTCCTAAGAGGTTTTGTCTAAATCTTCCTTGCTTTCCTTTGAGGACATCACTCAATGACTTCAATGATCGTCCACCTTCTGCCTTTACAGCATTAGATTTACGACTGTTGTCAAATAGAGAGTCAACTGCCTCTTGAAGCATTCTTTTCTCATTTCTAAGGATTACCTCTGGAGCTTTAATCTCAATCAACCTTTTCAGACGATTATTTCTGATAATCACTCTTCGGTAAAGGTCATTCAAATCAGAACTTGCGAACCTACCCCCATCTAGAGGTACTAATGGTCTTAATTCTGGTGGAATAACTGGTAGATAATCAATGATAGTCCATTCAGGTCTATTATCGATTCTTGTTTGCCCATCTCTGAAAGCTTCTACAACTCTCAATCTCTTAAGTGCTTCAGACTTACGTTGTCTTGAAGTCTCTGTAGCTGCTTGGTGTCTCAAGTCATAAGCTAACTGTGTCAAATCCAATCTAGCTAATAGATCTCTGACACCGTCAGCACCCATCTTAGCGATGAATTTGTTAGGATCAGTGTCGTCTAACAACTGATTATCGGCTGGTAAAGTATCTAATACCTCGAAGTACTCCTCTTCTGTAAGAAGTGCCTTGAACTCAACCTCACCCTCTTTTACACCAGGTTGTATAACTACGTATCTCTCGTAATAAATAATTGTTTCTAATTTCTTAGAAGCAATACCTAGCATATACCCAATCTTGTTAGGTAATGACTTGAAGAACCAAATATGAACCACAGGTACCACAAGCTTAATGTGTCCCATACGTTCTCTCCTGACTTTCTTCTCAGTCACTTCTACCCCACATCTATCACATACAATACCCTTGTATCTGATTCTTTTGTATTTACCACAATAACATTCGTAATCCTTGACAGGTCCAAAGATTCTTTCACAGAATAAACCATCTCTCTCAGGCTTGTAAGTTCTGTAGTTAATTGTTTCTGGCTTCAACACCTCTCCATATGATCTCTCTAGGATATGATCAGGTGAAGTAAGGCTTATCGTAATCGCATCAAAACTCTTTTGCTGCGTAAAATTTTTCTTAAAAGACATCTTGCTATTATATTAAGATGAAAAAATAAAGATTAATCAAACTTGACATCTAGTGCCAATCCTCTGAGCTCATGTACAAGTACATTGAACGACTCAGGAATTCCTGGTTCTGGCAACCTATCACCTTTGACAATTGCTTCGTAAGTTTTCGCTCGACCGTGGATATCATCTGACTTAATCGTGAGTAACTCTCTAAGGATATTAGATGCACCAAATGCCTCTAGTGCCCAAACTTCCATCTCACCAAATCTCTGTCCACCAAACTGGGCTTTACCACCGAGTGGTTGTTGAGTAATCAATGAGTATGGTCCGATAGACCTTGCGTGCATCTTATCATCAACCATGTGAGATAACTTCAGCATATAGATAATACCTACTGTCGCTTCTTGATGGAATCTATCTCCAGACTCTCCATCGTATAAGTAAGTCTGACCTAGTGAAGGCAACTCAGCTTTCTGGATATAAGTCTCGATCTGATCCATACTAGCACCATCGAATATCGGTGTAGAAAACTTAACACCAAGTTTCTTACCAGCCCATCCAAGTACTGTTTCGAATATCTGTCCAAGGTTCATCCTTGATGGTACACCGAGTGGATTCAGTACAATATCAACTGGAGTTCCATCCTCTAAGAATGGCATATCTTCAAGTTTAACGATACTAGATACAATACCCTTATTACCGTGACGTCCAGCGAGCTTATCACCCACCTTCAGCTTACGTTTCTTGGCCATATATACCTTAGCAAGCTTCAATACACCAGCTGGCAACTCATCACCAATACTGATATTGAATTTCTCTCTCTTATATCGTCCTATCTCCTCATTTACTTTAATCGTGTAATTGTGAAGTAGTCTTGCGATCAACTTATTAGAGTCGTCGTTATTCGTCCATCCTGAGTAGTCAATTTGACCGTAGTCAACACTCTTAAGTGCCTTCATCGTAAACTTAGTACCCTTAGAGATGATCTCCTCTTTGTAGATAGATTTTACACCCGCAGAAGTCTTACCACCTACGAACTTCATCAACTTATCCACAAGGACAGTTTTTAATTCATTAAGTGTAACTGCGTGGCTATCATCTAGCTTAGCAAGCAAATCTTTCTCTTGTACTTTCTGGAATTTGTCTTTCTTAGCTCTTGTAAATAATTGCTTAGAAATAACAACTCCTTTAGTAGATGGTGGCGCTTTCAATGATGCATCTTTAACATCACCAGCTTTATCACCAAAGATTGCTCTTAAGAGTTTTTCTTCTGGTGTAGGGTCAGATTCACCCTTAGGTGTAATCTTACCAATGATAATGTCACCTTCTTTCAACCAAGCTCCAACTCGGATAACTCCGTTTTCATCAAGATCCTTAGTTGCTTCTTCACTGACATTAGGAATATCGTTAGTCAATTCCTCCTCTCCTAACTTCGTATCTCTAACTTCTAATTCAAAGCTTTCGATGTGTAGTGAAGTAAAGACATCTTCTCTTACGACTCTCTCACTAAGTACAATTGCATCCTCAAAGTTGTATCCCTTCCATGGCATAAATGCTACAAGTAGGTTTTGCCCTAGAGCAAGTTCTCCTTTCTGAGTTGCATAACCTTCGCAAAGCAATGAACCTTTCTGAACTCTATCACCTTTTCTAACAATAGGCTTCAAGTTGATACAAGTACCTTGGTTAGTTCTTCTAAACTTAGTCAACTTATAAGTAACAACGTTATCCTCAAAGGATACTAATTGATCAGTCTCTGATCTATCATATTGAATAACAACTTGATTAGCATCTACATACTCTACAATACCTTCACCTGATGCATTGATCAACATTCTAGAATCTTGAGCAACCTTAGCTTCTATACCTGTACCAACAATTGGTGAATTAGGTATCAAACAAGGAACTGCCTGACGCTGCATGTTGGATCCCATCAAGGCTCTATTGGCATCATCATTTTCCAAGAATGGAATCAACGATGCTGATACTCCTACAATTTGATTTGGAGCAACATCCATATATTCTAGTTCGTCTGGAGCTAACACAGGAAAATCTCCATGATCTCTAGATTTAATCCTATCACCTAAGAATGCGCCTTTTTCATCAATTGGTGCATTGGCTTGTGCAATCTTCTTGAAATCTTCCCCTTCTGCACTTAAGTAGATAGGCTCTGAATTAATCTTCACCTTTCCTTTGACAACTTCTCTATATGGCGTTTCAAGGAATCCCATTTTATTGACCTTGGCATGTACACAAAGTGTAGATATCAGACCAATGTTTGGTCCTTCTGGAGTCTCAATAGTACAAAGTCGACCATAGTGAGAATAATGAACATCTCTTACCTCAAAACCTGCTCTTTCTCTCGAGAGACCTCCTGGTCCTAGCGCCGAAATTCTTCTTTTATGAGTAATCTCAGAAAGTGGATTAGTCTGATCAAGGAATTGTGAAAGCTGTGAAGTTCCGAAGAATGAATTTATGACTGATGATAATGTACGTGCATTAATCAAATCAACTGGTGTAAATACCTCGTTGTCTCTGACATTCATTCTTTCTCTGATCGTACGTGCCATTCTTGCAAGACCAACACCAAACTGAGAATATAATTGCTCACCAACAGTTCTCACACGTCTATTAGACAAGTGATCAATATCATCAAGTTCAGCATTCTGGTTAATCAATGCTACTAAGTACTTAACGATTTCAATGATATCTTCCTTAGTCAAGACGAGTACTTCATCTGGAGTCTCAGTACCTAACTTTCTATTGATCTTATATCGACCAACTTCACCAAGATTATATCTCTTATCAGAGAAGAACAACTTATCGATAATACCTCTTGCTGTTTCTTCATCTGGCGGATCAGTACCTCTTAATTGTCTATATATTTGTGCAACGGCCTCAAGCTCTGAGTTGGATGCATCTTTTTGAAGAGTGTTGTAGATGATTGTGTAATCATCCAAATTCTCATCTTCTCTTTGAAGAATGATTGTATCAACGTTTGCTTCTTCAATCAATTCAATATTAGACTCATCTAGTATTGCATTTCTTTCGAGAAGCACTTCATTTCTTTCAATAGTTACAACCTCTCCAGTATCCTCATCTACAAAGTCTTCTGACCACTTTCTAAGAACACGAGCAGCTAGCTTACGACCAACAGCTTTTTTGAGAGATTTTTTATCTGCTTTGATCTCTTCTGAGAGACCAAAGATTTCCAATATGTCTTTATCTGAGTCAAATCCGATAGCTCTTAATAAAGTTGTAACTGGGAATTTTTTCTTTCTATCAATGTAGGCATACATTACCATATTGATATCAGATGCGAATTCCATCCAAGCTCCTTTGAAAGGAATAATTCTCGCAGAATAGATTTTCGTACCGTTAGGGTGGAAAGTCTGACTGAAGAATACACCTGGTGATCTATGCAATTGCGAAACGATCACTCTTTCAGCACCATTAACCACGAATGTTCCCTTAGGTGTCATATAAGGAATGTTTCCTAAGAATACATCCTGTACAATCGTTTGGAAATCCACGTGCTCCTCATCATTACATGATAATCTGAGCTTAGCCTTGAGTGGCACGGCATATGTCAACCCTCTTTGCATACACTCTTCTATAGTGTATCTAGGTGGATCGATAAAATAATCTAAGAACTCAAGTACAAAGATGTTTCTTGCATCTGTAATTGGGAAGTTTTCTTGAAATACCCTAAAGAGACCTTCATTACCTCTGTTCTCAGGGGTGGTCTCTAATTGGAAAAATTCTTGAAAAGATTTTAGCTGGATCTCTAATAGATCCGGAGTGTTCTCTGGGAGCTTAATACTTCCAAAATCTACTCTTTCTAAAGACGGATTTTTTGTCATGTTAATGTTTTAAATCTTCAAGATTGAAAAATGGTGCCTACAAACAAAACATGGCCTAGCACTCACTATTGAGTGCTAAGCCTGTTTTATCTTACTTATTTAGCTTTGAACTTCTTCTGCCATTAGCAAGATAGAATACTATTTCAATTCTACCTCTGCACCAGCTTCAGTAAGAGCAGCAGCGATACTTTCTGCATCTGCCTTAGCAACACCAGCTTTGATTACGCCTGGAGCTCCATCTACTAAATCTTTTGCGTCTTTAAGTCCGACACCTAATAGAGTTTTAACTGCTTTCACAACTGCCAACTTCGCAGCACCTGCTGAGTTAAGGACAACGTCAAATTCAGTTTTCTCTTCAGCAGCGGCTCCGCCGCCTGCTCCTCCCCCTGCTGCTACAGCTACTGCTGCTGCTGCTGGTTCGATACCATACTCATCCTTTAGGATGTCAGCTAATTCGCTAACCTCTTTTACTGTGAGGTTTACTAATGATTCAGCTAATGTTTTTAAATCTGCCATGAATAAATTTGTTTTTAAATGCTTAATTATATATTAATGCGTTTAAGCTTGGAAGCCTTAACTGGTAGGTCTGTCTTATCCTCTCTCTTGGAGTGCTTTGACTAGACCAGCGAGTGTATTCTGCCCACTCTGTAGTGAACCGAGTACATTCTTGATTGGAGATTGTAGTAATACAATAACTTCTCCAAGTAAATCTTCTTTCGATTTTAAATCTGCAAGTTGTGCAAGACTTTCATCTCCTAAGAAGATATCAGAATCGATGTATGCCGCTTTCAACAATGGCTTATCGTGATCCTTTCTAAATTCTTTGATCAGCTTAGCTGGTGCATTTGCAACATTGCTAAACATCAATGCTGTAGGTCCAGTCAATACTTCGTAAAGACCTTCATAACCTTTTTCAGCTGCATTCTCTTCTAGTGCTTTTTTTACAAGTGTATTCTTTACTACTTGCATTTCTACACCACTTTCAAATGCCTTTTGTCTAAGTGTGTTGACTTGACCTACGTTAAGAGTAGATGAGTCAGTAATATAAAAGAATGAAGCATTGGATAATTTCTCCTTTAGTGCTTCTATTGTTTGTGCTTTATCTTGACGTGTCATTTCTTGAAATTTTGGGAGTGATTACTACAATTTGATTTCCTTAGGATCAATCTTGATACCTGGGCTCATCGTACTTGCCACAGCAATCGACTTCATATAGATACCTTTTGCAGATGAAGGTTTCATCTTAGCAACAGTTGTTAATAGTTCATTAGCATTCTCTTTAAGCTTCTCAGCAGAGAAAGAGACTCTACCGACAGCTGAATGAATGATACCATACTTATCTACTCTAAATGCAATCTTACCACCCTTGACATCACCAACCGCTGTTGCAACATCCTGAGTTACTGTTCCTGTCTTTGGGTTAGGCATTAGGCCTCTTGGACCGAGTATTCTACCAATCTTACCAACTTGTGCCATCACATTTGGAGTTGCAATTACAACATCAACGTCAGTCCATCCTTGTTGAACCTTTTGAACATATTCATCTAATCCAGCATAGTCTGCTCCTGCATCCATTGCTTCTTTCTCCTTATCGGGTGTACAGAGAACTAGGACTGTTTTAGTCTTACCAGTACCGTTTGGTAAATTTACTGTACCTCTGATTGCTTGATCTGCTTTTCTAGGATCAACTCCTAATCTAATGTGCAGATCAACAGATGCGTCAAACTTTGCGCAGTTAACTTCTTTAACTAAAGCCATCGCTTCTTCTAGACCATAAAGCTTATCTGCGTCTACCTTCGCTAAAGCTTCTTTTCTTTTCTTTGAAATTTTTGCCATTGTAAAATATTAAAAGGTAAAACGCTTGGCTTTTATACTAAGCTCCCTTTCGTTAATAAATAATCTTAATAATACTTACGCTTCCCAAGGTGGTGTACCACTAACCGTGACACCCATACTTCTAGCTGTGCCAGCGATCATTTTCATTGCTGACTCTACCTTGTATGCATTAAGGTCTTCCATTTTGTTCTCAGCGATTTCTTTCAACTGATCCCATGAAATGCTACCTACCTTATCTCTGTTAGGTACTGAAGAGCCACTCTTTAACTTAATAGCCTCCAATATCTGAGATGCTGCAGGTACAGTCTTAATGATAAACTCAAAAGACTTGTCCTTAAATACTGTAATTACAACTGGAAGGAGTGCCCCTCTTTTGTCTTCAGTCTTTGCATTGAACCTCTTACAAAACTCCATAATATTGACACCCTTCGCACCTAATGCAGGCCCAACTGGTGGTGCAGGATTCGCTGATCCTCCTCTTACTTGAAGCTTGATAAAGCCGTCTACTTCTTTAGCCATCTTTGACTTTTATTTTATATTACTAAACTATGTTTTCTCTACTTGCATAAAGTTAAGCTCTACTTCAGTACCTCTACCGAAAATCTTAACAATCACTTTAAGTTTCTTCTTCTCTTCATTTACCTCAAGGACGTCTCCAACGAACTCGTTGAAAGGTCCATCTACAACCTTCACCGTCTCACCTACTATGTATGGTTCGATCATTGATTCAGAGACATCTTGACTTTCGTCTACCTTTCCGAGCATTCTATTTGCTTCGGATTGTCTCATTGGTATTGGATTATTCTTACCTAAGAAATGAATCACATTTGGCATTCCAGAAATAGACATAATCATCTCTCCAGAAAAACTACCGGGTACAGCTTCGATAAGGATATAACCTGGTAGAATATTTCTTTCAAGAATGACCTTTTTACCCTTTCTAATCTTGTACACCTTCTCGGAAGGGACAAGGATTTGAGTAATAGCCTCACTCCACTTATTTCTAGTTATCTCTAGCTCAATTCTCTCCTTTATCTTCTTCTCCTTCCCACTAATTACCCTAAGAGAATACCACCTTGTTAATTCTTGTTCTTCTGACATAATCTACTGCTTATCCTAAGTGTCTAAAGGCCTAGGCCGTAAATAAAAGTCGTAATACCCTTTGCTATAAAATCCATCACAAAAACGATCAAGGCAATAAGGATTGTTGCTACAATTACAATCCAAGAATTCCTTAAAAGGTCATTCCACGTTGGCCATGTGACGTTGTGCAACAACTCATTGTAACTTTCCTTTATATATAGTACGATATCGCTCATAATAATTCTTAAATGCAGGGGAGACAGGATTCGAACCCGCGGCCTATGGTTTTGGAGACCACCGCTCTACCAACTGAGCTACTCCCCTAAATAATTGCTAATTTGAATCCCTTAACAAATGCATCCACTTTATAAGAGAAAATTAAGCACTCTACAAGAGAGTGCTTAATTTATATAATTCCAACTATTACTAAGTGCAAATACTCAGAGCACTCACACAAAATATTAGTATTAGTCTAAAATCTCAGTAACCTGACCTGCACCTACAGTTCTACCACCTTCTCTAATTGCAAAACGAAGACCTTTCTCCATTGCAATCTTGCTAAGTAGCTTCACCTCGATAGTTACATTATCACCAGGCATTACCATCTCAACTCCATCAGGAAGTTTAACATCTCCTGTTACATCAGTAGTTCTGAAGTAGAACTGAGGTCTATAACCATTGAAGAAAGGAGTGTGTCTTCCACCCTCGTCTTTGCTCAATACATAGATTTCACACTTGAAGTGAGAGTGAGGATTAACAGAAGCAGGCTTACAAATAACCATACCTCTTTTAATATCAGTCTTATCAATACCTCTCAAAAGGATACCAGCGTTATCACCAGCTTCTCCTCTTTCAAGAATCTTTCTAAACATCTCAACACCTGTAACAGTTGACTCAAGAGGCTTTTCGTCATCCTTCATCATACCTACAATCTGTACTGGATCTCCAGTATTGATCACACCTCTCTCAATACGACCTGTTGCTACTGTACCTCTACCTGTGATAGTGAACACATCTTCAATAGGCATCAAGAATGGCTTATCTACATCTCTTTGTGGCTCAGGAATCTGGGCATCAACTGCAGCCATTAATTCCATAATTTTAGCAACACCGTTAGCGTCACCTTCTAAAGCCTTAAGAGCTGAACCCTGAACTACTGCAGATCCGTCACCGTCAAACTCGTACTGGTCAAGAAGTTCTCTTACCTCCATCTCAACAAGCTCAAGCATTTCCTCATCATCAACGAGGTCAACTTTGTTCATAAATACTACGATAGAAGGTACACCTACCTGACGACAAAGAAGTATGTGTTCTCTTGTCTGTGGCATAGGACCATCTGTAGCTGCTACTACTAATATTGCACCATCCATTTGAGCCGCACCCGTAACCATGTTTTTAACATAATCGGCGTGACCTGGACAATCAACGTGAGCATAGTGTCTATTCTCAGTTTCATACTCTACGTGAGCAGTGTTAATAGTAATACCTCTTTCTTTTTCCTCCGGAGCTGCATCAATTGAAGAGTAATCTTTTTTCTCCGCAAGTCCTTGATCAGCTAATACGTTAGTAATCGCTGCAGTAAGAGTCGTTTTTCCGTGATCGACATGACCAATAGTTCCAATGTTTACGTGTGGTTTGCTACGATCGAACGTTTCCTTTGCCATCAGATAAAATTTTAAGTGTTAATATACAATTCTGTTAAAGTATCTTTTTATTGCCAACAAGCCAATGAAGGGAATTGAACCCCCGACCCCTTCCTTACCATGGAAGTGCTCTACCCCTGAGCTACATTGGCCAATTCTAATTTCTTTCTTCACTATAAAAAAGCGGGTGATGAGACTCGAACCCACGACCCTCAGCTTGGAAGGCTGATGCTCTACCAACTGAGCTACACCCGCATCTTATAATGTATGTCTGTGTGGGGATGGTAGGATTCGAACCTACTCAGCCGAAACAACAGATTTACAGTCTGTCCCGCCTCTCCAACTGCGGCGCATCCCCTCTACTGTGTTATTTCAAAAAGCCGATGGAGGGATTCGAACCCCCGACCCGCTGATTACAAATCAGCTGCTCTGGCCAACTGAGCTACATCGGCGTTCACTTTCATTAAAGCGAATGCAAAAGTAAGTCTATTTTTTTATTTATAGAAGAGAAATTTTCAGAAAATCGCATAAAAATAATAGAACATCCATAATTACTTAACAATCAATTTATTATGACACACACTGCTGATTAGTTATGAACGCGGATGTGAATTTGCGTAAGCAGTCTTGAGTAAAGAGATTGAAGAGTGGGTATAAATCTGTGTGGCAGCCAAACTACTGTGACCCAACAAGTCTTTTATTGCTGTAATCTGTGCTCCATTCTCTGAAAGAAGAGTTGCAAAAGAATGCCTGAGTACGTGCGGTGATCGCTTATGGATTGAACTTACTTGAGTTATCTTACGTCTGACAAGGTTGTAAACAAACTTTGGATACAGTGGCTTACCAGCATTTGTTAGAAATACCTCACCGCATACTTCAAACTCTTTATTCTTTAGTGCTGTGTACTTAGCATAATGACCTATATACTCCTTAGATAGTGGAAGCCTTCGTTCTTTATTTCCTTTACCTATCACTGACAGTATCTGGCGTGAGAGGTTGACATCACTCGTTTTCATGTTGATTAATTCTGAACGACGAAGACCAAGTGTCAATAATGTGTATATAATCATGTAGTCACGATATGAAGCATAATCCGTATAATCTACAATCTCATCAAGAAGATCAATCACTTCACCTTCCTTGACATATGATGGAAGACGCTTTGGTATTTTAGGCGCTACAACTTGAGAAGCCGGATTAGTCTCAATTAGCCCTTCGATCAATAAATACTTAAAGTATGACCTGAGCGAAGAGAGCTTTCGATTGATTGACTTTTCTGACACCTTATTTTGAACCATATCAATGACATACGATCGGATGTGTCTATTGCCTACTTTGGTATGTTCAGCAAGATTGTAAGTTTCAACTAAAAACTGGTCAAACAACTCAATGTCCTTCTTGTATGCAAGAAGCGTAGATGTCGAATACCGCTTCACACTTCGAATGTAATCGAGAAACTTGGATAAATACATATTGCAAATATATGTAATATGTATTACAATTGCTACTTCGCGAATTGTAGATATGAATAGAACCTATAGACTCCTTTCTCATAGAGGACGTAATGCGGACACATTTAATATCCATAATCGGATAAATGTGTAAAGTTGAATATCTTTATTAGCATATGACAGAACGTATGCCTAAGTATCATTTCACAAATGATCAAAACCACTTTTTTAAAACTATGATACAACGTCTTGTATTTGTCTTATTGTTTTTGTTATACCTATCATTAGGTACTTCTCAGATTTCGGATTTGACCCTTGATCATATATCCGACCAAATAAATCATAGTCATTATGGAACAGGAGGAGGAGGTATTAGTACTGTTGATTTTAACCAAGATGGATATCAAGATATTTCACTAGCTGGTAGCGCAGGAGAGTTATCGACATTTATACTTAATGTAAATGGAGAACTCATTGATACAGTCCTCACAGGAATAGATAACACCTTTGAAGTGAGGCAAATATTGTGGGTTGATATTGATAATGATCATGATCTAGATGTATTTCTCACCTGTAAGGCAGGAGTAAGTCAGTTGTATATCAATAGTGGCAACTTGACCTTTACCAATCAGACCATAGCATTCAATTTAGATACAAGTATTCGCAATTATATAGGTGCAACATTTATGGATTTCGACCGAGATGGCTACTTAGACTTATATCTAGCGGAGAGACCCAATGCCAACCTTGAAGGAGAGAATAGATTCAGATTGTATCGAAACATAAGAGGAAAAACATTTGATGAAATAACTGAAGAATGTAATTGTGATGATTTGGGTAAACGTCCATTTGGGAGTCTTGTAATAGATCTTAATAGAGATCTCTACCCTGACATTCTCAATGCACATGATAGAGGAAATGGGTTGTCTCTATTCCAGAATTGGGAAGGAGAATTCTCAAATATCACTGCAACAGCTAATGTCGATATTGAAATGGACGCTATGGGAATGTCTCCCTCAGATGTAAACATTGATGGTGCATTAGATATCTATGTCACAAATATTGCAGAAGGTAATAAGCTGCTCATAAAGGATCAAAATAATAGTAGATATGAAGAAGGTTCGAAAACTTGGAATGTAGAGCATAAAGTGCTTTCCTGGGGTACTTTGTTTTTGGACTTAGATAATAATGGGACTGAAGAACTCTATGTTGCTAATTCAGTATCTGGTAGTCAATATCCGAACCTCATTTATGTCAATCAAGGAGATGAATTTACTCCAACTTCTATTCAAGGTGATACTCTCACAAACTATTCTTGCGCATACATAGACCTGTATAATGATGGAGTCAAACATATCATCAATGCAGGTGTAAGAGAAAATAAGACTGCTCTCCTATTCAATACTACTCCGCAAGGAAATTACATTGACATCGTACTTCAAGGAGAAAAGAGCAACAAGTCTGGAATCGGAAGTTGGGTTGAAGTACATAGAGACTCTACAATAATTAGTACCTATTATCAAAATATTGAGGGCTTTCTATCTCAGCAACCATTCACACAATCTATTGGATTGGGAAATAATGAACAGATTGATACTATCAAAGTTGTATGGCCAACTGGGCATACTGATGTCTTGACTGATATTGAGCCTAACCAACGAATTACAATTAAAGAAGGACAAAGTACAAATGGACTAATAGCAATTGATTCATCTATTCAACACCATTATAATGAACCCACGTTATTTCTTGAGGCGAGTGATAGTCTAAATATTGACCACTATGTTAGGCATCAAGGTTTTAATGGCGGTGGATGCGCTTTCATCGACACAGATAACGATGGTTATGATGACCTATACCTCATTGGAGGTGCAGAAAAAGATGCCTTATACCTCAATAAAGATGGGGTATTTGAGGAGGCAGGTTTCTTATCGGGAATAGCCATTACTGAAAATTTTTATACTACTGGAGTAGCCTCTGGTGATCTCAATAATGATGGGCTAGAAGACTTATTTATTACCACTCATGGTAGCAATCAACTAACCGCTAAGAATCTTTTACTCTTCAATAAAGGTAATAACGAGTTTGAAGATGTGTGGCCTATTATAGATACGATTGATGCATCATCAGCAGTAATCCTAATCGACTATAATCAAGATGGCTTACTAGACATCTACACGCTTAATTATGTAAATGATGCAGGATTTTTAGAAGACTCAGAAGGGACAATCATTGGCTATGATCACACTTGTTATGAAAATCGTCTTTATCAGAATCTAGGCAACTTCCAATTTGAAGATGTTACTCAGAACCAACTCGATGATGCCCTTAATCAAGCTTGTAGCTTAGCTGCATTAGGCACAGACTTTGATCAAGATAGAGATCAAGATATCTTGGTAGGAAATGATTTTGGTCTAGATATCATTGGCAATACAATTCTTGTTAACAATAATAATGAGTCGTTGTCAGCCGCTAGTGACCTTGGTTTTATTGATGCTATATTCTCTATGGGCATATCAGGATCCGACTTAGATAATGATCTAGACGTAGACTACTATGTCACTAATTTTGGAGAAAATATCTTTGTAAGAAATGATGAGAATGCATTAACAACTTTAGGCGGATTGACTGCAAGCAGCACTTACAACAGTTTAGATTCTACAGATCTCAGTATCAGTTGGGGAACCGTGATTGAAGACTTCAATAACGATGGTAATAGCGATGTGTTTGTAGGCAATGGATATGTTCCATCACCAGACTACCTACCAGGCCGAGTTTCAGATAACGATAGGCTCTATTTAGGCAATGGAGATTTTGATTTCATAGAATTATCACCTGACTTCTCTGGAATAGACAACGTAGAAAGCACAAGAGGCGTAGCATCAAGCGACTTTGATGGAGACGGAGATATTGACCTTGCAATAAATATTATGAGAGTTCCTATAAACGGAAACTCAAAGTCCAAAGTGTACCTAAACCAATTAATTCCATCCGATACTAGTCATTGGGTACAACTGAAACTTGAAGGGCTAAAGTCAAATAAGTCAGGTTGTGGTGCAAGAGTTGATTTGTACAGTCAAGGTCATATGCACTCAAAGGAGATATACTGTGGTAGTAGTCATGCTTCTAGTAATTCTAAAGTTTTACACTTTGGGTTAGGCAATCACTCTGTAGTTGATAGCCTCAACATATATTGGCCTAATAATAAGCAAACTATTGACACCTATTATCAATTTGAAGCTAATAGGCTGTATCATATACTAGAGGACACAAGTTTATGGTCAGTTGATACAATGGTCATCGATACGACAATGATTGATACTATGGAAGTTGACACTATTGAAATAGGTGATGATGGGCCATCTGTATATCCAGAGGAAGATCAGGTATTTGTCGTTAGCAACACCTTAGAATTTAGCACTGATCAAGCATTGACTTGGATATATCCAAATCCGGTAAGTCGTTCTAATAGAATGAAAGTCTATGCGATCAAAGAGATAATGAATCTAAATGTATATGATAATCTTGGCCATCGGCAACCTATTCGCATACACCAAGTATTAACCAATAATCAAGAGTTGAAATCATACTTTTTGCATCCTCCAGAAGTTCCAGGTATATACTCTGTAATAACTCAATTGATAGATGGCCAACTTTCGGTTCAAAAATTGGTAGTATACTAAAGTAACACAAACTTTCTTACTCCTAAATTCTCTATGTAAATAACGTATACCCCAGATATTAGATTATCTAGGTGTATAGACTTGGTTTCATTAATACTACCAGAAAGAATAAACTCGCCATTGATATCGGTAATCTTATAGTCACTTGATAAGTAATGATCAGCTATTTCGAGATGTAGCACTTGATCTAAGATTGGATTTGGTGAAATGCTAAAATTATTATAGCTAGATTCTTCTTCTACATCCGATACTACTTCACAATAACTAGGCTCTTCTCCGAACTCTATAGTTACAAGTACCTCGGGGACCACGGCACTTTTTGGCACATAAGACTTAGGAAACTTTCTTGCTTCAAAATTAAAGTTATCACTCAATGCAAGCTCACTTCCTTGCGGTAGAGCAAAACCATTTCTGAAAGGAATTAAATATTCCCAAGCTAACTCACCATCGGGAGTTACTTCAAAGATTCTTCCCTGTCTTGCAGCACACATAAGAATATTACCGTTGTCAAGGATCTGAATTGAACTACCTGCAGTAGAGAATCCCTTGATGGTATCTGGGTGAGTAAAAGACTGACTGTAAGTATCAGGTAAATATGAGTTAGTTACTGGATTAATTTGGTAGGCTTGAGTGACTGTGTCAAACACTGGGCTTATCAATTGTCCAAGAGAAGTATTGGGAGCATACCAATTATTATAAACTAGCAGTTTAGTTTCTCCTGACTCTTGATCCTTATACCAGCTAGCATCATGTTGGTAGTTAAGTATTTTGGGACTTAGGGAATCTTGATACGCATCAGGATTTCCCCAACGATACATAATATCCCCTCCTCTACCTGATTTACCACCTGAGTTTGTGGCTGCTTCAGCGGTAGTTGTAGAGTGATCTATCACCCATAGCTCATGGAAGTTTCTAACTGAGATTACAACTTGATCTCTTTCTTCAGAATAGGCAACAGAATTTGAATGTAGCCAATCTGGCCGATCAAATGTAAAGTCTACATAATTAATATCAATGCGGCCTAAACTCTCTGAAATAACACCAAAATTTAATGCGGTAGAATCAAAATCTTGTATAAGGTGATCCCATGCATTCCATTGCCATACAACTTCTCCATCCTCAGGATTAAACTCTATGAGTGCATCAGACCACAATGTTCTTTGGAAGTGACTGAGTGTATCAAATCCATTGGCCAATAACTCTTCTAAAGAATGCCTTCGCCAAGCCAGGGCTAGGATATTTCCATTTGGCATTACCTCAAAATCATGATGTTGTCTTTTTAAGGAATCTGCTATTGTATGTCTCCATTGAAGATTTCCATCCCAGTCATACTTTTCCATTACACCACCTGAGCCTCCAGCTCCGAACGAAGGACCATCGACAAAATCTGGATTGCTCATAGCAACATATATATTCCCAAGACTATCTAGGACAGCTTTTGAACCTGGAAAGCTATTCTCAGGTAATTGCCATCTATGAATTAAGCCTCCACAATTATCGATTAAATATACTTGAGTCTGATGATTGGGATAAAATAGCGTGTATGCATCTGAATCTACATATTCTTCGTCAAGAAACAATGTCCCGATAGTAGGTTGACAAATGATATCATTAACACAAAATGATAGTCCGACTGTCATCAAAACAGTAACCGGCATAAAAAAAGAGGAGCACCTAATAGGTCCTCCTCTTCCTAATATTTCTAAAAGAAAAAACAATTATTATCTAGTTTGATAATTCTGGCCATTCTGCACCATCAGTTCTAGTTAAGACAGAAATTCCACCTTCACCGTAATCATTAGTCAATGTAAGTGTAAGGTTAGCTCCATCTACAGACAACGCATCAATCGACCAAATTTCACCCCATTGAGAGGCACCTGTAATCGCCAATGTACCATCTACATCAGTCAGCTGAAGATTACCACCATCTGGCATTCCATTATTAGGCAAATTTCCTTGTGCATCCGTACCATAGCAAGCATAGTACGATCCATGTGACATATCATCAAATTGCTCATCTGACCCAGAAGTAGTCAATACTTGATACAAGCCATCATCATCTGCACCTTGCTGTAATCGTACCCATTCAACTGTACCTTCCCAAGTGTTACCTTCACAATCATCCCAACCAATACCTGCACCTTGGTTAGTTACTGTTGTAACACAGTTGAATACACCTGCAAGAGCAGACTTAAACACTGTAACTACAAGAATATCAAACTGAACACCAGAATCATATGTTCCAGAGCTCGTAGCTATTTCGTCAAATGATATAGTAAATAGATCACCTGGAACTAAACTTTCCTCACTTACTCCAGCAGCTGCAGCAGCTTCCGTGATATTGAAAGACATTGAGGAAGGAAAACTTGTTACACTAGATACAAGTTGACGTTCAGCACCATTTAATGAAATATACATATTAACAGAGTTGACAGCCTCACCTAGACTTGTAACATCAAATGTAACAGGTGTCTTTTCAGTGTCAACTACGTTATATTCAGAACCAGAAATATTCAATGCATTAACTGTTGCTCCTGTAACTCCAAATAATGAATCCTCTGCCTTCTCTACTAGTGGATCGTCTTCACAACCAATTACTATAAATAGAGTAGCAGCAAAAAGTAATTTTAAAATGCTATTTATTTTCATGTTTAATTTATTTAAATTTTATAATTTTTCATCATATCAACGATCTGCTCATTGTCCTTCAAGTTGATTTTGTTCTCCTTGATAAAAGATCTCAAATTTTGATCTTCAATTTGGGACAAAATCTTCTTATTTGACCCTTTCAGTTTAATCAATTGACCGTTAATAATCATAACATGCTCTTGATCCTTCACATATTTATCGTTGGGACTACCAACATCTAAAGCTGTATTATAATTCGCTTTGATAAATTTTGCCTCATGATCTAAAGCTAGTGAAATCGTCCCATTGGACTGAATAATTTCATAATAGTTACTAGTATTATCAGGATTTGCAATTCTGATGAAATTGCGAATATTCCTGAAACCTTTATCCGTAATCTGCATAGCACTGAATTGTGTAAATACAGAATTAGGTAAAGTATAATACTCTCCTTCAAGATTGATAACTAGTGTTTCATTCGCGATGTCATACATAAATGGTATATCATCGAGTAACTTGCCATCATATAGTTTGACATCTCCTGTAAACCACATATCGTCGAGGTAAGGCGTTCCTTCCGTCGCAAAAACACGGGTACTAAATGGATTGATACCATAGACACTCATCTGAGCATTAGTAATCGCTCCTGGATTAGTTCTCCAAGCAGTCTGATTGACAGTGTCCTGTCCAACTAATGCAAGAGAGCATAAGGTAATAGCTAATATGAAAAAAACTCTATTCACTATTGAAATGCCCATACGTCTGTGTCAAGAGTCTGTGATTCAGGATCTCCTCCTTGAGACATAATTGCAGCTTCCACATTATCAGAGTTAGTTGCAAACTCAGTATCTGCATAAAGGAATCTTCTAGGAACCAATCCTCCTGGATTCAAACCATTTGCTGTGTTATTCTGCGGTGTGATTGCAGGATATCCTGTTCTTCGATAATTCGTCCAAGTCTCAGTAAAATTATAACCATAATATGCTTTGTAAGCTTCAGTCATAATTTGCTCAATTGCAGCATCCATTGATAGTCCAGCCAAGCTACTATTAGCAGCAGCATAAGCGCCTTCGTCATCGAGACCAATCTGCGTCAATGAAGCATTAATTGCTTCCTCAAGCACACTACTAGCATCCATACCATTTCGAGTCATTATCTCAGCTTGGATAATCTTAAGTTCGACGAATGAGATCAAAGGTAATGTCGCGTCATTCGCTCCCCATGCTGTTGTCCCTTGTACAAAGTAATCGAACCCTTCTCCAAAGTAAGAGTCAGCTCTAGGATCCCCATCAAGCATTGCTGCAAATTCCGGGTGAAAGCCTAAAGTACCTGGTCTCTCTGTTCCAAATTTTGCAAGTGCATGATTTGCAGTAGCAGAAGTCTCAAACTGTAAATTAGGCTGAGCATCTAAAGAAGTAAATGATGCATTTAATGCAGAAAGTGCACTAGCATAATCACCAGTTCGCTTAGAAGTGTGCATATAGAACCTTGCTTTTAGTCCTTGCGCAGTAGCAATCCATGCCGCTGGATCACCACCAAAAACTAAGTCACCACCAGCATAATTAGCAGGATCCGAAGCACCTAAGTCCGCAATCCCTTCATCTAATAATGCTTGGACGGCTGCATATACACTCTCTTGACTGTCATAATTTGGCTTTGAAACATCAAGTCCTAATAACGCTTCACTTTGAGGAATGTCACCAAACATTGAGGTAGCAATACCATATTGGTTCGCCATCAATACTTTAGCTAGTCCAGAATAGAATGCTCCATCACCTTCAGCTTCTACTTTTTCAATAATTGCTGAACAAGATCGTAATGCACCTGAATATAGACCTGTGTTCCAGTAGTTGTCCATCGCATTAGTCGTGATATTATAATTCATATAATCAAACTGCTGCGCATCTAGACCTTCAAATTGCTTCATTATTAATCCTGAAACTCTTGCAGGATTTGTACCCAGATTAAAGAAAGACTGAACGATTGCCTCAGGCATCATAAGTCTTAAATCAACTTCTGTTAAAGCATTTGGATTTGTGTTGATTTCTTCTAATTGATCGCTACACGCATTAAAAATGAATGCACCAACTAATAGAAGAAAAATATATTTAATTGATTTCATATATTCTTATTTAAAATTTTGGGTTGTTAGAATGTAAGTTTTACAGTCGCACTATAAGACTTCGTATTTGGATTATTAAAGTAATCTAAACCATAACCATTGGTATCACCTGTAAGGTTAGTCTCTGGATCAATACCTGGATAATCAGTACTTAACCATAAATTTCGACCTGATAAAGTAAAGTTAACTCCTTCAATTCCAGAATTTTCTAGCATTGTTGCTGGTAAGCTATACGCTAGAGTCAATTCTCTAAGTCTAATCCAACTTGCATCAAAAATATTCATCTCTCCAATTCCACCAAAACCATATCTAACTCTATAGTATGTATTTACATCAGAAGTAGTAGGATCAGCTAAAGCGACTGGTGTATTGTTTTCAACATATACTGGCTCGTCTGCTGTACCTGTATTGATTACACCGTTGAATACGACTACGTCATTTCTTTCATCAGCTGATAGCTGTGATGTCCCAAAGTAATTGATGATACCACAAGTACCACACCATACATCTCCACCTTGTCTGATATCAAGTAATCCAGAAAGAGTCACTCCTTTATAAGTGAAAGAGTTTCTCCAACCTGCAATCCAATCTGGGTTAGGATCACCAAGTACCTGCGGAGCAGAATCAACTAATGGCCACCCATCAGCACCTACAATAATTTGATTTGCTTCATTTCTTTGGAATCCTAATCCGTAAATAGCAGAATAAGGTTGACCAGCTACAGCTCTTGCAGAAGTAGAGGTAAATCCAGCTAAGAATACATTTTCAATATCATCAGATAAAGACTCTACTGTGTTTTCCATAGCAGTGAAATTCACTTCTGTATCCCATCTGAAATCTCCTTGTCTTACTGGATTTGCATATCCAGTCAGCTCCCATCCAGTGTTAGTAATAGTCGCTGCATTTTGAACAGCATTTGTATAACCCGTTGTTGGTGATAAATCAACAGCAATAATAACATCTTCAGATTTAGAATTAAAGTAGTTAACATCAACACCTAATCTATCTCTAAGGAATTTGAATTCTCCACCAATTTCAAATGATGTAGTTGTTTCAGGTACGATTTGGTTATTACCTAATAGTACATCTCTTTCGAATGCACTAGTACCAAGAGCTGGGAAATCAAATGTCGAAATGAATCCATCTCCACCAATACCTGCATTCTGCGTACTTGATGCTAGATTAAATACATTATTTGTCGCATAAACAAATGCATCTAGTCCTACTCTACCAATTGAAGCTCTTAGCTTACCGTAATTTAGGATATTTGAATTCATATTAAGTGCTTCTGTAAATGCGAAACCCAAACTTGCACTGTAAGATTGATATGAATTATTATCAACAGGTAGTGTTGAAGACCAGTCATTTCTTGCAGTCAAATTCAAGAATAAAAACTCAGAAAAATTAAAATCTGCGGTTCCGTAAACACCTAAAATTCTCTTTCTAGTAAGATCTTGTGATGTCTGAATATCAGCTGCATTACTAATATTATAGAAGTTTGAAGATGAGAGAGTCGTACCTCTTGTCGTATTAATATTGAACTGTGAATCAAATACATTGAACCCTACTAATCCAGAAAGTCCAATTGCACTTGTCAATTGATCATTATACGCTAACGTCAAATCTGAGTTAAGATCTTGGCTTGTAATATTAGTTAATGCCAATGCACCTACTGTCCAGTTCGGTACAATGTCTTCTGTATCAAGTCTAGAATCATTATATGTATCTAATCCCAACTTGTATCCAAGACGAATTGTAGGTGTTAGATCATATCCGAAATTGATATTACCAATTACTCTGTTTACATCATCTAATGATTGATTTTTATTAACTACCCAGTATGGATTGTCATAAATACCAGCTCTGTATGATCTTTGATTACCATTAATTAGCTCATAAGTTGAAGGAGTGTCTGCAGCCTCTTGACCAGTCAATCCATTCCCGACATCAAACGTTGGCGTATTTCTCAACAATCCAAGCATTACACCTCTTAGGTTTGATCCTCTTTGAAGTCTAGTACCACCTGAATTGATATAATTAATATCTAGTCCAACATCAAATTTATCTGTAACATTAGCAGTAGTATTTAACCTGAAAGAATTTCTTGCAAACTCTGAATTAGGTACAATACCGTTCTGATTTAATCTACCAAATGATAAGAAGTACTTAAATGCTTCTGAACCACCTGAAATACTTGCATTTAAATCCACAGTATTTCCATTTACAAAGAAATCGTAAGGATCATAAGCTTGAGCAGCAACACCGTTTCCAGTACCTGCAGGTACTAATGCACCATTTCTATCAAAATCATAATCTTCAGCGCCATCATATTCTAGACTAGAAATAAGTGGTCCCCAACTGAATCCTTCAAAAGTCTCTGGACCTCTGTACGTCGGAACACCATTCAATGCTCTTCCTTGTGCATACGTCGATTGTCTATCATTCAATTGACTTACTTGATCAAGCCCATAAGAAGCTGATACAGTAACTCTAGGTTTTCCTGCTGCACCTCTTTTAGTCGTAATAACGATTGCTCCATTAGCAGCTCTCACACCATATAGTGCTGTCGCAGCAGGTCCTTTCAAAACTGTTAAAGATTCAACGTCGTTAGGATTAATATCAATTGCACGATTAGAGTAATCTACACCTGATACGTTAGATGATCCAGGGTCAGCACCTGTTCCAGTAGAAGAGTTGTCAATCGGCACACCATCAACTACGAATAGTGGGCTGTTAGATCCGTTAATAGAAACAGACCCCCTAATTCTGATATTAGAAGATGCTCCAGGTGATCCTGAGCTACTTACTACTGATACACCAGCAACTTTTGAGTTCAATGCATCTACAAAGTTTACTTCTTGAGAAGTAAGTAGATCATCTGGATCAACGTTCTGAACTGAATATCCTAGTGTACGTTTGTTTTTTTCTAGACCCGCAGCCGTGACGACTACTTCATCTAGAATTGCTCCCTCAGCCATAGTGACCATTACCTTAGATAAACCAGAAGAAATATCAATTTCTTGGTTGGCAAATCCTGTGTAACTAACCTCTAGCGCTTCAGCAGCGTCTGAGACATCTAGGGAAAATGTCCCATCTATGTCTGTAATAGTTCCATTTGTTGTTCCCTTCTCGATGACGTTTACACCGATTAATGGGATTCCCGTGTCATCAGCTATCGTTCCCGAAACAGTCCTTTGAGATAGACCCAAAGTCACCATTGTCGCAACAATAACAAATGTCATAAACAGTTTTTTCATACAATTAAAAAGTTTAGTGAAAATTAAAGTTTTAATAATTCCAGCCCCAAAATTTAGTTAGAATTTATAACCGAGGCACATCAAATATATAAAACGTAGACGTAAGTTAACGAAATATTAAAAGTATTAATGCAAAGTTAAGAAGGTCTTAAGGCAGTGTAACTAACGATTACAGAGCTTCCTGTACATCATAATTGTATTTTGAAGACCATAATAAAGCGAATCAGATATTAACGCGTGACCTATTGACACTTCTAACAACTCGGGAATCTGCTCACAATAGAATTTTAGATTCTGAAGGTTGAGGTCATGGCCAGCATTGACACCTAAGTTATGAGCAACTGCTGCTTTAGCTGCGAGTTGATGATCAGATATAGCTAACTCTTTGTCAACCTCATAGTTGTTCGCATAACCACCAGTGTAAAATTCTACTCTATTAGCACCTACATTCGCAGCACCAGCCATAAGTTTTTCGTCTGGTAACATAAATAAAGATACCCTGATACCTTCAGCTTGCAATTCCGATATCACTTTCTTGAGGAGATGGACATTATTGGGGATATCCCAACCATCATCACTAGTCAATACACCAGGAGGGTCAGGCACTAAGGTGCACTGATGTGGCTTGACAGATTTAACAATATTTAGGAAATCTTCGTTAGGGTATCCCTCAATATTAAACTCAGTAGTATTGACATCTTTTAGTGCCTGTAAGTCGTCATATCTCACATGTCGTTGGTCGGGACGAGGATGAACAGTAATACCATCTGCACCAAATTTCTCACAATCAATCGCTATTTGCTGGAGATTTGGAAGATTACCTCCACGAGAATTACGAATAAGAGCTACTTTATTAATGTTTACGCTTAATTTTACCGCCATCAGTACTGTATTTTCAATTTCGAAATTATCCGCAAATCTAACTAACACTACAACCATTCAATGCAAGTAACTGGAATTTCAAATGGAACTTTACGTGTAATCAGCGGAATAGTGATTGCGATCTTGTGTATCCTGAGTTCATTGACAAATGAAATGGTCCAACTTACTCTATTGGCAACTATCCTCCTATTATGTGCATATGAGGTCATAGGATTTTATCCACCTGAACAAAAACTCTTAGGGCTAGGTGCTGCAATGATGACCACAGGCGGTGGTATTATAGGATATTTAGTAAATGGCGAAATTCTTCTTTGGATAACAATCGTTTGCTGTTTGTATCTGGTTGCTGATTTAGTAAGAAAATTACCCTTACAAGCAAAACCAATCAACACAATGCTTCAGACGTTTATCTACCCTGGACTTTGTTTGGGTTTGATAGCAAAGTTTCTAAGTATTGGAAACTTTAGCGTACCGATTCTATTGTTCTATTTTATTATGATTTGGTCAAGTGATGTTGGGGCATATTATGTTGGTAGAAGATTTGGCAAGAGAAAACTTGCAAAAAAAGTTTCTCCAAATAAATCTGTAGAAGGATTCTTTGGTGGAGGCCTTGCTTGCTTAATCACTGCATCAATATGGTATCTTATATTTCAAGATAAGAATCTCATCTTCTATCTTTTACTTGGGATTACTACTTGGATATTTTGCTCTATGGGCGACTTAGTCCAATCCAAAATAAAGCGACTTTCCAAAATTAAAGACTCAAGTAACTTGATACCTGGTCATGGAGGTTTTTTTGATAGGTTCGATGGTTTTATTTTTGCTGCTCCATTCTTTATACTTGCATATTCGATACTATGCTAACTTTGCGCAATAATTTTGCTTGAATGATTCATAAAACAGGATATCCGACTATTATTATTGTCCTCATAGTTTTGACAATACTCACCATAGTTGGTTATAACTACCTTTCTGCTCCCTTGGCACATTGCTTACTGGTTTTGGCTGTTGGGTTCTTCATATTTATTCTATCATTTTTCAGAAATCCAGATAGACCTATTTCTATTAGGGATCAAAATGTCCTCTATGCACCAGCAGATGGCAAAGTTGTAGTTATCGAAGAAATAGATGAGTCTGAATACTTCAATGATAGGCGAATCCAGATTTCAATTTTCATGTCACCTCTTAATGTACACGTCAATAGAACTCCAGTAGATAGTACGATTAAAAAAATCATTTACCATAAAGGCAAATATCTCCCAGCTTGGAATCCGAAATCGAGCACAGAGAATGAGCGATGCTATACCATATTTGACGCTAATGGTACAGTAATAATGCTCAAGCAAATCGCCGGTGCTCTTGCAAGACGGGTTGTCAACTTCGTAAAAGAGGGTGATCAACTATCTCAAGGTGAAGAATATGGATTTATTAAATTTGGGTCAAGGGTTGATATTATTCTACCACTTTCTGCAACAGTTGTAGCTACAATGGATCAGGTTGTCAAGGGCAATATTGATATCATTGCAAAGCTCTCCTAGATTACGCTAATATTCTTCTTTGCTCCACCATTTCCTTGATGGAGGCTACCCATAAGTCATTAGAATTTAGACTCTCAACCAAGTCAAGTGCTTCTCCACCCATCTCGTCGAATTCTTCCTTGTACTCGTAGCCAATTTCTATTGTTGTCTCAAGGCAATCCGCAACAAAAGCCGGTGAAAAAACTAACAACCGCTTCTTACCTTCTTTTTCTACTAAATGTTCTAAAACATCACTTGTATATGGCTTGGTCCAATCTTCAAAGCCGAGTCTGGACTGAAAACATACAGTAAATTGATCAGAAGATAAACCAAGAGATTCTGCAATGCTGTAAGCGGTCTGATGACACTGGGCCGAATAGCAAAACTGGTTGTCTGGGGTCAAATTATTACAACAATTCTCTACCTTAAGACAGTGATTATTATCACAAGCTTTTTTTAGTTGACGCTGCGGTATTCCGTGAAAGCTAAACACAAAATGATCATAAGATGAAATATCATATTGCTTAGCATTTGCGACAAATGCTTCAATAATCTTATCATTGATTGGGTAAGAATTGGCGAAAGATATCTCTGGTATTGATTGCCACTTCGACACTATTTCCATGACCTTTTGATGTACAGACCCAGTAGTCGCCGAAGCGTACTGTGGAAACATCGGGACAACGATGATCTGATAGACATTTGCTTGACGCAAACTGTCTAAAGCATCCTTGATAGAGGGCGATTGGTACCTCATTGCTAACTCTACATGATACTCATCACCAAGTACTTCTTGAACCTTATCCTTCACAATGTAACCATGGTATTTCAATGGAGAACCTTCATCTGTCCACAATCTTTGATAAAGCTTGGCACTGCTTCCTGATCTAAATGGAGCGATGATACCTCTAACTAGTAAATTTCTGGGCAACCAAGGATAATCTATGACCCTACCATCAGTCAAAAACTCTTTTAGATATCTATACACGGCTCCTCTGTTGGGATCATCAGGTGTGCCTAAATTGACGAGTAATACTCCAGTTTTTCCAGTTTGCATCAATGATTCTTTCGGTAATAAATTGAGAACAATGATACTACCATTTTGTTATGTGTTTGGCAAGAAAGTTGGCCAATATTCCTATAAAAGATTTATCAACTATGTCCGTAGGAATACTCTATCTAGGTATTGATTGGTGTATATTTGACCCAAGACCACATAAGGACTATCTTCAAAGTCGCATAACAACAAATACTTTTCAAAGAATTTAAATATGAATATAATTAAGACTACCCTAGTATTTTTGACGCTATGTTTAGGATCAGCGATATATGGGCAACAATTCCATCAGTGTTCAACTGATTGTGAAGCTTTGATTCCAAGAATAGAAGCTAATAAAGAATACATAAAGAATAACCCAGTAGCTCTCAGGTCTGGAGATCCTCTGTATGCACCGCTTACATTTCATAGAGTTGGGACGACAGAAGGAACCGACTACATACCTATGACATCTATCTTAGATAACTTTTGTCGGCTAGGAAGAGATTATTCAACTTACACAGACATTGTACCTTATATCAATGGATTCAATGATCTTCCAAGTAGTACGGTTGGAAATAACCCTGGTTCTTCCAGTGCAATATCGTTTATGAATAATGTTTTTGAAGATAATAGTGTCAATGTCTTTATCTCTCAAGACATCAACTCTGATGGCTCTGTTGGAACTGTTCTAGGTTATTATGCACCCGCTCAGGACTGGTTAGTAATGAGACAAACTGAAGTGATTGACAGTTCAGCTACACTCAGTCATGAAGTGGGTCACTACTTTAGTCTAGCGCATCCATTTTTCGGATGGGAATCACAGGCATACAGCATAGAAGATCACGGTAATCCCGTCATAGCAACTAATCACCCAATAAGTGGTCGTGAGATAGAATTAGTAGATAGGTCTAAAAACTGTGAGACTACTGCCGATAGGCTATGTGATACACCTGCATCTTATTTATTTGGATTTGGAAGTGATTCATCAACATCAATTAGCGGATGTTCTCTTGGAGGTAACATATTTGATAGTAGTGGTGATAAATTGGAACCGATGGCGGATAACATGATGGACTATTTCGTTGGTTGCGACCAGTATGTATTCACTGAACAACAAGCAGAAGTAATGCATGCTGACTTCGCATCACCAAGTAGAAGTTATATCAGAAGTTCGCACATTCCAAATACAAATGAAATCACTGAAACAACCGAAATCATATTCCCTACGACAGGAGATGTCGTAGAAGCTTACAATAGTATCTTCTTCGAATGGACAGCTGTAGAGAACGCAGATATGTATCTAGTAGAAATCCAAGATGTATTTCAAGGTGTAAGAAGAGAATATATCGTAAACACTAATAGTTTCTGGGCAACTGAACTTGAGCCTGATACTAAGTACGCATGGTTAGTACACCCATTCAATGAGACTTCAGCTTGCTTCAAGAGTTCTAAGAAAATTTTTGATACAGGAAGTTCTATTACCTCAACTGATGAGATTGATGGGATCAATACTGTAGAACTCTACCCTAACCCATCAGGTGTCTCAGACCTAGTATCATTAGCTATTGACTCAGATAGTAATTTTGATGTACAGATTTCTATCTTATCGACAAATGGTCAAGTACTCAATACACAAGTTGAACAACTAATAAGCGGTGCTAATAGCATAGGATTAAATGTGCCACAAACACCTGGTGTCTATGTAATTAATGTTCAACATGAAAATGGAGTCATTTCTAAAAGAGTCATTAGACAATAACTTATTACATTTGTTGTCAATATCAAATTACAAACAAATAAAAGACACTTAACGGATGAATCTACACGAGTATCAAGGTAAAGAGTTATTAGCAAAGTATGGTGTGGCAATACAGAGAGGTGAAACAGCGGATACTGCTGAAGAAGCTGCATCTGGCTATGAAAAGTTAAAGAAGGAAACTGGGACTGATTTCGTTGTTGTGAAAGCCCAAATACATGCAGGTGGACGTGGTAAAGGTGGAGGAGTAAAGCTTGCCAAAGACAAGGCAGAATTCACTCAAGTATCATCTGACATCTTAGGTATGATGTTAAAGACACCTCAGACTCCTGGAGGAATGGATGGTGATGGTAAACTAGTAAGAAAAATCCTTATTGCTGAAGATGTGTATGCTCCAGACTTCGACGCTTGTAAAGAGTTCTATGTATCAATAATGATGGATAGAGAGCAGAAGCAAAATGTCATCATCTACTCAACTGAAGGTGGAATGGACATTGAAGAAGTAGCAGAAAAGACACCAGAATTAGTACATAAAGAACACATAGATCCAAATCTCGGACTACTTGGATTTCAAGCACGTAAAATTGCTTTCAATCTTGGACTGTCAGGGACTGCATTTAAGGATATGACTAAGTTTATCGCGAAGTTATATGCTGCATTTGTAGGATCTGATGCAAGTCTGTTTGAGATCAATCCGTGTCTTAAAACTGGTGATGATAGAATCATAGCAGTTGACTGCAAAGTATCTCTAGACGAGAATGCATTATTCAGACATCCAGAGCTTGCTGAACAAAGAGACGAAAAAGAAGAAGATCCGACTGAAGTAGAAGCAAAAAAACATTCACTTAATTTTGTCAATTTAGATGGAAACGTTGGCTGTATGGTCAATGGTGCTGGTCTTGCAATGGCAACAATGGATATCATTAAATTGTCAGGTGGATCTCCTGCTAACTTCTTAGATGTAGGTGGTACTGCTAATGCTGAAAGAGTTGAGCAAGCATTCAGAATCATTCTTGAAGATCCGGAAGTAAAAGCAATCTTGATTAATATCTTTGGTGGAATCGTAAGATGTGATAGAGTTGCACAAGGAGTTGTAGATGCCTATAAAAACATAGGCAATATCAGCGTACCAATTATCGTAAGATTACAAGGAACTAATGCAGATATTGCTAAGAAGATTATTGACGACAGTGGACTTGAAGTACACTCAGCAATCCTACTTAAAGAAGCAGCTGCGATTGTAGAGAAAGTATTGGCATAAGCATAGATAAATAACCTTAATTGGCAAGTAAAAAGGAGATTATCGTAAACGATAATCTCCTTTTTTTTACGACTTACATATTGCATAATTATTTAATGTGTATTATTCTTAATAACCTATCATAAGTTATTGATTCGCTGATGTAAGAAGATACCTTGACCTTATTCTTCTGAGATTGTAGACTATCAACATACTCTAATCAATCAACTCTGGAGAAGATGTAAATTTGCCCTATCCAAACATCATTCAATGCAAGGCATATTAGACTTTAATTCGGATATTACTCACTTGGGCATCCCAACTCAACTTAATAATCCTTTTGGATTGGATATTCCAGATATTGCAATCGTAGCTGCTGAAGAGTTTCAGGAATTTATTGCATTGGAAGAAACTAAGTGGGAATACGATTTCCAACTCAGACCTGGTAAGATGTTTGGAGTCTTAGTAGTTCGTCAATCTGATGACAACTTACGATACCTAGGAGCCGTCTCTGGCAAACTCCCTGGAAATGAAGATTATGACAAATTAGTCCCTTCTCCGTTTAATGAGGCGACACACGACTACTTCCTTACCAAAGGACTAATCGAAGTCACAGAACTAGGCAATCAAATCAAAGAAGCAAGTAATGATACTCAATCAGCAGAATTGATAAAGAAAAGAAGTAATCTATCAAAGAGTATCCAACGCAAGCTATTTGAGAATTATCATTTCCTCAATCTCTCAGGTCAATCTAAAAACTTACTTTCGATATTCAAAGACGCAGCAGAAGGAAAGCCTCCGGCAGCAACTGGAGAATGCGCAGCTCCTAAGCTCCTTCAATATGCGATCAAGCATCAGTTACACCCAATAGCAATTGCCGAATTCTGGTGGGGTAATTCACTCAACACTTTAGAACGGCAGCATAAAACTTTCTACCCTGCCTGCAGAAGTAAATGCAAGCCAGTATTAGAATATATTCTTGAGAATCAAACCCTGTACAATAATGGTCAATCGACTACTAAAGAAAGTTAAAAAACAAAAAGGGAACATCATTACGACTATTCCCTTTTTTATGCAATTCTGCGAAGTCAGAAACTTACTTAATTGCAAATGAAATTTTCAAGTTAACTCTATATTCAGCAACTTTACCATCCTTAACGGTAACACTTTGTGATTGCACGAAAGCTGATTTGATTCCTGTAATAGATTTAGACGCTTTAGCAATTCCTTTTGCTGTTGCATCTTCCCAACTTTTAGTTGAGTTTGAAAGTACTTCGATGACTTTTACTACTGCCATAATTCCGCAATGTTTTAATTTGATTAGATAAAAGAATAGAACGATTACATTTCAGTAATGGTATGTTCAAAAGAGATAATATGACTTTATTGGTCATTGCAAATACAGCCGGATCTAAATTACGATACCCCTTAAACTAACAATCAAGATTATAGAGTAATACAGCATTCTTTAAAGCCATACATTTGTAATTGAATTAGCAAAAAATAATAGCCTGATAAACCAACCAAGAACTATGAAAGATTACTATTGTATAATCCTCTTACTACTAATCTCTATCACATATAGCTGCACTAATAATTCACAGCCTGTAGCTCCAAAAACTTCTACTACTGAACCAATAAATAGCGGTGTCACAAAAGGCAAGGTCACCTTCACTGAAAAACCACCAGTAGACGTGTTTGAAGCCAACCTAATGACAGGTCACATCCCTACTTGGGCTAAGAATGCCAATATATATGAGGTTAATATCCGACACTATACTCCAGAAGGTACAATCTCAGCTTTCAAAGAACATCTTCCAAGGCTCGATAAAATGGGTGTGGACATCATCTTATTAATGCCCATATTCCCAATTTCTCAGATAAATAAGCAAGGAAAACTTGGCAATCCATACTCTATATCTGACTACACAACAGTCAATAACGAGATTGGATCCCTTGGTGATTTGAGAGAATTAGTCAGAGCTATTCACAATTCAGGTATGAAGATCATCTTAGACTTTCCTATGGGGCAAACCGGATGGGACCATTTATGGTTACGTGAGCATCCAGACTTCTACGTTAATTCTAAAGTAAAAGGAAAGACAGATGTTGCAACGCTAAACTTTGCCAATAAAGAAATGCGAAAAGTACTGGTCGATGAAATGCTTCACTGGATTCAAAGGGAAAAGATTGACGGCTTTCGTATGTATAATGCTGATTCTGCTCCAACAGATTTCTGGGAATACGCAACTTATGAGTTAAAATCTGCAAGGCTTGACATCTTCCTTCAAGCAGATTCGACTAACCCAATATTGAGAAATAGTAAATCTTTCCATGCTAATAATGGGTCCAAGCTCTACGAATTACTCAATAAGATCTCTAAAAGAGAAATTGGACCAAAAAATATAGTCAAATGGTATAAGTCTAATCAAAAGACTTACAAAGAAGGTTGGCCAATTCAATACACCTCTAATCACGATATCAATATTAGTCAAGGTTCAACAAATGAAATAATGGGACCTGCTCATAAGACACTAGCAGCACTTGCCTACACGATAGATGGTATGCCTTTGATACAGGGTGGACAAGAAGAACCACTGACTCATCAACTGAAGTCATTTGAAAAGGATGACATTGGCTTTGAGCACTTCAAGGAGGCAACTTGGTATTCTAGAATCTTAGAAGTGAAACATAGTAATCAGGCCCTGTGGAATGGGGATTTTGGAGGACCAGTTGAATTTCTGCAAGTTGACAATCAGATTCTATCTTATAAAAGAGAGAAAAATGGAGCTACTGTCTTCTGTGTCTTTAATCTCTCCGACAAGCCAGCAACTTATAAAATGGATCGTAATATCAATAGACTTAATGAGATTACTACAAGACGTGTGATCAATTTTTATAAAGGAGCCGACTTAAATCTTCAACCTTGGTCTTTTAGAATTTATAGTACTATCTAGGATGCATTTAAGCTCTCTATTCGCGAATAATAGACTTTGGTGCCTTCTCCTTAAATTGCTTAAAACTGACACCTTTACGAGTCTTAGCAAAGTAATTGTGATTACAAACAATATTGACTTCATTGTCAATAAACTCATCAGATGGGACATCAAAATTTAGGCAATATCCCACATTAGATGTTCTCGAGTTGGTAATCTTTCCTATCTCTATGACGTAGTTGAATATCGTATTGTAAGCAGGAAGATAGCTTCTAGCCGATGATTTGAATGTCAAACTCTCCGCTCCAGGACTTTGCCCATGATGCACATTTGCAATTTTAGTCTCTTGAGCACCTTCTAACAATACTCCTTGACCACCTGAAGCTCCTACTCTATTCAGTAAGATCCGATCAATTGTACATGCATTTGAGTTGTAGAGATGAAGACCTTTGTGTAAGTATGAAAAGTTGACATCCGATATTGTATGAAAGTAGCTTGTGCTGTTAGCACCTCCACTGGGCTCGTTTTGATTATTGTAAATATATATCCCGGTCGATTGGTTATTAGGATAGCTTTGATGGCTACCAGTGATTGTGAGATGTTCTACTCTGCAAGAGATGATATTGCGATTGGCTGATGTATCACCTTGACCAACACGGATTAATCCACTTGTAAGACCAGGACATTGAGATTCTATGATATTCATCGCACTACCTATGACGCTACTATATCGACCATCTAAGTGAATCATAGGTGCCTTACTTCTACATTTAGTCCTTATCAGTTTAGCTCCAAAATCGAGATAGAGTTGGTCACCTAGCGTCAATCTTATTGTGCTATTAATCTGATATTCACCTGGACCAAGAATCACCTTTGTTTCATTATCTACCATTTTCCCTTGAGAGATGGATCTAGTAAAATATGTCGTCAAAACTTCACCATAATCAGCTACTGATGGGTCAGGAGAATCCAGTTCAATGATATTTTGAGCTTGGACAAATGTTGAAAGAATAAGCAAGAGCCCTATGATTAAATATAGGTAACTAGGTATTGATTTGATATGCATAACTTATGAATTCAATGATGTTGAAACCTGCTACTTCATACCAGATGGTATGCCGTATTGATGTACGATCTTTACTTTGTTTGACTCAGACATTCCACCTGGATTGAGGCCAAGTTCCCCTTGTGGCATAGGATGCCCTAACGATTCAAAATATTCAACCCAAATAGGAAATAACTCACCAGTGGCAGGCTCAATAAATGTCATTGGATATAGCCTAAATATCGAATCTCCTCCATTAGCTGCCTTGAATGACTCATATAGAAGCTCTGAGCAATAATATTTGTCATCAGTGATATCATAGATATAGTCGTAGTCGGATCCAAGTAATGCTATAGCAAAAGTCTTTGCTCGAGGAATAAGTTCTTGATAAGGTTGCTTAAGTCGCCCTACAATCACTTTAGGACTTCCATTATCATCCGAAGACCGATTGAGAAATGTATCGAGAGACACTATCTGCACTCCAGTGGTATTAGCTTCTATCACTTCAAGTTCTCCGTTACTACTTTCAATCACCATACCTACATGAGAAAGATCAGCACCGCGATAGCCCTTCGTCACTGTCTCTATACTCTCACAATATGGGCCGCAATCAATGTCTTGAAATAAGATATCACCTTCCTTCAATGTAAAGCAAGAAGTAAAACAAAAAAATAATACAATCAAGTATGGATACTTCATTCGTTTAAAGATAGGTGAGATGAATCTATAGTGCTTTCCTCTACTAAATATGCAATACCTGTGACAGATTATTTGACAGTTGGATTGTATATCTACTCGGTCTTATCAACAATTAATTCTTCAAATTGTACAGCATAGCCTCCCCAGATACCAAAACCACCTTCTACATTACCTGCAATACGAGTGTAAGATGTAAAGGGTGAACCTTGTCCGTTGAGACTAAACTCAAATGTATCCCAAAATTTAAAGTGAGCTGCATCGATAGTAGTCCATTTGAATGTTACTGTGTCTCCTACATTAAAGAATCCATACGTATCAAAATCAACATCAGTTGCATCAGCCTGTGATATTGGAAATCTAAAATCTTGACCATCAAATGTTGAATCATCTGTCACTGAAGAAAAGGCGGTATTCAAAATGCCATTATCATCATCAGTAAAATACCTGTAAAATGTCTGTCCTTCAGGGTCAGCAATATTTGCAAATAACTGTGCTAAACTATCTATCACTTCACCTGGTACCTCTTCAAATGAAAAACTATCCAACCTGACAAGTTCAGGAATAGTAGTTGTTGCAGTAAGTTGATCGTTGCCAATATTTATAGTCAAGTCATACGATCGACCTTCTTCTCTCGTTAGCTCATCCGCCAGGTCAATATAGATGCAGATATCTACGTCAATTGAATCAAAGTCGATACCTAAGGTCATAGCTAATTCATCCTTGATAGGCCCATCTGGAACCGCATCTGAACAGATCTTTGTAAACTGTACAGTCTTGTCCCCATCATTGACGGCGACACTTGCGTTATCAATAAATAGACTAGCAAACTCATCTGGATTCAACTCATCAAAGAATGGGACAGATTGTGTGATTAATACGTATGAAGGTAATGTACCCTCGCCAGCTTCGACGTACCCTTCCACGACAAATTGATTTGCTGTGACTGATTCTTCAAGGAAGAACTCTTCTTGGCAACTAGTCATCAAGAGACTTAATCCAAGCACTAAGGTGACAGATACGAAATAGACCTTAAATATTTGATAGTGTTTAGTCATTGCTCTATATTATTTCTGAGGATTTTGATTCCACTTGAAGTTCCATGAGATTGATGGAATTATTGGAAATATCGTTACTTGGAATGCCTGCAAACTTGTAGCACCATTGTCTACATCAGAATCATAGAAAATGAAGAATGGATTCTTACGATTATAGACATTATAGATTGACAGATTCCACGTTGATTTAAATTTTTGATATTCTTTCTTCTGCTTAGGTGTATAGGTCAATGATAAGTCTAGTCGGTGATAATCAGGCAAGTTACTTGTGTTACGTCCTGCATAAAGGATATTTAGTTTATTCTCAATGAAGACAAAAGATTCCGCTGGAGTAAAATGTCTTCCACTCCCAAATACAAATGCACCACCTAGTTCAAGTCTTGGCGCAATCTCATAGTTCGCCACTACTGAAATATCATGTCGTCTGTCGTAGACCGCCGGATACCATCTACCATCTTCTATATCTGTGAATGACCGCTCGGTTCTAGATAGAGTGTATCCTACCCAGCCAGTCAAGTTACCATAGTTTTTTCTTAAGAAAAATTCTGCTCCGTATGCCCTACCAATCCCAAATACGAATTGATCTTCATCCTCTTCTGAAATTGTGGGTACCTGATCATCAGAATAGTCTATCTGATCTCTAAGGTCTTTATAATAAACTTCTAGACTTGCTTCATAGCTATTATCCTTGAAATTTTGGAAGTAACCAAGTGCATACTGTACAGCTCTTTGCGGAGCAACAATCTCGGTCGATGGCACCCATAGATCTGTTGGAAGTGTACTAGACGAGTTGGAGGCTAGGTGAATATATTGGTTATTCAATGTGACAGCACCCTTCAGTGATGAAGCCTTAGACAAAGAATACTTAGCACTTAGTCTTGGCTCAAGACCTCCGTATGTTTCAACAATTTCTAAGTCATCAAATTCTTGCCCATTTAGCTTAGAAGTATATGGGCCAAGCTGATTAAAGAAAGAATATCGCAATCCAGCGTTGACACTAAATGCTTCATTCACTTTCCAATCGTCCTGAATATAAAATGCCACTTCTTGACCGTACTTTGGTTCAAACGCTGATTCAAAATCTGTTTCACCATTAGATGCCGATGCTGTATTTGGAGTCAACTTATGGTAGGTATAGTTAGCACCATACTTGATGACATGCTTCGGATTAGGATAGTAATCAAAGTCTAACTTCAGATTATAATCTCTTACACCACTAAGAAGGTTAAATGTAAAGTCAGCTTGACCACCAGAAAACTCTAGGTTGTAGTCATTATATATCGCTGAAAGATTGAAGAATAGCTTATCACTAAACAAGTGATTCCATCTGAGTGTGGCCGTCCTATTCCCATAAGGTAACTCAAACTGAAAGTCTCTCACTGGCTGGGCAAATAACAATACATCACGACCGAAGTAACCACTGAAGTACAGGCGATCTTTATCACTAAGTGTAAAATTGAGCTTGGCATTCAAGTCATAGAAGTAGTAATTGGTTCCTTCAAAGTCTCCACCTTTGAGTGCAGGTTGAGCAAGGTCAAGTGCATAAGTCCGTCTACCGGAGATTAGAAAACTACTCTTGTTCTTTTGTATCGGACCTTCAAATGTCAATCTTGATGAGATCAATCCAATCCCACCTTCGGCTTCGTAATTCTTTTTGTTCCCTTCTCGCATTTGGACATCAACTACTGAGCTCAACCTCCCTCCATAGTTAGCAGGCATTCCACCTTTAATCAAGGTAGTATTCTTTATTGCATCAGCATTGAACACTGAAAAAAAACCAAGCAAGTGTCCAGTATTATAGACGATAGCTTCATCAAGTAGCACGAGATTCTGGTCTGGACCACCTCCTCTGACATAGAATCCTGAACTACCCTCACCTGCAGATGATACGCCAGGCAGAAGTTGTAATGTTTTCAAGATATCTACTTCGCCAAGTAAAGCAGGCAACTTCTTAATATTCTGCACTTCTAATGCTACTACACCCATCTGAGTGCTTTCTACATTACTGTCTTTTTCTTGTTCTTCAGCTGAAATAGTCACCTCTGTCATCACAACACCTTGAGACAATTCAATATCATACTTAATATCTTTACTGAGGTTCACAGATATGCGTTGATCACTGTATCCCAAGTACGAATAGACTAACTCGTAATTGCCTTCAGGCAATGTCAAAGAATAGTAGCCATACACATTAGTAATAGCTCCTTGAGAAGGATCAGAAGCTTGATAGACATTAGCTCCGATTAAAGTCTCTCCTGATATACCATCGGAGATATATCCACTTACGGTAAATGTTGATTGTGTTGTCCCATTTGTGTAGACAAATAGTCCAATAAAAACAACACAGGTAATTCTGAGAAATTGTGTAATTGTTTGACTCAAGGGTGTGTGAATTTATGATGTAACTATTTAACTGAGTATTGGTTCTACTTAGTTTTTAGGTAGGATAAAAATACAATACTTAGTTGTAGTAATAATAGTAGTTATGACCTAGTATCATAAATTATAGATAAACTGCCAGTGTTTATCAGATATAGACACCAATTAAGAAATATTGATTGGTGATATCTGTAACCCTCCTCGCTTTAATAGTGGTAAGACACCCTTGTTACCAGCCAAATGCGCCGCTCCAAATGTGTAGAAAGAAGGTTGATCCCGATTCTGAAGAATAGTCTGCGACATCTGGACATTTCGATCCGTGAGTAGTAATCTCCGCTGACTGCCTAAACTATCTCGAGTAGATCGATACAATTGCAAAATATCTTGTTCCATATACAAGGTTTCCAGAGTTTCAATACGCCTCTTGAATTTATTTGGTTGAGCAATAAATTCCTTAAGCATCTTGAACTGATCGTCAAGAGAAATATTTTTCATCACACTATACTGAAAGTCTGCTGACTCGACGCCTAATACAGTTTTGCCTCGAGCAACTGCATAGTCCCATAGATGCTTATCTAGCGGTAGATTATGATCTGCTTCTAAGTAGCCTGTCTGTAGAGAACTCAAGATGAAAAACGGAATATAATGCTGGAAACGATTCAGATCAATATCAAAATGCTTTAACAGCCTTGTCCGCCACTTTAAGTATCTCTTTTCTGATATGTAATCATGTAATGATTTACCATCTGGAAGTAAATACATATCCATCTCAACCTGCATTGCTGCTAGGTCATCTAGATTAGTCTCACCATAGAATATTGATTTCGAATCAATGTACCGTTTGACATGGTCAATAAATGTAAATGCAGCGTTATTCTGGACGTGCATTGTACCATAGACATATGACACAGTATTAGACCCAGAATCAACGATCTGCCACAGTAGGCTCTTTTCCCTCACTAAGTCTGAGGTCTAGTCCTTATATAAAAATGGAAGCACTTTAGTCTTTTTGATTCTTGATAAACTCATTAATGTCTTAAGTCTCTCAACCTCATCAATTACTGAAAGCTTTTTAAATAAGAATTTCTCGTAAGCTTCTAAGTCTTCACAGATAATCTTTAGTAAAAAATCAGCATCCCCAGTAATGATGTAACACTCAGTAATCTCCTCGATTGTCTGAATCTTAGACACAAAATTATCAAACGCATTTGTCTTATTCCACGCTAGTGAAACCAAGACAAATGACCTAACATTGAGTCCAAGAGCATTGGCATTCACCTTAGCGTGATAGCTCTGAATAATATTACTTTGCTCTAGCTTACGTACTCTCTCAAGAGTCGGTGCAGGGGAAAGGTTGATTCTCTTCGAAAGTTCTAGATTAGTAATTTTACTATTATCTTGAAGAAACTCCAAGATTTTCAGATCCGTCTTATCTAGCTTCTCTAATATTTTAGACATAATGATTATTTCAGTGTATTAATATAATTGTTTGATGAAAGTTACCCTGTCTCCTTTCACCTATGGGAATACTCCCAAAGTAAGATAGTCGCTTGCAACTTTATCTAGTGCTGTTATAAATGCCGCAGTTCTGTAATCTTTCACAGATTTCTTACGCGTATAATTTGCTCTGATCTGGTGGAATGAAGTAATCATTGTTTCTTCTAGCCCCGATCTTACGAGATCAACTTCATCAGCACCCTTAGTCAATAGTGATCGTTCTCTAGTACTGATTGTCTTACCTGTAAGTCTTACAACCATATCAACCATATTTGTATAAGCATTTTGGTCAAATCGCTTTTCCATTCTTCCAAATCTGATGTGACTCAAGTTTTTTAACCACTCAAAGTAAGATACTGTCACACCTCCTGCATTCAGATACATATCTGGTAATACCACAACTCCCATTTTCAAGAGTATTTCTTCTGCATCTGCAGTTACAGGCCCATTGGCAGCTTCGCAAATAATCTTAGCTTTTATCTTCTTTGCATTGCCTTTGTGAATTTGACTCTCTAGTGCTGCAGGCACAAGTATATCGCAAGGGATTGATACCCAATCCTCTCTCGACTTCAATGTCTTAGTCCCAGGAAATCCAAGGATACTGCCCTTACTAGCTCTGTATTTAAGGAGCTTAGCTATATTGATTCCTTTCTCGTCAACTATTGTTCCTTCAATTTCAGATACACCGATTACTTTGATATCTCCTTCCTCTATTGATATTGTCCCAGTATATCTACCAACATTACCAAGACCTTGTATCACCATTGTCTTACCGCCTGTACCCGTTTGCATTCCTAATGCTTCTACTTCATCTTTAAGTGTCAAGTATTCTCTTAATCCGTAGAAGACACCCCTACCTGTAGCTTCGGTTCTTCCTTGAATACCACTTGTATTTGTTGGCTTACCTGTAACACATGCAGCAGAATCAATTTCTCCATTCTTGAGCTGTTGATAAGTATCCAATATCCAAGCCATCTCTCTTGGGCCTGTACCATAATCAGGTGCTGGAACATCTATTCCAGGTCCAATGAAATTTTTTCTTACTAACTCTACTGTATATCGACGAGTAATTCTCTCAAGTTGTTCAGGAGTGTAATTCCTTGTAGAAATCTTGACACCACCTTTAGCACCACCGAATGGAACATCCACTAATGCACATTTGTAAGTCATAAGCGCAGCTAATGCTTCAACTTCTTGCTGGTCCACATAGTGACTATACCTGATGCCCCCTTTAGTAGGTAATCTGTGATGACTATGTTGTACTCTGAATGCCTCTATGACTTCATATTTGTTACCAATCTTAACTGGGAATCTCATCTGATAAACAGCATTGGCAGCTTTTATCTGAGATAATAATCCTTTAGGATATTTTGTAAGTACCGCTGCATTATCAAAGTTTCGGGATACACTTTCAAAAAATGAGGCTTGTTTATTCATTGTCAAAGTTTTGTTCTTCTATTCTTGTCACTTTTCTATCAAGGCTAAATAAATAAATCACAATCACGACAAACAGAATCAGAATAACTCCTACTACAGAGTAAATCTTTCCTGTTGACCTGAGAAAATCTGTCGATTCAGCCCTAGATAGTAAAGGGATAGATAGAAATAAAATGGTTAGATAGATATAACGTGTAATCGCTGGTAGAATTCTCAATGAAAATGGTTTTTGTTTTGATTATTCGCAGTTAACTTCTATAAAACACTTGACTATAAAGTAACTGCAGAACTAAGTTTTGAAAATTTACCAATTTACTTGTCAATGCAAATTTAAAACACATCAAAAACAACTAGGTAGTAGAAATTCATCTTTTTCAAAATAAAATTAGTTAAGTACTCATAGAGCACTTCTGTAATGTCAAAAATACTTCAAATTGAATACAAAAAACGGACTGATGCAAAATTTTATTCTGAACTAACAAACATATTTAGGATTATAGATCATTTATCCACTGATCCTTGAGAATCCCTATTCGGTACACTAGGGTCGACATCCAAACTCCAATCAATGTCAAACCGATGACCGCAGGATAAAAGACCACTCTTAGTGAGTTTTCTAAATCCTCCCCACCAAGTGCTGGATTACCTCCATTACCTGGATGTAGACTGTCAGTCATCCTAGGAAGAACAAATATGAGAGGAATCAATACAGCGAAAGAAAAGATATTATAAGCACTGGAAAGTCGAGCTTTGCTATCAATATCCTTGACTGAGAGTCTAAGTATGCTGTAGGCAAAATATATTAACATTGCTACAGCTGACATATTCAATTTCACATCATCGGTCCACCAGGTACCCCACGTATATTTCGCCCAAATACTTCCAGTGGCTAAGCCTACAATACCGAATATAATTCCTACTTCAGTAAATGCTGCTGCTATATGATCGTGTCTAAGGTTTCGCTTGAGCAAATACTTAATGCTATAAATAAGACCTACAATAAATAGAATGAACATCGCAAACCAAATCGCTACGTGAAAGAAGGTATTCCTAATAGTCTCATTTAGCGTATTCCGGTAAGGGAATCTAAAGTCTTCTAAAACATGTAGACTTCCAACATCAAATGGCATCCAAGTAGCAGAATTGCTTATCGAACCAGTACCTTTTGTTACAGTGATGGCATCAGGCAAGATGATACTCCCATCTAGAGAATTATTTACGACTAACGTGAGTCTTGCCTTATCTTTATCAACCATATCAGGCAAATCGAAACTAAAAACTGAGGATTGATTTCCCGTTGACCGAAAACTATTTGCTTGAATTACTTGCTGTTGACGATTCTTAAGAAAAGCAACTTGTGACTGCCCATCTTCAAAATGAGTGTTATATCCTTGGACATTAATATCGACTGAACTTCCAGCAACAGCAGTATAAGGTGTAGCATCAGTTATCCCTGGTTTTAGTGGAGTCAATAATCCAGCCACTAAAACATATCCAAAAATCAAGACACCGAGCAATTTCCACCAATTTTGTCTTAGCATAATTGTTATTGCATTTTACTTATGGACTACAAATCTAACACCTAGGATTTCCATAATGTTGGAATCAGCAAAATTCCTATCGCAATTGCTAACAATGTAATCCCTGATAATTGGATTAAATCTGTTGTGATTGCTGTATCCTTTATGAGACCTGATGCAACCACACTAATTTTTACACTTAGTAGTAAAAATGGCAATGCTAGTGGGATACTCAATAAACTGACAAGAAGATTGGACTGTGTAACTGTCGATCCTATCAAAGCTGTCATTGTTAATACTGTGCAAAGACCAAGGCTGCCTATCAATATATTCAGAAGAAACAATCCTAAGTCACTGATCGGAGAACCGAAAAAAACTGTCATCGCCAATAATAATAAAAGAGCTGATCCTAGTAAATAGAGGAAGTGGTATAACCAAGTACCTATTACAACAGACAATGCGGAGAAGTAGACATATTGGGTCTCTCTACTTGCTGTCCGAGATGATTTGAAGGCATTCTGTACAAGATTGAGAATGGAGAATAAGAAGAGTATCCAAAATAATGCTATCCAACCCACTCCATGCAATGTGACAAAGCACTTCAATGAAATAAATGTAGCCCCAACAATAAAAAGTCCAATACTTCCTACAGAGGTAAAGTCTCTTATATCCTGTCTTAAATGTTGGCGTAATATGCTGGCTATCTGTTGCATTATTTGTCACAAAATTAGTGATTAATCAGCATTATCACATTAAATAAATATTAAATATGTATCATAATACAAATCAGTAGGATAAGCAATAACATATTATAGAATTTTATAATATATTAGAGTTCAAAATAAGGAAACTACGTATGAGATCTGCTATTGTATCTACACTTATGATTCTGCTACCGTTATTGATGATTGGTGCAGAACCTTATTATTTAACCGTTTCTGCCAAGAAAGGAGATGGAGTATACTCTCTCTTAAGGCAGTATGACTTAGCTGGAGAGCCATGCAATTTCCAACATTTCTACAAGCTCAATAATCTTGATAAAAATGAGGGGTTGAAGATCAATACTAAGTATCAACTCCCTATACTCATTGTGGATTATAACGGAATAAGTATAAGATCAACTTTAAAAATGGATGACTGGGATACTGCCGTAGCTATCCAGAATTATAACACCAACATAAAGGATCTTGGAAAAAGAAAGACGCAATACACTGATAGTAATATTCTATGGGTACCGCATCACTTATATGGATGTGATGGATCTAATGATATCGTAATCGATACACCGGCCGCTGACGAAAAACAATCTGGCTTTTCAACAGAGCCAAGTCCTAAGAAACTAAATCCAATAACAAATACACCTAGTACAGTAAGCACAAGTTCATCGACAGTAACTGAAAAATTATTTGGAGCAAGTCATCAGACAGTGCCATTGATAGATCAATCGTTGAAAGGCAAAGTGTATTACATCGTATCAGGTCATGGAGGTATTGACCCAGGCACGATGTGCACAGACTGTGTCCATACTCTATGTGAAGATGAGTACGCATATGATGTAGCTCTGAGACTCTCACGTTCACTCTTGCAGAAAGGTGCAACTGTACACATCATCACTCAGGATACTGACGGAATCAGAGATGGAAAGTACTTGTCTTGTGATACAGATGAGACGACATTAGGTGGTGCTAAAGTTGCCGCATCTCAAAAGAATAGACTAGCACAGAGGACACATAAAATCAATCAACTTTATGCTAAGCACAAGGCTGAAGGTGTCAAAGAACAGTATGCAATGTTTGTCCATATTGATGCTAATCACAAAGAAAAGAGAATGGATGTGTACTTCTTCCACCATGAAAAAAGTAAGACTGGACGTAAGTTGGCAGAAAATCTCCAAAGTACATTCAGAGATAAATATGCTCAACACCAAGCTAATCGTGGATATAATGGCTCAGTCAGAACTCGGAACCTTTACGTAGTCAAAAACACTCATCCACCTGCAATACTCGTAGAGCTTGGAAATATAAAAAACACTAGTGATCAAAAGCGAATTATGCTCTCTGGTAATAGACAGGCTCTTGCTGATTGGATGGCAGAAGGTCTTGCAACCTTTAAACCATAGATGCAAGAGAATTAAACTTTCTAATGATGCGTTTATTTTCAATGAAGGATAATACGTATTTGCATAGTAGCAAATGGTAGAAAAGTCCGACATTTGAGATATGGGATTTTTAGACAATTACGACTTAAGACAATTCAACAATCTAGAGCTACTTGCTAAGCAAGTGGTAGAAGGATTTATTATTGGTTTACATAAGTCCCCTTTTCACGGATTTAGTGTGGAGTTCGCTGAACATAGGGTATGGAATCCAGGTGAAACCACCAAAAACATTGATTGGAAGGTCTATGCACGTACGGATCGTCTCTACACTAAAAAATATGAAGAAGAGACTAACCTCCGATGTCAATTAGTCATCGATACTTCTTCGTCAATGTATTTCCCTAAGAACATCCCTGGTAAAACTATTAATAAACTTCAATTCTCAAGTCTGGCAGCTGCATCAATTATGAACTTGCTGAGTAAGCAACGCGATGCTTATGGCCTTTCAATATTTGATGAGCAATTGCTCTATCACACAAAATGTAAGAGTAGTCAGACACATTATAGGCTTCTACTTTCATATATCGAGAACTTGATTAACGATAATATCCTAAATAAGTCAACCTCAACAGCAAGTTGTCTTCATGAAATAGCCGAAAGAGTTCACCGTAGATCGTTAGTCATTATATTTAGCGATATGCTGAATCATGAGGATAACGAAGCCGTCTTCTCAGCTCTTCAACACCTCAAGTATAACAAACACGAAGTTGTCCTATTCCACGTAACAGACCGAGCTTTAGAAATGGACTTTGAATTTGAAGATCGTCCGTATGAATTCATAGATATGGAGACTGGAGAGAAAGTCAGAGTCCAATCCAATGCTATTAAAGAACACTTCATACCTAAGGCTAAGCAACTAGAAGAAGATTTACTACAAAAGTGTCTCCAATACAAAATTGATTTTGTACCGGCTGACATTAATGAAGGCTTCCATCCAATCTTAGAAAAATACCTTGTCAAAAGAAAGAAAATGATCACATAGAAGATCTCATCCCTTATGCAAAAACAAACTACCAATTTAAGTAAGATCAGCACTAAGCCTCCCAAGGACGTTGATAAGAAAAAAATAAAAAAGCAAACAGCAACTCTCAAAACAGAAATTGCAGATCTAGCGCATACTCTGATGGCTGAAAAGAAGCAATCTATCCTACTTGTTTTACAAGGAATGGATTCAAGTGGCAAGGACGGTGCAACTAAGAAAGTGTTTTCAATGTGCAGTCCACACGTTGTTAAGGCCTACCCTTTCAAGAAACCGACAGATCTCGAGTTTGCCCATGATTTTCTTTGGAGGGCTCATAAGATTGCTCCTGCAAAAGGTGAGATTGCCATCTGGACACGTTCTCACTATGAAGACATCTTAATTCAAAGTGTGCATAAGTGGATTGATAAGAAGACAGTCAAAGCCAGAATGAAGGCAATTAACGACTTCGAAGAACTCCTTACAGTACACAATAACACGAAAGTTATCAAGTGCTATCTTCACTTATCTAAGGAGAGACAATTAGAAAAGCTTCAGGAGAGAATCGATATTCCAGAGAAAAACTGGAAGCATAATGATGGAGATTGGGATGAACGAAAGCATTGGGATGCGTATATGAAAGCCTATGAATATGCTATCAATGGATCTGCAATCCCTTGGCATATCGTTCCTGTTGACAGTCGGTGGTATAGAGATCATATCGTTGCTACAATTGTTAAAGACACACTTACTGAAATGAATCCACAATATCCAGTACTACCAAAAAAGAATGGAAAGTAACCGAGTAGATAAATGGCTGTGGACTGTGAGGCTCTGTAAAAGCAGATCTCTCGCAACTAAATACTGTAAAGAAAGTAAGGTAAGAATCAATGATAAGCCTGCTAAGCCTTCTGCTCACGTCACTATTGACGACAAGGTTGAAGTCAAGCGAAATGGTTTCTTATTTACTTATGAAGTTAAAGGCCTATTGAAGAGCAGAGTTTCTGCTACACTAGCAGCTCCTTGCTATAATGATGTCACGCCTGAGTCAGAACTTAATAAGTTCAAGTCTTGGTTTATCGGCAAGGCAGGAAGTGAAAAGAGGCTCAAAGGTGAAGGCCGCCCAACTAAAAGAGATCGAAGGGAATTAGATATACATAAGTGGACAGAACTTTATCTTGAAGATGAACCTGAAGATATAGATGAAATAGAATAATGAGGATATTTAGAGACATCAATGCTTTGCCCGCTTTTAAGAATGGGGTTGCTACTATCGGGTCTTTTGATGGTGTACATCTAGGTCATAGACAGTTAATTAGACGCATCGTCCAAATGGCGAGAGAAATTGATGGTGAAAGTATTATGATTACTTTTCACCCTCATCCAAGAGCAATTATTGACCCAGAAAATGTCAAGCTCCTTACAACACTAGACGAGAAAATCCAGATCCTAGAAACGTTGAAAGTCGACAACCTGATTGTGGTTCCATTTGACCTCACCTTCAGCCAGCAACCACCTGAACAGTACATTGAGGACTTCCTAATTGGTAAAATCAATCCGACAGGGTTAGTAATTGGATATGATCACAGATTCGGCAAAGATAGAAGAGGCGATATTAATCTATTATTTGAATATGAATCTCACTTTCCAAATGGTATTAAAGAAATAAGCAAGAAGGAAATACAAAACATCGCTATCAGCTCAAGTAAGGTCAGAAATTATCTTCAAGACGGCAGGATAGAAGAAGCAAATAGCCTTCTCGACTACTATTATATGTTAACCGGAACTGTTGTTTCTGGTGATAAAATTGGCAGGGAGATTGGCTACCCTACTGCAAACATTAAGATTGACTCAAGTCAAAAGTTAATACCATCAACTGGAATCTATGCAGCCAGAGCACAAGTTGATGGCAGTGTGTACAATGGTATGCTGTACATAGGCACAAGGCCTACAGTTGATGAAACAGAGACAACTAAGATTGAAATAAACCTATTTGACTTTGATCAAAACATCTATGATAAGGAAATGACCGTAAGCATCTATGGCTTCATAAGAGAAGATATGCATATGGACTCGCTAGATGCCTTACAAGTCCAATTAGGTAAAGATAAAAGGGCTGCCCTTAATTATTTTAGCAAATTAGATAGCTATAGTAGAAAAGAAGTCAGCAAGGTAGCTATCGCTATCCTAGCATATAATAGTAGAGAAAGACTTGAGTCTTTTCTCCCATCCATCAGTGAGTCTATGGGAGAAAAATTTGAGACATTCGTCATAGATAATGCTAGTGATGATGATACGGTAGAATTTGTTCAAGAGTGGTTTCCGGAGATCCACACAATTCAATTCGGATCTAATTATGGATACGCTAAAGGATATAATAAAGCTATAGAGCAGATAGATAGTAAGTATCTAGTGCTACTTAATGATGATGTTATGGTCACTCCCAATTGGCTGACACCCATCATCAATAAAATGGAAGCTGACCCTACAATAGGTGCTTGCATGCCATCAGTCTTAGACTATGAACTAAAGACTCATTATGAGTATGCTGGAGCAGCAGGAGGCTTGATTGATAAGTATGGCGTCCCTTATTGCAAAGGAAGAATATTCGAGCAAATCGAACGGGTAAATCCAAACTACAATTCAGAAGAAGAGATCTTTTGGGCATCAGGAGCAGCAATAGTTGTAAGGTCAGATGTCTTTATTAATCTTGAAGGATTTGATGAATCGTTCTTCGCTCATCAAGAAGAGATAGATCTATGTTGGAGAATGAAAAATGCAGGCTACAAGGTAATGGTGATGCCACAGTCTATTGTTTATCACGTAGGTGGGAGTTCGCTAGCGTATGACAATCCAGAAAAGACATACCTCAATGTCAGAAACAACCACTGGATGATCATAAAAAATCATCGAGATAGTCATATTCTTACCATTCTGTTACCTCGTATTATTCAGGATAAATTAGGCGCATTATATATGATGCTTACAGGACACTACAAGAAAGGTATCGCAATATTCAAGGGACTAACTCACGCCTATCTTTCTATAGGCAAGAAGCTCTCAAAACGGAAGCAAGTAAAACAGCTTGTTGATAAATATGCAATTGCCCAACCGAATAAAAACGGTCGTTCAAGATTCTCCATTGCCTATCGATACTATGTACGTAACCAACGAACAGTAGAAAAACTTAATACATGAAGTACCCTCCCATCCTGTTTGAGGATGACTATTTTGTCATACTTGACAAACCAGCAAACTTATTATCAACTCCGGATAGATTCAGATCAGAATTACCATCTTTAAAATCGCTAATGCGAAAAAAATATGGTGAAATCTTCGTGCTTCATCGACTTGATCTCGAAACTTCTGGTTGCATTGCATTTGGTAAAAAGCCAGAGATCCAACAGGTCTTTACTGAGATGCAGATTAATAATGAAGTGACTAAACACTACACAGCAATTGTCGATGGGGTCCCACATCAAGAGCAAGGTGTCATTGACTTACCTCTGATCTATGATGGAGGAAAGACTTACGTCAATCTGAAGGATAAGAAAGCCAAACAATCCATTACACACTATCAGTTAAAAAAGACGATTGGTCAGTATAGTATAATTGAGTGTAATATCAAGTCAGGACGTACTCACCAGATCAGGGTCCATCTTGCACATATTGGACTCCCTCTTGCTGTAGATAGGTTCTATGGTCGCAATGAAGCTATCTATCTATCTGAGTTCAAGAAAAAGAAATATTGGAAAAAAGCAGAGGTAGAAGAGAGACCATTAGTCTCAAGGTTAACGTTGCATGCATCAAATCTAGCCTTTACACATCCAATAACTAAAGAGCCAGTTACCGTAGGGTCTGAACTACATAAAGATATGCGAGCACTAATACAACAACTTGAAAAAAACTTGGGGTAAAAAAAAACCCCGCCGAGCGGCAGGGCCAATCATTATAGAACAACTTCCGATACAAATGTAAGGCGTTTGTTAATCTTGTGTAGGAATCTCGGCATTAAAAATATAAGCGGCTATTACATAATTTTACTTATAATACATAATCAGTTATATTATAGGTCATAATGTGTTAATTCCCATATAGTTTAATTAGTAAATATTGTTACAAAAAGTAAAAAAAATAGGTTTAACGGGGGGTATAGGCTCTGGAAAAACACTGATTACCAGCTTGTTTTCATTGCTAAATATCCCTATATTTTTATCAGATATCGAGGCTAAAAAACTCTACTATAACCCACATATTCAATCAAAAGTCATAAAATTACTTGGTAAAAACAGCTATGTTGATGGCCAGTTAAACAAAGAGTTTGTGGGTAAATCAGTGTTTGCAGAAGCTACCAAGCTAGAACAGTTGAATCAAATCATCCATCCAGCAGTCCGCCAAAGATTTACAAATTGGGTATCTGAGCAATCAACACCCTACGTCATTCAAGAATCGGCCCTCATATTTGAAACCGGTATTGCATCACTATTTGATTACACAATACTTGTAACAGCTCCAGAAGAGATCAGAATAAATCGAGTCATACAACGGGACAATACGACTCGTGATCAGGTCATTGCTAGAATGAAGCATCAACTGTCAGATGATGAGAAGAAAGCCCTAGCTGATCACATAATAATTAACGATGGTGTACAATATGTGATTCCACAAATTATTGATATACATAGACAGCTACTATCTATAAACGAATCAAAGTAGATTGTGTAAGTTTGTGCTTTAGTTAATAATACCTATACACCGCACTATGTCAGAAGTAAGTAATCAACAGCATACATCAGAAAGTTTAATGAAAATGGAGGACCGTTATGGTGCTCATAATTATCATCCCCTACCCGTAGTATTGAGTAAGGGAGATGGCGTCTATGTGTGGGATGTAGAAGGCAAACGATACTTTGATTTTCTTAGTGCATATTCTGCTGTCAATCAAGGTCACTGTCATCCACAGATATTGCAGGCATTACATTCTCAAGCACAATCTTTAACTCTCACATCTCGTGCATTCTACAATGATATGCTAGGGAAGTATGAGAAGTATATGACTGAGCTATTTGCCTATGACAAAATATTACCGATAAATACTGGAGTAGAAGCTGTAGAAACAGCTCTCAAAATAGCAAGGAAATGGGCTTATGAAAAGAAAGGAGTCCCTGCAGGAAAAGCCAAAATCATCTTTGCTAGTCAAAATTTTCATGGTCGTACGCTTGCTGTGATTAGTGGGTCAACAGACTCAGATAGTCGAGGAGGATTTGGACCATATATGCCTGGATTTGAAATCGTACCATACAATGATATCAAACGATTGGAAGACGAACTTAAAGATCCAAATGTTGCTGCCTTTATCGTAGAGCCTATACAAGGTGAAGCAGGTGTGATGGTTCCAGATGATCAATATCTCGTTAAGGCAAAAGAGCTTTGTGACAAGTACAGTGCTTTACTTATCGCCGATGAAGTCCAAACCGGAATTGCAAGGACGGGCAAGTTACTCGCCACTTGTGGTAATTGTGACTGTGCAACTTCTACTTGTGAAAGAAAACCTGAAGTAAGACCTGATATCTTAGTATTAGGGAAGGCATTGAGTGGCGGTGTGTTCCCAGTATCTGCGGTGCTTGCTGATGACCCTATTATGCTTTGTATCAAACCAGGAGAGCATGGTTCTACTTTTGGAGGAAATCCACTTGCTTGTGCTGTTGCAATAGCAGCCTTAGAAGTTGTTAAAAATGAGGATCTCGCTGGAAATGCAATGAAACTTGGAAAAATATTCAGAGCAAGAATGCAGACCGTCGTTGATTCTTCATCACTTGTGAAGTTAGTCCGAGGTAAAGGATTGCTCAATGCGATTGTCATTAATGACTCCGAGGAAAGTAAGACAGCGTGGAATATTTGCTTAAAGCTTAGAGACAATGGCCTATTAGCAAAACCTACACATGGAAATATCATTAGGTTTGCTCCACCTCTTGTAATGACAGAAGATGAGATAAATGAATGTTGCGATATTATAGAAAAGACAATTAAAGAATTCGAAGCAGAACCGAATGCATGATATAGAACCCTATCATAAATGGAGAAATTACTATATCGCATCTGAAGATGAAAAATCTCCATTCTATCGAAGAGAGTATAGCGAGTTTACATTTACTAATAAGGTCTACAACTATTATATCCATCCACAGTGGGATGACTTTGGGTCATCAACTTTGTATGGAAAAGTCCTCATTGCTGACTATTCATCAGGTATCGCCTTTATTGAGTTGATAGGTGAATGGAATGACACATTGTATAATGATATCATGACTCTCAAGAACAATGTGATCAATCCAATGATTGCTCAAGACATCAATAAATATATACTTCTCTGTGATAATGTATTGAACTTTCATGGAGATGACAACAGTTACTATGAAGAGTGGTGGGATGATATTAAAGACGATGGAGGCCTTATCTGCTTTGTCAATACAATGTTGCACGTGACGCAGGAGATGGAGAGATCTCAGATTCAATATTACGCTAACTTTGGAGGGAATCTTGAAGATGTTCTATGGAGAAGATACCTACCTCCTCAAGTATTGACAAAAGTCGTTGACATCATAAACAACAGTACCAAACAACTTGACTATTAACACCTATGCAAGACACACCAAATCATAAATCCGCTTTTGTAAACATCATAGGGCTACCTAATGTAGGCAAGTCGAGCTTGTTGAATGCCTTACTGGGTGACAAGATGGTCATCGTAAGCCATAAGCCACAGACAACTAGGCACAGGATATTTGGGATCATGAATGGTGATGACTATCAAGTTGTATTCTCAGATACTCCGGGTATCATAATTGAGGAGAGCTATAAAATGCAGAAAGCAATGAATGATGCGGCATTTTCTGTCTTTCAAGATACTGACATATTGATACTGGTCATAGATGCTGCTGATCCGCAAATACCTGAAGAAGCACTTGAGAAAAAAATTCAACATCTAGATGTCCCTGTCATCCTAGTCTTTAATAAGATTGACCTGATTGATGAAGAAAAGTATCTTCAATTAGTTGACGAGTTTAAGCAACTACATAACTGGACAGAAATCATCAGTACTTCTACTATTAATAAGACAGGTGTGCCTAAGCTTAAACAATTAATTATTGATAATCTTGAAGAAGGTCCAGCTTACTATCCAAAGGATCAATTGAGCGATAGACCTGAACGATTCTTTATTGGAGAGTTAATCAGAGAAAACCTATTTCTGTTATATCACCAAGAGATTCCCTACTCTACTGAGGTTGCAGTCACAGAGTTCAAAGAAAGTATCAAGAACGGAGAACCATTTGTCCACATCTATGCACTTATTATCTGTATGCGTCGAAGTCAAAAAGGGATCTTACTTGGCAAACGAGGAAGCGCGATCAAACAGCTTGGTATGGACTCTAGAAAATCTATTGAAGCTTACCTTGGCAAGAAGATATTCTTAGAGCTACACGTGAAAATTAAAGAAAAATGGAGAGATGATGATACGCTGCTTAAATCTTTTGGATATTTGCAGTAATGAGCAACACAATCGATAACCACATATGGGACAAGTAGTAGCTATAGTCGGAAGACCAAACGTTGGTAAGTCTACGCTATTCAATCGATTGATTGGCGAACGTAAGGCAATCATTGAGGACGTCAGTGGCGTCACTCGTGATCGTATATATGATTACTCTTATTGGAATGGTAAGAACTTCACTGTCATAGATACTGGGGGATATGTCCAGAATTCGGGTGATGTCTTTGAGGCAGCCATCAGAGAGCAAGCATTGATGGCTATGGAAGAGGCAGATGTCATCTTATTTATGGTTGATGTGATGACCGGTATCACTGACCTTGATGAGGATATTGCTAGCATTTTGCGTAAGTCAAAGAAACATGTATTCCTTGTAGTCAATAAGGTGGATAGTCCTACTCGTCAACTTATGGCAAATGAGTTTTGGAGTCTTGGATTTGAGAACACTTATTTCCTTTCTTCAATCACAGGTACAGGTACAGGTGAAATCCTTGATGCTGTCACAGAATTGATGCCAGAAGAAGACCAGAATTCGAAAGAAGAAGTCCCTAAGATCTCTATCATTGGACAACCTAATGTGGGTAAGTCTTCATTGACTAATGCTCTTCTAGGAGAAGAAAGAAATATCGTTACAGACATTGCTGGTACTACTAGAGACTCCATCCATACTCCCTATGATAAGTTTGGTAAGAAGTTCTTACTTATTGATACCGCGGGGATAAGACGTAAGGCTAGAGTTCACGAAAATATCGAGTTCTACTCTGTAATGCGAGCAATCAGAGCACTTGAAGAAGCAGACATCTGTCTCTTGATGATTGATGCAACTCAAGGAATAGAAGCTCAAGATCTCAACATCTTCAGTTTAGCACAAAAACGTAAAAAAGGATTAGTCATCCTTGTCAACAAATGGGACTTAATTGAAAATAAAGAAACGAATACAGCCAAAGAGTTCACTGAAGATATCAATCGCAGGATTGCACCATTTACAGACTTACCGATCATATTTATTAGTGCTCTAGATAAGACTAGAATATTCAAAGCAATAGATGTTGCGATGGAAGTCTACCACAATAGAAGTAGGAGAATCAAGACTTCAGAATTGAATGACTTGCTGCAAGATGCAATGATAAAAGTACCGCCACCGGCACATAGAGGTAAGTACATCAAAATCAAATATGTGACTCAGCTAGACCTTGCATATCCAGCATTTGTGTTCTTCTGTAATCATCCGAAATTTATCAAAGAATCTTACAAAAACTATCTTGAAAATCAACTCAGAGAGAAGTATGATTTCAAAGGAGTACCACTCACTCTGTACTTCAGGACTAAGTAAGATCTCACACAACAATTAAAAGATACTTAAATGCAAGTCGACAAGACTAAATTCAAAGATGTAGTCATTATCACTCCTAATGTATATGGAGATGACAGAGGATACTTCCTTGAGACATTCAACGCTAAGACGTGGGAAGGCATCATCCCGGACAGACCATTTGTTCAAGACAATGAATCTAAGTCTACGAGAGGTGTTCTTCGAGGCTTACACTTCCAAAAACCACCGTTCACCCAAGCAAAGTTAGTAAGAGTGGTAGAGGGAACAGTTCTAGATATCATCGTAGATCTACGTAAGTCAGAACCGACTTATGGCCAATCAATAGGTGTAGAACTTAGTGCTGAGAATAAGAAAATGTTCTATGTTCCTCGTGGGTTTGCTCATGGATTTGTGGTTTTGAGTGAGAGTGCAATATTTGCATATAAATGCGACAATTTCTATTCACAAGAGCACGATGGAGGTGTCTATGCACTAGATGACCACCTTGCACTGAATTGGGGTCTTCCTACAGAAGATATTCAACTATCGGACAAGGATAAGAAGCAAGATCACTGGGGACAACACTTTATATTTGAGTAATCACAACTAAGTAAGTTCATCACTATGCCAACAGTTCTCTATAACGGTACTACAGGTCAAGTAGGTCGTGCAATCCAAGAATTATCATCAGATCACCAATTCGAATGGATAGGAATCTCATCCGCTGATTGTGACCTAACTGATGCTGATGCGATCAAATCCATATTCGAAAAACATAAGGCTGATTATTTCATCCAAGTAGCAGCTTACACAACTGTAGACAAGGCTGAAGAAGAGCAAGATTTGGCCTATGCGATCAATAGCGAATCGACTAAGCAGATAGCACAATTGTGCAAAGAGAATGGAATGACTATGCTCTATGTATCGAGTGACTATGTTTACCATAGTGTAGTGGACCAGCCGATCAAAGAATCAGATCCATGTACACCACAAGGAATCTATGCCAAATCTAAGTACCAAGGCGAGGAAAATGTACGAGCTACGATACCCGAGCACATAATTATGCGTACATCTTGGGTCTACGACAAAGATGGTCACAATTTTGTCAATTCAATGATTAGACTTGGTCAAGCGAGAGAATCTCTGACGATAGTTGCTGATCAATATGGTGCTCCTACATATGCACCCGACATAGCTGAAGCACTGATCACAATGATCACTCAAATTGAAGCATCTACCCAGAAGTCAGACCTATATGGCACATATAACTTTACAAATGGAGGTGTTACGCATTGGGCAGGTTTCGCCAAGGAGATATTCAATATCAAGGAGATAGAATGTACAGTTTCAGAAATAACAACTGAACAATTCGGTGCTCCGGCTCCAAGACCAAAATGGAGTGTACTATCAACCGAAAAGTACCAAACAACCTTCAATAAGTCTATCAGGTCTTGGCAAGAATGTCTTAGAGACTGTCTAAGTATCTAAAAAGTAATCGGCATACAAAACAGATTTTGTAAATTAGGGTTCTAAGATGATGAACTCTAAGATTATTAGCCAGTTAATTCAGCTCGGGGCCATATGCATAATGATGATGTATGGGATAGCTGATATATCTGCAACTCATAATAGAGCTGGAGAAATCATCTATGAGCAGACTGGCCCACTTACTATTAAGGCAACTATAAAAACTTATACTAAGGCATCAAGTACAGGAGCAGATAGAGATAGCTTAGAATTATTCTGGGGAGATGGATTAAGTAATGTACTTCAAAGAAGTAATGGCGATGGCGTTACTATACCAGGTACTGACATCAAACTCAACTGCTACGAAGGAGAGCATACCTATGCTTCCAGAGCAACCTATACCCTCTCTTTCAATGATCCTAATCGTGTTTCGGGCATACTAAATGTTAATTATCCTAATAGTGTGGATATACCTTTCTACCTAGAGACTACCTTCACCTTACTAAATACACAATTTCAAGGACTCAACAATTCAGTTGTTTTACTGGAAGCTCCTCTGGACTTTGCCTGCAGAAACAAAACCTTTATTCATAATCCAAATGCATTTGATATCGATGGTGATAGTATCGGATATGAGTTAGTGATTCCTATGAGTGCTGAAAATTTGCCAGTACCCAACTATGCGTTCCCAAATGAAATAATCCAAGGAATCAATAACCAGATTTTCTTGGATCCATTGACTGGAGATTTCGTTTGGAATAGTCCACAAGCAGTTGGTGAATATAATATTGCTATCAAAATCTCAGAGTTTAGAAATGGTCAATTGATCAGTAGCCTCATTAGAGACATGCAGATATTTGTAGACGACTGCGATGATAACCCGCCAACTGTAGACAGCGAATTAGAGATATGTGTAGAAGCAGGTACATTAGTTGATATTCCACTAATTATAGATGATATAGATCCTGATGATCAGGTCAAAATAACTGGAACTGGAGGTCCTTTCTTAATAGATGGACCAAATGCTATGCTTAATGGCCCTGCTGATTTTGAAAGTATCCCATATAATGCTAGTCTTACTTGGCAGACTGTATGCGATCATGCAAGAGAACAATATTATCAAGTAGTAATCAGAGCCGAAGACTTAGTGGGATTAGTCAATATTCATACGATACGTATAAAGGTAATTGCACCAGCACCACAGGATCTAACCGTAGAATTCTCTCAAAATTCAAATGTATTATCGTGGCAGCATCCTTATAGCTGCGATGACGAATTTAGTGGCAACTTCTTAGGGTTCTCTGTTTGGCGAAGAGCTGGTAGTAATCCATTTGAGCTAGACGAGTGTGATCAAGGAATGGAAGGTAGAGGATACAATAGGATTGAATTCTTAACAAATGACTTAAATCAAGATCGTTATACTTATGCTGATAATGAGGCTGGCAGTGAACAGGTATTTTGCTATCGTGTCACAGCTGTATTTGCCCGACTCAATGCCAATCAAAATCCAGTGAATAGTGTAGAGAGTCAACCAAGTGAAGAGGTATGTATCCTGTCTAATAGAATCAGACCGTTTATGACGATGAATGATGTCATCTCTACTGATCAATCCAATGGAGACATAAACATTGCTTGGCTAATGCCCAACGCTGAAGAATATGACACCGTAGAAAACACAGGACCTTATACTGTTGAGATATTTCAAACAATGCCAACACAAGCGAATCCAATCTCAAGTACAACTTATAATAGCTTCGTAGAGATTCCAGTGTTAGATACATTAATGTTAAGTAATCTGAATACGGCAAATACCCAACATCACTATCAAGTTGACTTAATAAATGGAAATACAGATAGAAATAGTGCCGAATCTGCTTCGTCAATCTTCCTATCAACAATTGCAACAGATATGGAGGCCCAGTTGTCTTGGTCATCAAGTGTACCTTGGGAAAATATCAATTACATGGTCTATCGAAGTATCAATGGTGGAGTATTTGAATTGATCTCCGAAACATCTAGTACAACCTATGTAGACCTAGACTTAGATAATGGTATAGAATACTGCTACTTTATCAGGTCGATTGGTACTTATAGTGTAGAACCATTCCCAGATCCCATTATCAATAACTCACAAGAAGCTTGCCTCACCCCAATTGATAATGCTGCGCCATGTCCACTTCCATTGGAAGCCATAGGCATTTGTCAACAACTCGATGAAGGAGCTGTTCTTGATGAGGTATTCAATCAACTAATGTGGAGCAATAATCTCATAGACTGTCCAGAGAATTCTGATATTGCAGGTTATAACATATACTTTGGTATTGGACTAGAAGCAGACTTTGACTTGATTGATGAAGTCGAAATACCACTCGTCAATTATGAAGATCCTCGATCCAATATTGTTGGCGGCTGCTACTATATCACAGCAGTAGATAGTGTTGGTAATCAGAGCTTGCCATCTGACACTCTTTGCTTGAGCAGATGTAGCATATTTGAGTTACCGAATACAGTTACACCTAATGCTGATGGTGCCAATGACCTATTCATACCAAGAAGTAATCTCTTCGTAGATGAGGTAGACTTTCGAGTGTTCAACAAGTGGGGCAATCTCATCTATCGCACTTCTGATCCAGAACTCAATTGGGATGGCAAGAATATGAATAACAATGATGTAGATGATGGCACTTACTACTACACTTGTGAGATATTCCAAGCCAATGAATTAGGCGTCAATGAGTCAGTTGATATCTTAAGTGGCTATATTGAGGTTATCCGCTGACAATAGTGTTCCTTATCCTTCAAGATTATCACCTTGTAACAGCATTATACTTTTCAATAACTATTTTTACCTTTCGTTTGTCTACTGTATGTATATTTTGGCAACGTTAAATCAATACAACATATGTTTTCAGGAATAGTAGAGACTACAGGATTAGTAAAAGAGATCATAGAAGAAGGAAGCAACATCACATGGTGGGTAGAATGCAACTTTGCAGAAGAGCTATATATTGATCAATCGATTGCACATAATGGCGTATGTTTAACGGTTACTGAGATTGTGGATAACTGCTACAGTGTTGTGATGATAGCTGAAACATTGAAAGTCTCGAGTCTTGGAGAAATAGCTATTAATAGTGTTGTCAATCTTGAACGTTGTATCAAAATGAATGACAGATTAGATGGCCATATCGTCCAAGGTCACGTCGATAGTACTGGCACTTGTAAGCAGATAGAAGAAAGCGAAGGCAGTTGGTATTTTACATTTATGTATAATGATAACTCGCATCAAGGTCTGGTAGTCAGTAAGGGCTCTATTTGTATCAATGGAGTGAGCCTTACAGTGGTAAATCCAACAGAGACGACATTCCAAGTAGCAATCATACCATATACTTACGAGCATACGCAGTTCCATCAATTGAAAGTGGGACAGACTGTCAATCTTGAGTTTGACATCTTAGGAAAGTATGTCCAACGGAACCTTGCCTATCTCAAGACTTCATAATGTAGCCAACGAAGTATATGTCAAGTCAATTCCCAGATAGAATATATGATACACTGATCATTCTTGGCTACCCCGCTAAGGATGACGGGACTCCTAGTGCGATACTCAGAACAAGATTAGACAGAGGCATCGAATTGTATAAGTCGGGAGTTGCTCCTATGATTATCGTTTCAGGTGGAGCTGCACATAACTTCTACATAGAAGCTGAAGTGATGCACGGTTACCTCTTAGAAAATGGGATACCAGAATCGAAGGTGATTCAAGATCAAATTTCACTGAGCACAATTGACAATGCAGAGAATTGTGCTAACCTAATGGAGATGTATGAACTAAAAACTGCCTTGCTTGTCACCTCCAGCTTCCATGCTCCGAGGGCAAAACTGCTATTTGAAAAGCAAAATATCGATATCGATACGACTTGTGGAGGAGAATCGCTCATATTCAGAATTATAACGCTTCCTCTCTATCCTATAGAATGGCTTTTGAGACTTATCATCGATAAGCGAAATCCATATCTCTAAACAGACAAGTCAACCTTCTCCCGTAAAAGAAAATCCATTATCTGTGAGTTATCCTTAACTTTGCAGCCCAATATCGATACCACTTATGACCAAAGAGACACATTCTGTACCCAAGCTTGACAAACAGCAGAGACTTTCTGACTATGTGGTCGGTATATTCCAAGCAATTACATCTAAGAAAGGGATGAAAAAAGCCATCACGAAGCAACTAGTGCTAGTAAATGGTGAACCTGGTCATTCAAGTCACTATATCAAAGGTGGAGAGACCATTGTTCTCTTGCAAGAAGAAGTAAAAGTGCCAATCTCAAACCTTGGAAGTTTAGGTATCGAAGTCTTACACGAAGATGACCACCTTGCAATAGTCTACAAGCCACCTGGGCTTGTTGTCAGTGGCAATCAAAAACGTACACTATATAATGCGCTACCTAACCTACTCACTCCAAGTACACAGATTGACGTAGCGCCTTTACCTGATCCTATTCATCGATTGGACTATCCGACGAGCGGAGTCTTGCTCATAGGCAAAACTCGATCTACGATTACTTCACTTAATAAGCTATTCGAGAATCGAGAAGTGGAGAAAGTCTACTATGCTGTTACAGTGGGTACTATGAAAAATAAGACTAAAACAATTAAGACTGCAATAAAAGGAAAATCAGCTATATCTAAAGTAAAGCTGGTAGAATCAATACCTTCGGACAAATACCAAAGCCTAAACTTAGTCAAGCTGATGCCTGAGACTGGTCGCAAGCATCAGTTAAGAATCCATCTTGCTGAGTATGGTACACCTATCCTAGGAGATCAGATGTATGGAAAAGAAGGAAAAATCTCTGTTGGAAAAGGTCTTTACTTACACGGTTACTCTCTAAAATTCGTCCATCCAGTGACATCAGAGACAGTACACATTAAGAAAGCTCCACCAAAGAAGTTTGAGATTAATGGATTACCTACACTCTAAATGTTGTAGGTAAACTATAGAAGAAATAAACAAGGTCACATCAAAAATCCACCCTTAATCTAAGACTGAGTCTCCTGCCTGTGAGATTATTTGGTATGGCAAACTGTGTGTTGTAGATCGTTTTGATCCAAGTATTGGCAGAGACATTGGAGACATTCATCAGATTAAAGACATCGAGGCTAATCCAAGCACTGCGGAATGCACGTAAGAAATGTTCAGGATTCTTTGCTCTGACACTGTCGTCAAATATTGAATAAGAGAATCCCATATCTACTCTGTGGTAGACTTTGAATCGGAAGGAATTACGCCGAACAATGTTACTCCCGTTCAATCCAAATGGCAATCCACTTCCTACATTAAGATTCATCTGAACTTTAAATCTTTCGTTACCTGGTAGATAATCTTGAAAAAACATCGAGACATTGAATCGTCTGTCAGTTGGTCTAGGTACCGTTTTAAGAATCGTATCCGTGGTATCCCCAACTTCTCTGAAAAGGTGTTCTACTCCATCAAGGCTCTCTCTTGCAGATAATAGAGACAAATTGATCCAACTTTCCGCTCCTGGCACAAACTCACCATTGACTCGCATATCAAGTCCAACTACATAGCCACTTGCATCATTATTGCCACTATATCTGATCCTTACATTGTTGATATCATAGCTGATAAGATCATCAAGCTTCTTATAGTAAGCCTCAGCAATAAACTTAAATGGTTTGTCGCTGATCCGTAACCATGGAAAATTTAGCGTAAGCCCTGTAACTAGATGTATTGATCGTTGAGCATTGATATCTCCAGGATTGAGACTTCCATCTGCAAATCTCAATTCACGGTAAAACGGAGGTTGGTAATACACACCACCTGCAAGTTTATAGGATATATCTTTATTGGTATTCAGCGGTTTGTATAACAACTGGAATCGTGGACTAACTAAGAATTGATTATTATACGTCCAATGCGAAAATCTCAATCCAGCAGTTGCTCTTACTTCAGATTGATCAGCCTTTATTCTTGTGTAAGTATCCTGTAGATATGCAGTAGATCGGTATGACTCAATTTCATTTTGAGTGAAGATTGAAGAGTTGAGTAAAACTTGCTCTTGGCTAAATGGTAGACTATAGCCAGCTGAATCTATACGTTCCCATTCAGCAAGTTCGTCAGAGATCTTTTCAAGTTGAGTTTTTGCACTCCACTGGATGAAGTGTGTATGATTACTCGATCCTTCAATTTGATACTCATATCCACCTTTATGTTGGAAGTTATATATCTGACTATTGAGGTAGTTACGAGCATATTGATGCTGTGTACCCACTCCTAGCACAGCAATCTCCTCTTGGGTATCACTTGCGAGGTCAGTCTCTACTTGTGCTAATCGATAGAACCCAAGGATATCAAATGTTTCTGACTCAACTGAACTATATCCAGAAGCCAAAAACTTTAGGAAGAACGGATTGGATGATCTATTTGGCAAATAAGTTAATGACACACCTCCCATTCCATTCACAAAGGCATCGCGTTGACTCCCTTCAAATACTGTAGATAGATTCAGTGCAAATCCAATTAATCCAACTCCAGTACTTCTTGACTGAGGTATAAAATTGTAAGCACTAGTATTGTAATTACCTATTGCTGCAAGCTGCCAAGATTCATTAAGGTCATATGTGATATAGGCTTGTCCATCAAAGAACTGTGGTGTATACTCACCTTCCACCTCTAGGGAGTTGAGTAGATATTGGGTCGTCTTGTATCTTGCTCCTACGAGTATCCTGAGAGCATTCTCCTTACCAAATGGATTGACTTTTCCTTCTAAGTGTGCTGAGCCTCCTAGAAAACTTGCTGAAGCACTCCCAGCAAACTCCTCAGGACGCTTGTATCTCACATCCAGGACACTACTCATCTTATCTCCATATTTAGCTTCAAAGCCACCGGAAGAGAATGATAAGTCCCTGATCAAGTCGATATTCGCGAATGTTAATCCTTCTTGTTGTCCTGACCTAATCAGCTGAGGTCTGAATATTTCAAAATCATTGACGTAAATAAGGTTTTCATCATAGTTACCCCCTCTGACATTATACTGACTACTCAATTCTCCTCCACTCGTTCCAGAAGCTCCCAAGGCAATGTGGGGTAACACACTTTCAAGATTACCGGTTGTGGTAGGAAGTTTTTTGAGTTCTTCCATTGATTCACTGATGACTCCGAGGTCTTCAATCTTGGAATCTCTGATCACTATCTCTACATCAGACTCGTAAGGCACAAGTGCGGCATTAATAATCCGAGTCCGACCTACGGTGACATTCCTAACAAGGAATTCAGCTTCATTATACCCGATTCTGGAAAAGGTAATCTTATGATCGCCATCTATAGAAATTTCAATCTCAAAGAAGCCATCGATGTTTGTCTCAACGGCATTACTTGTACCTGTCTCAAAGACAGTGGCAAAGTCTACAGGTTCATTTGTATCGAGATCAGTGACAACACCTTGTACCTTACAGACTTGAGCCTGTAGGCAAATTGTCCACAGAACCGAAAGAATCAATATGAAGAGTAATCTAATACTGTAAGTTGTCAAGTCCTGTGCTTTTCAATCGAGAGATAGTATCTAATGGATCTTCAGACTTGAATACAGCTGATCCTGCAACGAGGACATTTGCACCAGCTTGAAGAATTTTTTCTGCGTTATGAAGACCAACACCACCATCTACCTCTATCAACGTATCTAGGTTACGGGTGATGATTTCGTCTTTGAGTGCTTTGATCTTATGGAGAGTACGATAGATAAACTTCTGTCCACCAAATCCTGGATTGACAGACATAATCACTACTAAGTCAACAATCTCAAGCACATCAAAAATCGTCTCTACAGGCGTATGTGGATTGAGTGCTACCCCAGCCTTTGCGCCAGCATCATGTATCATCTGTATTGTACGATGCACGTGATTAGTTGCCTCAGCGTGAAAAGACACATATTGTGCTCCCAACTCTGCAAACTGCTGGACATATTGCTCTGGTCTATCAATCATTAAGTGGACATCTACAACTTTGTCACATTTGGAGGCAACCGCCTTGACTATAGGATGACCAAAAGAAATATTGGGCACAAACTGTCCATCCATCACGTCTAAATGGAACCATTCGGCTTCACTTTTATTGACTAAAGTGATCGCTTTGTCAAGATGCAAAAAATCTGCTGCTAATAAAGAAGGGGCAATGATGTGGGACATAGGTCAAATGTAAAACAAAAAGACAAATCTACCTCTTATATCATATGTAGAGGCAATGAATTACGCATATTTGTCGCTGCAATTAAGACTCTAACGTAACACTGATGTATAAACATATTCTAGACTATTGTCAATCAACCAAAACTACTCTTGTAGCCGTCTCCAAGACAAAACCTATATCAGCGATCAAATCAATCTATGATGAAGGGCAGCGTATATTTGGTGAAAACCGAGTAGAAGAGCTTGTAGAAAAGCGCAATGCAATGCCAGACGACATAGAATGGCACTTTATCGGAACTCTACAGACTAAAAAAGTTAAGAAATTAATCCCTCATGCTGACCTCATTCACTCAGTCGATAGTAAGAAGCTCCTCGAAGAAATCAACAAGCGCAGTGAAGCAGCTGATGTAACTACACATATCTTACTCCAACCAAAGATTGCAAAAGAAGAGAGCAAGCACGGACTACACAAAGAAGAACTCAACAAGCTTGTTGAAGAAATTGCATCGGGCAAATATTCTTCAATCAAATTAAGAGGATTGATGGGTATGGCAACTTTTACAGACGATCAATCAATCATCAAATCAGAGTTCGATACATTGAAACAATACTTCGATCAATATCAACAATTAGATACTCTTACACAATTTGATAAGCTGTCTATGGGTATGTCAGGGGATTATAAACTCGCAATAGAATGTGGCTCTACAATGGTCAGAGTTGGCAGTTTAATCTTTGGAAATAGGAAGTACAACTAGATAGAATCTAAGAGCTCCAGATAAGGCTCAAATTGATTCAACTTCCCTACTCTTCCGGATGTCAGATATTCGATTTGCAATGCTTCATTTGTTACGCTTGGCTGTATCAATGATCTCAGCCGATTCGCTGTACCAAGGTTACCATCGATGATCTTAACAGACGGCGGCAAATAGTAGGACATTGCCACCTTGTAATATATGAAATGTGTACATCCCAATACGAGATAGTCAAAATTGTTCCAATCAACATTCTTGAATGTCTTCTCTAGAATTGGGTAGATACGATCATAGTCAAATACAAAGTCTTCGGCCAGCAGGACTAAGGGTTGCAGCGACCGTAATTCTACTTTGGCATCTGCATCTAAGTTGGTTATAAGGTTATGCAACTTTGGTTCTTGAATAGTCCTATCAGTAGCACAGACCATTACTTGCTTTTTACTGCTTTCTATTGCAGGCTTGACTGCAGGCTCCATCCCAATGATCGGGAAGTCATATTGTGCTCTGAGTTCATTGACGGCAACACTAGTTGCAGTATTACAAGCAAGTACTAATGCCTTGAGGTTTCTACTCGCAAGTGATCTAACTGACCTATTGACACAGTCGAAAATTTCTGATTTAGTCTTTGTGCCGTATGGAAGATGGTCAGTATCTGCATAGTAAACGTACTGTTCACTCGGCAATTGCTTAATGATCTCGTGAAGCACACTAAGACCTCCAATCCCACTATCAAAGACTGCTATTTGTTGTCTTGATTTCATCCTAGATTAGAATGGATAGTTAATGGCGATATTAAAATTGCCTAACCCTTGGTCAGGGATATCTAAGAATCGAGAACCTACATCATCCTCAGTAGAATTGAGCACTTTATACCCAAAATCAAATCTTAGAATGAAGTAATTGAAATCAGCACGAAGTCCGTATCCCGCACCAAAGGCTATCTGTGTAAAGAAATCTGGACCAAACTGACTCCCGGGTCTATCCACATCATCTAATAGTGTCCACACATTTCCAGCGTCGACAAAGAGTGCCCCTTCAAAAATGTAGAAGAGATCAAAACGATACTCAAGATTAAACTCCAATTTAATATCTCCAGTTTGGAAAAATGCAAAATTTGAATTTGGATTGGGATCACTGTACTTACCTGGGCCCAATTGTCTCGGTTGCCAAGCTCTCAGACTATTAGGTCCTCCCACAAAAAACTGCTTGATAAATGGAACAGATTGATCATTATAGTAAGGTGCAGCAAGTCCTACAAATGATCTAAATGCGATGACATTCTCATTACTAAGTTGTCGATACCACCTATAATCGAAAGAACCCTTAATGAAATTGGCAAAATCAACATCATTGAAAGGATTGCTGTCAGATCCATTGACTATCCAAGGTGAAGATGGCCTTACCAAGACATTGGCTAATGCGATTTCAAGACCTGAAGTCTCAAAACCAGCGCTTATTCTAGTGGATACCCCAAATGAGTTCTTTGGTTTCGTCCAGACTACATTGACCTCATTGAACAATATTCCAGTCAAAAAGACATCACTCAAACTATTTAAAATAAATTGATTGTTCTCAACTAACATCCTGAATCTAGGGTCAAGATCATATAGAAAAAGTCCTACCCCAAACTGCTTAAAGATTACTTTTCTATTCTGAGTTTCGATATCAAACCCATATGATCCTGTGATAGATGTTACGTCAAAATTGTTAACCAAAATCTGGAGTCCTAAACCAAGAGATAACGATGTAGTCGCATTTCTAACAACATTACGATACCCTTTTTCAGAGAGCAACCTTAGACCTCTAAGTACTTTGAAAGTACGGGTGACATCTACCAGTCTAGGAATCGTCAATGAATTCTGAAGACCTAAGGTGATTGCATTCGTCCTGAGTGGAACCCCTAATTGGAATTCCCAACCTGCATCAGCACTTAATTTGTATGTCTCTGCACCACCTAAGAAATTACGTCCTAGCAAATTTCCATTGAGTGATAGACCTAGTTGATTTCGAGATACGGTATTGACTGTGCTATAGTAAATGTCGTTACCTACATCAGCAGTCCACTTATATGTATGTGGAGTCAAGAAAATATTGTAGTCTATGACGTTAGTCCCTTCTTCTGATACAACTTGATTAATCTTGACAAACTTATAAGTACTCAGTGTACCTAACGCTTTTAAAGTTTGATTGTACTCTTCCCTACTGTATAGGTTTCCACTTTTAAAGTAAATATTTCGTCTGATGATTTCAGGTCGCACTAGAAATGATGGTGCATTCCTATAAAAACTAAGATCCTCTTTTATCAAGCTATCAAGTTCACTGCCGTAACTAAGATTAGACTGGTCAAAATCAGTGTAGACCTTAATCTTGCCTACAGTATACTTTTGATGCTTGCTACTGCCTTGTGGATTATCAATCTCAACAAATACCTCTACTTGTTTTCCAAATAGTGTACTGTCGCCTTTAATCTTGATATAATTATTATTAAAGTCTGCATAGCCATTATTTTGTAGAATTCGGATGATCCGTTGTCGCTCAATATCAAAGTCTATCGCATCTAGAGGATCACCAGCTCTAATTTGGGTCTCAGCTTTAGTGGCTGCTAATAACCTGATGACCTCGTCATCATCACCTATATAGATCATTGACTTTGTCCGATACGCCTTACCTAGGTCTATGAGATATTCTACGAAAGCATAGTCATTACGAACTTTGGTTTCGTATGAGACAGTGGCATCATAGTAACCCTTCTTGTTATTGAGAAATTGCTGAATATTTGAAGCTGTGAGTCTGGCATCATCATCATAGTAGATTGCTGGTTCTTCAGCAATATTTTTCTTTATCCACTGCTTTACCTTTGAAGTATCACCTGGTGATTGATTGCGGTAGTAATAGTAACGACTTGGGACAAAAAAGTACTTAGAATTAGGCTGTTCTTCTACCAGAGACTGGACTTCATACTCGAGTAATCTAACATCTCTAGACTTCTCTGACTGGATAAAAGTGAATGTATTCTTACGGAGAAATTTCTGGTCATCTTCAAGATACTTGGTCGTATTACAACCTATAGATAGACTGAGCCCTAGAAGGACAAGAATGTAAAAGCTATATCTTTGGATCAGGGTAATAAGACTTTCTAATTTATATCAATAGAATCAATGCTATCGAATAATTTCAAAAAATACATCAAATCACTTCATCAAAGGAAGTTTAGGCAAAAGTATAATAAAATTCAAGTAGACGGTTCTAAATCTTGTATGGAAGTTGCCTCACAGATACCTAACGCTATCGATACCATCATTTGTACTCAATCTTGGTTAAATTCTCTTAACATTTCACTACCAAATTGTGAACTCTTAATCACCTCACCGGACGAAGTCAAAGCCGTCTCCCAGCTAGATCATAATACCCAGGTATCTATGATCATCACGATGGACTATTCTATCACCAGTAATTATAGTGACCAATGGTCGATCTACCTCGATGATGTCCAAGATCCGGGTAATGTAGGTACGATTATCCGACTAGCTGATTGGTATGGAATCAGTACTGTATATAGTTCCCCTCACAGCGCCAAAGTAGATAACCCTAAGGTGATTCAGGCGTCTATGGGCGGATTTACAAGAGTGCAGTCTAGCATTTTATCTCAAGCTGAACTGTTAGCTAATCATAACAAGCCTATAATAATCGCGGATCTAAATGGCAATCCAATCAAAAACCTTGAACCAATGTCTGAAGGGATACTTGTCATAGGTAATGAAGGCAAAGGTGTATCATCTATTTTCGATCAATCTAAATCTGTCATTGTGACTATACCTGGATATGGTCGAGCTGAATCCTTAAATGCCAGTGTGAGTTGTGGAATTATTCTTAGTCATTTGTTGTAAGCAACTATAAAACTCAATACATCGTTATTCTACTGTATGTAAATTGCTAATCTATTTTATGAATCATTTATATCAATCGTTATTAGTACTTATTCTTTGCCTTGTATCCTTATCAGTATCATCACAAAACAAAGTTGAGTGGCTATCTTGGGATGATGCAATCAGTCAGCACAAGCAGAATCCAAAAAAACTCTACATTGATATCTACACTGAATGGTGTGGATGGTGCAAAAAGATGGATAAGTCAACATTTACAGATCCAGGCATCGTAGAACTGCTGAATACAGAATACTACCCAATCAAGTTTGATGCTGAACAATCTCAAACGATACAATTCAATGGGCACGAATTCATCTACAGGCCCAATGGTAAGAGAGGCGTTCACGAGTTAGCTATCTCTCTGACTAATAGTCAATTGACCTATCCTTCATTTGTGATGTTAGATGAGACGTTTGCAAGGATTCTTATCTCTCCCGGATACAAAGATGCAGATGGAGTTATGAAGGAATTACTATTTGGAGTGGATGAGGCGTATAAGCATAGTTCGTTTGAAGATTACAAGCCATTATCAAGAAATAAAGTAGATTGATAGTTAACCTCTGAGTTTATCAAGCAATTTGGTCAAAGTCTTCATTTCCTTCTCATTCAAGTTGATCACATCTCGCAACTGATCTAGTACATTAGATAGTTCACTCAGAAGTTTTTTGCCCTGTTTGGTTATTGTGATATTGACCTTTCGCTTATCATCCTTACGTTGGATTTTTTCAATCAACTTCTTATTGACTAGACGATTTATTAATCTAGGTACATCAGACATAGACTCTATCATTCTATCACTTATCTGATGTGTGGAGAGAGGGGCTTTACTGCCGTTAACTATTCTTAGAATATTGTATTGCTGTGAAGTGAGGCCATATTTCTTAAATCCATTAGCGTAGTGCTTTGAGATAAAGTTTACGGTGAACCTTAAATTTACAATTACTTCATCACGTTTATCAGCAAAAGGTGTCTTTTGCTTAATCTCGCTAAGAATATCCATATAAGAGTACTAATCACGTATGGCAGGATAGCCTCGTAAGGAGTAAATAGGAATTAGACAAGTTATGATTCTAACAATTCCTGCATTTTAGTTTGAATAGCCTTAGCTTTCAATCCTGCGGCTTTTGCAAAGTCATAATTGTTTGATGCAAATATAATTCCTCTTGATGAATTTATCAGCAGGCCAACTTTACTATTATTACCATATTTGTAGACTGCTTCTAGATCACCCCCTTGAGCTCCTACACCTGGTACTAAAAGGAAGTGGTCAGGAATAATTGTTCTAATTTGTTCAAAGAATTCAGGCTTTGTTGCTCCGACAACGTACATCAGTTGATCAGTACTGCCCCATTGCTTTGAAGTATTGAGCACAGTCTCGAAGAGGGGAACATTCCCTTCATTACTTTGTATCATTTGAAAATCCTGAGACCCAGCATTTGACGTAAGTCCAAGAATAATAGTCCACTTATCTTGATAAGACAAAAAAGGTTCTACTGAATCTTTACCCATATATGGCGCTACAGTAATGGCATCGCAATCTAATGTATCAAAGAATGCTTTGGCATATTGAAGGCTTGTATTACCGATATCACCACGTTTTGCATCAGCGATAATCAAATGTGTAGATGGAATGTAATTAATTGTCTTCTGTAAGGATAGCCATCCTTTGACACCAAGACTTTCATAAAATGCAGTATTGATCTTGTAAGCAACACAGTATTCCGAAGTATGATCTATAATCTCCTTATTAAACGTAAATACTGGATCTTCTTGACTAAGGACTGAGGCCGGCAATCTTGTAATATCTGAATCTAAACCAACGCAAAGAAAACTACGTGTTTCTAAAATGCGTTGGTGCAACCAATCGCTATGCTTAATAATCATACACCAACTCCGTTAACGGCGATTATTTCTTTGATTTGTGGGACTTTAGTTTTGATGGTCTGCTCTACTCCAGCTCGCATTGTCATTGCTGACATAGAACAAGTCTCACAGTTACCTAGCCACTTCACTTTGACTACGAAATCATCAGTGACTTCGACAATTTCGATATTGCCACCATCCACCGCCAAGTGTGGTCGAATTTCATTCAATGCAGCGTCAACTGCGTCTGTAAGTTTCTGTTTTTCAAGTGATGACATATAGCAAATGTACGATTTATATTTATTAGAGTCTTGAAATAAAGCTTGGGATGCTACAACAGTTCTATGTGACCGTAATCTTCACCATTTGTGTCTCAGGCAAGTCTTTTTGACGAATTGCCAATTGTCCAAGAAATCCATCAGTAGCATTCTCTAAATAACCCTTTGCAACATTTCCATCTTGTATCATCGCTGGCTTGCCTTGATCTGCACCCGATCCGACACCCATTACTAGAGGAACTTGACCGAGTAACTGTGTCTCCCCTAACTGAGCAAGTCTCTCTCCGCCACCACTGCCAAATAATTCATAACGATTATCAGGTAGCTCTTCAGGTGTGAACCAACTCATGTTCTCGATGACACCAAGTATTGGCACATTGACATTAGGCAGTCTGAACATATTCATTGCTTTATGTGCATCAGCAACAGATACTTGCTGTGGAGTAGTAACCATCACTGCTCCTGTAAGCGGTAGTGACTGTACCAGTGTCAATTGTATATCGCCAGTTCCTGGTGGCAAATCGATAATCATAAAATCCAACTCAGGCCACAACGTATCATAGATAAACTGCTTAATAATTCCTGCTAGTCTTGGACCTCTGAGAACAACCGCTTGTTCTTCTTCTATCAGATAGCCTAGAGATATCGTATGAATACCATATTGCTCAATTGGAATCATCTTTGCCTTCTCAGCGACCTTTCTGATTTGAGGTTTGGAGTCTTTCAACCCTAGCATTGTAGGCATAGACGGACCATACAAATCTGCATCCATAAGTCCGACTTTATACCCTTTTTGGCTAAGAGCAATAGCTAAGTTGGAAGATATAGTAGACTTGCCAACTCCTCCCTTTCCAGATGCAACTGCTATCACATGTTTCACTTGTGGCAATGGCGATGTAGCAGCGTGCTGTTGCTTCTTAAAATTGATCAACACTTGAGCATCAGGATATTCTTCCTGAACTACTTTTTCTGCCTCTGCTGAGTATAGCATCTTGAGATTATCCTCAGAAGGATGTAACACTATTGTAAATGTGACTCGGTTATCTTTGACTTGGAAGTCAAACATCTTACCATCCTCTACGATGTTCTTAGAAGTATTAGGATTGATGACTTTACGAAGTAAAGACAGTACTTTATTATTATCTAACATTAGGTATTATTGAATCCATTAAAAATGTCGCATTCTTGAGAGTTTCGTTATGATCAACTCAAAACCTAGACTATACACAATCTACGTAAGCGATAAGTTCTTGCACGAGCCAAAATATTTTAAATCATTATAAAAATGACTATCCCATATCACTTACCTCCATCATCGCATCTTCTACCTGGTGAACAAGTTGAGTGTAGAGAGGGTCACGCTTAGTCTCCTTAGTTCTCACAAGAGGAAGGTTGACAGGTATATGCTTGACAAATTGGGAAGGTGCTGACTTCATAATGTAGATGTCATCAGCCAGAAATACTGCTTCAGGAATATCGTGGGTCACAAAGATTACTGTACTTTGAAACTTGTTCCAAACATTTGAGAGAAGCATCTGCATATTGAGTCTAGTACGTATATCTAATGCTCCAAATGGCTCATCCATTAAAATGATGGAAGGATTAGCAATGATACTTCTTGCAATGGCTACCCGTTGCAGTTGACCTCCTGACAATGTTGGATACTGGGCATACTTCCATTCGTGTCCTTTTAATCCTACTAGTTCTATCAATTCCCTTGCTTGCTCTTCGCGTTCTTGCTTAGGTACTCCTTTGAATTTCAGTGCAAGTGAAACATTCTCAAGTACTGTCATCCAGGGTAATGATGAATACTGTTGGAATACCATACTAGCACGATTGGTCTTGTCTGGGGGATTACCATTCAGCAAGACCTTGCCTTCTGTAGGTTGTTGTAAACCAGCAATATATCTGAGTAACGTGGACTTACCACAACCAGACATTCCCAAAATTACTATAAACTGCCCTTGATCAGGTTTGTCCTCAATCAGAAACTCTAAATCTTTGATTATGAATGACTCACCTCCATCATAGCTTTGGCCAATGCCCGTTAGCTCGACTATATTATTTAATGTTGTTTCTGGGAATATACTCATGTTGTTGCTACAGATTTAGCCCTTCCATTGATCATTGGTTCTACGAGTTCTTTGACTTTGTATGCGATGATACCAACAAAAATGACATGAATCACCCATAATGTATCACCAAACAAATAGCTGAGTAACTTAAGGTCAAGAAAGTTGAATATCTCATCAAGTGCCAAGATGAGATATGCTCCAAGACATACCCATATCAGTGCTTTTATAGCAAAGTCGATCAACAACTCTACCATTGACTCCTTTTTTAGTTCTGATGAGTATTGTTCTGTAACTTGATACTTATGTGGAAAGAATTTCTTATCTAAATACATAAATAAGCGATCCTGAAGTATTCCAATCAAAATAAAAATGATCAGTATTGCAAACACCTTGTCTGGTCTTCCAAATCGCTTACTCGTCCAAATGATTGTTCCTAATCCTCCTTGATTTGCCATTCCTTCTGCAACAATAATATATGTCCAACTGATTGCAGTCAATACCCTGACATCATCCATCAACTTAGATAAGACTGATGGGATATAGACAGATCTGATTGTTTGCCATTTAGTCGCTCCAAGCGTATAGACAGTCTTAACATATACATCATCAACGTCCTTGATTCTCTGAATAATGACAGGAACCAAGTAGATCATAATACCAAATGCTAAGAAGTTGATTTTCATATTTGCACCAAGACCCCATACCAATAGGAATAGACTCGTCACAGCTGTCAATGGTACGAACCGATAGGCATCAATCTGAGATTGAAATAAAGCATTGAATAAAGGAATCAATCCGATTAAAAATGCAATTGGCAATGACCAAAGAATAGCCTTGAGGTACCCACCTAGATTAAAACCCATTGATAAACAGAAGTTCTTAATCAAGTCATTATCACGAAACATATCTGAAAATGCGCAACCGAACACTGAATTCACTTTTTGATCTCGTTGCTCCACCACTGTCTTACCATCAGTACCTTGATATGATACATCGATGGTATGCGTATAGCATTCACCAAAAGGTCGGGGCAATAGATTTCTAGGAGCAATAGGATCATCTCCCGCTGTCACGGCAACCCATATCAGCATTATCAACCCAAAACCTATGATACCAAAGATGGTTCTTTGACTTTTAGATACCGGGCCCCTCAATTCAAACATCCAAGACATAGGCGATTATCCTGGGATTAATTCGAAATCTGTCCTTCTATTTTTTGCTTTACACTCGGCAGTAGCATTGGACTCACATCCTGCAACTGGCTTATTCGGTCCATTACCTAAGATCACAAACCTGTTTCTATCTAGACCATATTCTTGTTGTAGATAGCTTGCTACTGACTGTGCTCTTTTTTCCGAAAGGGTGATATTGTTTTGTAATGATCCAGTACTATCTGTATTTCCTTCAATACGAATTTTTGTACCTGCAAATGCTTTTGCCACTTCAGCAAACTGCAGATCGATTATTGTCTTTGCATTAGCAGTCAATTGATGTTGCCCTGTTGCAAAACTTATACTTACTGGCTTAGTTGCAATCGGTGCTACAACCTTATCCTTAGGAGACGCAGGAGTAAATACCTTACTCTTTTCTGCTGCATACTTAGATCCTTGAAGCTCACTAGCATTTTGTACAGCTCCAGTGTAGATCACAGACCTCCAACTTGGGGCTGTCTTAGTCGCATCTCCAGTCTTCACAAAGTTCTTAGACATCTTGGTGTATAGTTCTTTACCTGTCATCCCTTTATAACTTGGATTAAGGCCAAAGAAGTTGACATTATCACCGTGTGAAGTCCACTTTACAACAGACATCATTCCAAGTGCATCATCAGTAGACACACCATTTAGTTCGGCTAGATACTTTGCAGCTTTCTCTTGGTTAGACTTATTATTAAGTTCAGCAACACCTTTCATCCAACCCTCGTAGAAATCATTAAACATTTGTCTCTTTCCGTCGATTACGTCTTGTGTTGCTACCATAATGTCGGCAATGACATTAGTTTGACTCTCTGTATTCAGTAGTATTGATGAACCAGGAACATCTCTAGTTGCGATAATATCATCTGGACTCCAAACGACAGCCGCATCTACATCATTAGTTCTGAATAACTCTGCAGCTTTCAGGTTATCTGTAGTTTTGATGACCTTGACATCGTTATAATTCAGTCCTGCTGCTTCCAAAGATGTAATTAGCAATGTTTGAGCTGGTGAAGGAACTGCAACTGCAATTGTCTTACCCTTCAGGTCATTGACTGACTTGATTCCTCTCTTTACAATAATCGCATCTCCACCTCTAGACCAGTCAACCTGCATAAATGCTCTTGGATTGGCTGCATTGATCTCATCAGGTGCTGTATACAATGGAAATGCATCAGCAGTCTGCACGATGACGTCATACTCACCTGCCAACCACGCGTCCATTGCTACAATCAAGTCATTTTCTAGTTTGAAGTCAACTTTAAAACCATACTCTTTATAGAAACGACTTCTGAGATTTGCTTCAGCACCTTCATTGAAATATAATCCTGGTGCATATCCACCCCAACTTACAAGTTGGACTCTTAATGTCTCATCGTCACCTCTCGATGTAGAGTTAGCTGATTTTCCAGCGTTGGTATTTTTACTCCCATCACTATTCTTGCCTAGGATTGTTGTTTTATCTCCATTCGTTGAAGTTCTAGTTTCTTCTGTTTTGTCAGCAACGTTGATTGAGCCATCCGGATTAACGAATTTTTCTTTCAATTTCAGAAAGCCAAATGCCAATATCGCTAGTATGATAGCGGTGATTAATAATTTTGAAAATGTGGTTAGACGCTTTGCCATTTTATTATGGTATGTATTTGTGATTGAATGTTTTGACGTATTGTGTTGACTTCCTAAAAGAAGTCATCATATTCATTGTTACCAGATTGTTCTTTGACCTTTTCAATATGTGAATCGAGTTCTAGTATATCCTCTTTCTCAACATCATTGAGAATATCTTGCTTGGCAGCTCCCAATATCAGGGAATCTGACTTGGCTTCCCACTCCTCAAGCATTTTCATTCCTTTCTCTTCAAAGATACCGTTTTGTATATCTATAGAATTCATAAAATCTTCTGACATATCCATAAAATTCTCCATCTCTCCTACCTTCAATGATACATCATCAGTGATTACTTCCATTGCTTGATCAAACATTGCTTTCTTATCCTTATCCCCTTTGATGATATTCATTGCAGACTTCATCGCACTATGACTTGCGAGAATTGCCTTTTGCTCTTGTGACTTAATCTTTACCTGATCTTCAATATCCTCGATTAAGATGTAAGAATTGTCCGACATCTTTGTCAAGACTCGCTGCATTACTTCCATCTTTTTCAGCAACGTTTCAAGCTTCACATTACTCTCTTTAAGTCTTCCAGCCTTCCGAGTCTTAAGGATGAGCTGTTTCTCATTGTTATTGACTTTTGCCTTGGTTGCAATGTTCATATTTGACTTGATCTCCTCACTGTTATTGAATATCATCTCCATCAACTTGTGCTTTTCTTTACGCAACTTGCCAATTTGGATATTCATTTTTTTGAGGTTATACTTTAGGTCATCGACATATCCATTAAGGATGCTCATCGGGTCAATCTTGACAAAGATTCCAGTAATCCACCGCATCAATGATTGATACATATAGCCCACAACAGACCTTGTACGTGAATCTAATGCCATAAATACAATGAGCCCAACAGTAATCAAACCTACTGCCATACCTATTGGTGTCACTAGTGCACCGGCTAAGACTGTGAAAAACTTAATAATAAAGAATGTTGCAAGACCAAGTGACCCTAGGAGAAATAGACCTCCAACGATTCCTTCAGGCTTTTGCCAAAATGACTTAGTGAGTCGCTTTCTTGCCATAGAGTTTTAATGTGTGTAGAGTACAAAAGTACGAATCTATAACGAGATATGGAGTAAGATAAATTCCAACCTTGTTATGTAGTTAGTCTAAGAAAACAGACTGTTTATCTATACAGGCCTAAGAACTATGTTGTTTGATCATATCAAGGTCTTTCTGTATCTGGTCTACAAGGATGTGGTAAGCACCATAGAAGCCATCTTTGGTTGCAGCGACTTTTGCAGAAGCCTTACTTGACGATTGCTTGATTTGCTCTAAATCTGCCTTAAGTTTCTCAACTTCTTGTTGCAGTTCAACAATACGATCCTCTCTATCCTTAATGCCCTTGACGTGTGCCTTCAGTTTTTCTTCACGTTTTTGCACACGGTTTGTTTGTTGATTATCAAACGCTACCTGAAATTTTTGCTCTTCTGAAAGTAGAACCGCTAAATACTTATCACCCGATTGCACTAAACTTTTAGGTGTAGCACCCATCGTTTTTGCCATCGCTAAAGCTGACTTATATCGAGTAGCATCGTCCATATCAACATTACCAAGACTTTGTAGTGATTGCTTGAATTCTAAATAATCAAAGCCCTCAATGTTGTTCTTCTCTATCGCCTCCAGTAATTTATTGATAAATCTCTCACTTGGTTGAGCATCCGCACTAGGCCGTGGCACGTCTTTACTAGTTGGAGCAGTAGTCTGCGGCTTAGGCTTAGGATTTGAGGTCGGCTTGACTTTATTACTTTCCTTGGCCTCAGGAGTACCATCTTTAGCACCTTCGTCAACGATGAATAGGTTTTTGATCTTATCGAGCATAGAGATTTTTTATGAATGTCAACGTCCAAGTTACAACTTGTAACAATTATATACAATGGCTTAAACGTATCCTTTTGGAAAATTGAACATTTGGTGGTAACTATCATCTTGCCCTTGAGAAAAGATGTAGTTAGTTCTGCCATTAGTAACCCAGCAATACGGAAATTGGAGTTTCAGATTGTAGCGAGCGATTTGATTGAATACACTTTGGTTGATTGGCTCCGTCCAAGCCTTGCATTCTACGAGTAAAAATGGTTCTCCACCATTATAGACAACGATGTCTGATCGCATTTCTCCTAGCACATGATTATTAGATTCAACCTCTATTGACTTAATTCTAATAGATTCAACTTTAACCAAGTAGCTGATGACTAATTGCCTAACCATTTCCTCTGGTTGCTGTACAAGCCATTTGTGTCTTACTGGACAGTATATGTGTGGTATTGAGTCAATCTCTTTCACTCTAAGCTGTGCTTGATATGTCAATAAATCAATCTCCCAAGCTTGCATGTAGTACATCTTTAATATTTGCCATCTTCATCATACTATTCGTATAAGTTAACTCGACATTAATAATACCCAGACCCAGTCTTTGCATAGCCTCTATAATCTGAGTTTGGAATATCCAATCAGACACTGTTTCAACATCGAGTAGGTAGCCATATGTGATGATATGTGTTGTCCTACTTTGATCTACAAAACACTCCATTAAGCTATCACTCATTGAATTAATAGTCAATTGTTCAAATTCATTAATGTGCAACCAATCCAACACATAACTATCTGAGAGAATCCTAGAAGAAATCAAAATATGCTCTTTATTAAGAAAGATATATACTTGTGGCAGTCTATCAGCTAGTACAGTCGACAGCAACCTAGCATTGTGAACAAGCTCAGTATCAGTCAGTCTTTGCTTGAATATCATACCATCAAGACGAGGATATCTTGTAGAACTTGGTGCTACTTGATAGTTAACGACTTTATTATCAGTAGAATGACTAAAATTAACTGGTAAGATATAGACAAACTCTTCGTGTTTGCCACTGATATCTACATCTGAAGAAATGAACAATCTTTCGTTTAGATTTCCGATATATGACCTGAGATAGAACAATGCATCCCTATAAGCAACTTGACTTGCAGAATAGTCTATCCTCTGAGTGTAAGCACTAGCAATATAAAATTGCAACACTCCACTCCAAGGTGTATGAATATTGTAGATGGCTAATAGTCGAATTAGTTCTTGGCTTATTGGATGACAATTAACAAAAGCATCTAACCAATTCAAAACCTGTTGATCTTTAAAGACATAGAGTACTTGTCGAGCATCTATCAATTGTTGATCAAGGAAGTCAATTAATTGTGCCGCATTTAGAGGATTCTTATCACTGGATATGCGCAATAATTCTAGCATTTTCAACTCCTCTTGATAAGTGACTTTGGCCGAGAACAGATGGAGAACTTGTGGGTCGCCAGTCTTATTATTCTGCCGCTTTAGTTCACCATCAGTTAACCCAAGTGCCTTTACTCTTGAGACATTCTCTTCAATCTTGTTTACGGCCTTCTTCAGACGAATCAAATCTTCATTTAACCATTGTTGATTATAATCTGTGGCATCTATATGTTGAAAAAGCCATTCATAATCTAGCAAGCCAACCATAAAAGATTGGATACTTTCCACCTCCTGAATGATGGGCTCCCTTAGGGCAAATGGAATACTCCTTAATAATTGATGTATTGGCAGGTAAGTGCTGCTACCATCATCCATCAAAGTATGGAGTATAGATTTTTTATTTATTTCTTCGCCAAGAACTAGGTATTGTTGACCAAGTTTGATTGCTTTCTGAGATGGATAGAAATCATCAGACCAGTTTCCTTTTAAGGCTCTAGAAGGTTCAGAATACTGCAAGTCTATATTGAGAGATGAACAAGCTGCCTTTATTCCTTTTAGAATCTCAGCATCATCAATATGAACTGATACTTTGCGTCCACTTTGTATAAGGGTCAATGCATAGTCAACCAATATATAGCCTAGAGTAGACTTAATTGGGTCTGTAATCAGTGAATTCTTGTCAGAAGAAACATTGACTAAGAAGCGAGAAACCCTATGTGGGATATGAGGTAGCTTCTTCACCTAAGAATTACACATTAATTTTTTGATAGACGAATAAGCACCACTTCACAGTGCCTTTCTCTAGAAGCTTAATCTTCTTTTCGTAGATATCTATATGTTTATCAGCGCTGCCCTTACCGAGCTTCTTATCAACTTTAGCAGTATTCTTTTTGACTACTTCAATAAGATGAGTATAATATCCTATCAATTCAGGACTGAAGTCTTTACTATATACCTTTTGTAGCCCAGACTTGTCGGTTAACTTTTCTGCATCCAATTCGGTCCAAAGAGAAAAATCTTCATAACCAAACAACTCATGCCCATCCTTCTTGAGTCCGCTTGTAGAGAAGAAATCAGTAACTACTAACCTGCCTTCAGCCATAAGACTTGCATGGTACACAATGAACATCTTACGTTTATCCTCTACTCTAGAGATGATCTCTTGAGACATAAGAACATTATAGTTATCGGTTTCAGTGGGTAGATTTTCAATGGTATCAGTGAGTTGCGGATACAACTTCTTTTGATATTCTTTCTTTTCTATCTCCTTATTTAGCGGTGCAATCGAAGACTTATCTGTGGTGACAGAATCAACTCTGCATAAGTGCTTATCCACAATTGACATAGCTGTACTACCATGACCACTCCCAGCAACTAAAAACTTAGTTTTCTTAGCAATCTTTGGCACCAGTCTTAGTATACGGTCAAGCATCAAACTCCTAGCTTCGACTATATCTATATCGTCTGACTTAAAATAACCGATATTTAGATCATCATTCTTATATATGACATTTAGTAAATCATACTCTCCTTTATGGCCTTGTCTCATCTAGTCCTGTTCTAATTGTTTTCGATATTGTTTTGTAAGATATTTGATATATGAATTTCACATATATTAAATAAAAAATGCAAGGTACAAAAAGTTTGCTTCTACAAGATTAGAGTAAAAAAATGGAGTAAATTGTCGAATAATTCCAAAAATCTCCTCTTACCATATGGAAAAACTCATCCCAATACGCCACCGAGATATCAGCTGGTTACAATTCAATTACAGAGTTCTACAAGAGGCAAAAGATCCAAGAGTTCCACTATTCGAACGGATAAAGTTTCTCGCCATATTTAGTTCGAATCTTAGTGAATTCTTCAAAGTGAGAGTTGCTAACCACAGAAACATCGTAAGGGCAGGTAAAAAGACTGCAAAAAACCTCAATTTTGAACCGGAGAAGGTCCTAACTCAACTGTTAAAGATGGTCAAAGACCATCAAAAAGAGTTTACAAAAATATTTGAAGAATCAATCATTCCAGACTTAGAGAAAGAGGATATCTATCTAAGGCAGATTGAAGATTTGAAAGATCACCAAATTGAGTTTATTGAGTCATATTTCAAGGACACTTTACAACCGTTTATTCAACCAATCATTTTACTGAAGAAAAAGGTTAAGCCTTTCCTCAGTAATGCATCGATTTATTTAGCATTTGAGCTTCTGGATAAAGAAGACAAAAAAACTATAGTATCCTTGATGCGAATCCCATCACCTGAGACTGAAAGATTCGTAGTCATTCCATCCAGTAAATCTAAAAACAGAGAGATCATTCTCCTTGACGACATTGTAAGGCAATGTGCCAAGATGATATTCCCTGGATTCAAAATATTGGGAGCTTATTCTATCAAGTTGACCAGAGATGCAGAACTCTACATCGACGACGAATATTCAGGTAATCTAATAACAAAGGTCAAAAAAAGCCTTGAAAAACGAAAAGTTGGTGTAGCAAGTCGACTAGTATATGATAGAAAAATCCCAAAAAAGATGCTTAAGTATCTGATGGAAGTGTTTGATCTTAATGAATATGACCTATCACCAGAAGGTCGACAACATAACAACTCTGACTTCTTTGGCTTTCCAAGATTTAGCTTGAACAACCTTGAGGACAAGGACCTCAAGCCTCTTCCCTACGGTAAACTTGAAGATCTCAAGTCTATCTACTCAGGCATATCTAAACAAGATCACATCATTCATGTACCCTATCAAAGCTATGAATCTGTCATAAGGTTCTTTGAAGATGCCGTTGACAATCCATTTGTCAAAAAAATCTCTATTGTCCAATACAGAGTAGCGAAGAAGTCAAGGATTATGAATGCTTTGATTAATTGTGCTCGTAAAGGCAAAAAAGTTTTTGTGTTTATAGAAATCAAAGCAAGGTTCGATGAAGAAGCGAATCTCATATGGGGAGAGAAACTTGAACAAGAGGGTATCAAAGTGAGATATAGTATGCCTGGTCTCAAAGTACACAGCAAACTTGCGGTAATAACCACGGAGGTCGATGGTGTAAAAACTGACTATGCATATTTTAGCACAGGAAACTTTAATGAAAATACTGCTAAACTATATACAGATCTTTGCTTCTTCACAAGTGATGAGAGATTGACATCAGAGGCTCAAATACTACTAAACTTCCTAGAGAATCGTAAGGAAATAACTTCAGAATTTATTCACTTAGGAGTAGGACAACATAACCTCAATAGTAAAATTGACAATTACATAGATTATGAAATTACTCAAGCTAAAAAAGGCAACAAGGCTGAAATCTTCCTAAAGCTCAATAGCATCCAAGATAAACGCGTCATCAAAAAGCTATATCAAGCCTCACAAGCAGGTGTAAAGATTAGGATGATAGTCAGAGGTATTTGTTCTCTTGTACCTGGAGTAAAAGGAATAAGTGATAATATTGAAATTATTAGCATTGTAGACCGCTTTCTGGAACATTCAAGAATCTACTACTTTCATCATGGAGGTGAAAAACTGACTTATCTATCATCGGCTGACTGGATGGTCAGAAACCTCAGACATAGATATGAAACTATGATTCCTTTGTATGATCAAGGAGTCAAGAAGACAGTCAAAGAAATTATGGAGCTGCAATGGTCTGACAACGTCAAAGCTCGTATCGTATCAAATAACGAGACTAACGAATACAGAACTGAATCCAACAGTAAAGTGGGAAAGCTCAGATCACAAATTGAGTCTTATAATTACTTTAAGGATAAAGACGAGGTAGAACGATGGTCTTAGTCTACTAGCGAAAGCTTATTTGAATACTTTTCTCTCTTTAATCTTAGCTTTCTTACCTACAAGATCTCTCAAATAGAAAAGTCTAGCTCTTCTGACCTTACCTCTTTTATTCACTTCAATGTCAGCAATATTAGGTGAGTTTATTGGAAATATTCTCTCAACACCTATGCCATTAGATATTTTACGAACAGTGAATGTCTTAGTAGCACCCTGTCCTTTGACTTGAAGAACGTCACCTTTGAACTTTTGAACTCTCTCCTTAGCTCCCTCCTTAATTGTATAAGATACAGTAATGTTGTCTCCTGCTTTGAAAGAAGGGAATTCGTTAACCTTAGTTAACTCTCCGTGTATATAATTCAATAGTTCCATAACGTAGTATTTTTTGCGACTGCAAAGGTAGTAATAAATTGAATAATAAATTATCTCAATAAGATAATTTTTCCTTGCCCTTCAACTTGATCCCCTCGACCCGATAAATAGTTGTAAGTGTAGATATATGTTCCCTCTGGAGAGTTAGTACCTTGGTTATTCTTTGTTCCGTCCCATCCATCGAAAAGATTGTCAGTTTCAAAGATTAACTCTCCCCATCTATTCCACACATTAAGCTTATAATCGACAAAGCCTTCTACCAATCCAACAGGCTTGAAATCGTCATTCTTGCCATCATTATTAGGTGTAAAGGCATTAGGGAAATATATGGCATTCAAAGGAGCTACATCAATGATCTTAGTCATTGTATCTGGGCATCCACTAGCATGGATAGCTACAAGATTGATCTCATAGATTCCGGTATCAGGAAACGTGAAAGTCGGATTCAATTGATCGGAAGTTCCTACACCAGGTATGATCCATTGCAATCGTTCAGCAAATGTGGATCTATCAGATAGAAATATCTCATTTTCTATTGTATTGAATTCTTCAGGTGTACATTCAAAATCTGCAATTGGACTTGGTCTCACTTGAATTAATCCATTGAAAGTCCGATCATTAGCACAACCTATTGGTGAAATCACCTCTAGTGTTACTGTGTACGTCCCTTCTACTTCATAAAGATGTGCAGGTGATAACTCTTCACTAGTACTTCCATCTCCGAAGGTCCAAATAGTGGTATAGTCTTCATTAATAGGATCTGAAAGGTTATCGAATTGAATCGTTGCCGGTACACAGCCTATAAAGCTACTAGGTGCTGTTATTAATGTCTCCGCAACTGGAAAGTATGGAAGATTAATAGTCTTTGATGCTTCGCAATTGTTTACGTCAGTGACAGTGAGTGTCACCTCTTTATCTCCGGGAGTTGGATACTCAAATTCCGGATTCTGCATCGTTGAAAATGTATCCAAATCTGGCTCTCCAAAATCCCAATTATACAAGACAATTCCTGCACTTTGAGTCATACTCAAGTCACCAAGAAAATTAACAGGACCAGGGACACAAGTATCATAGTCAAATTCAAAGTCAGCAAAAGTACCAGGAAAGACATCTATTGTGATAAACGCTGTATCTGTACATTCAAAACCACCGTTGAGAACCATTGTTCCAGTATACTGCCCTTCTGTAGGAAAAACGTAAGATGCATCCTCAGTAGTTATCGTATCAGTAATTCCGTTGATATCGATAGCCCACTCATAGGTTTCAATCTTATCTTCTTGGATACTTAGATTTTCGATGTCTAGTTCATTCTCACCACATAATTTATAGTAAAATTGCTTAGGACCAGTAATCTCAGCTCCTGCCAAATTAGCAATAACCACAGGGTCACATTCCACAACATTGAATTGAAAGTCTCTGACAATTTCACTAATTAGAACACCATTTCTAAATGCCTGAACACAGACACCTACTACATATTGGCCAAGTTGCTCTGGTACTCCAGTAATAAATCCTGTATTCGGATTGATAGATACTGTGGGGTTACCTGCCAAAGGCTCAGCCCAAGTGAATCCACCGACGGTATTTAATGGGTCTAAATACACTACATCTTCAAATGGTGGCGTACAATTAGATGGATCAGGTGTCACTCCTGTGCATGAAGTAGCATTACCACCTGACATATTTGTCCCATCTGTGCCACCAGCTGACTTAGGTGGACAAAAGCTATATACAAGCACATCTCCTTCCGCATCCGATGCTGAGTGATCTACTTGCAATGATTGATTTTGACAAATAAATATTGGTGGAAACTCATCAAACACTGGACTATTGTCACATGAAACTTGTGCCTGTGGAGTGATCTCAATGAAGAATGCTGCACCAGTATCCCCTGGGGTTTGAATATTATTAATTGTAGAGTTTCGACAACATCGTTGATATGCAATCATATAGTTACAATCAGTAATTGGTAAGGCGACATTGAATACATAGGAATATCTTTCCGTCCCAACATTATCAGGTATGTCAACACATGGATTTGAATCATCAAATCCTATATCAGTTCTATCTTGAAAGTTCTGGTCTGGTATATCATCCACAAATACCCAATTACCTGGGCTTGTTTCCTTATAAATTCCAAAATCAGCATCTGGATCTGGTTCTGCTCCTCCGGAAACTAAATCTCTAAAAACCGTAGTTCTGATTTCAAATATGACAGTATTGTCTGTTGGGTCGGGATCAATACACTCATATGTCATTTGCCCCCCAACAATATGAGCTGCCTGAACACCATATGTGATGCACACGAATAAGCAAAAACTTGAAATAATCTTTAAGCTAAAATTCATAGAAGTTTGGGTAAACAATTAATTGTCGTTAAAAGATGATAATAATACGAATCAAAAAGGTGTTTGGTATGTTATCAACTCACTTATTGATTAACATCATTCAAAGTAAGCTAATTAATATATACTTTCTGTAACTATGATGCTGCCTGACCAAATAGACGACATTGTCACACGACTCAAATCTGGAGACATTACCTTGATACCAACTGATTCAATCTGGGGAATATCTTGTGATGCATTTAACGAAAGTGCCGTCCAAAAAATCGCCAATCTCAAACAAATTGAAGGGAATCACCAATACATCTTGCTTGTAAGCTCGATTGAGATGCTTAATGGATATATCGAAATGATGCATCCAAGGATCGAGACTTTGCTATCCCTGCACAAAAAACCTCTCACTTTAATCCATACATCAAAAACAATACCTCCATACTTGGTATCCTCTGACGGTACGATTGGGATCAGGGTAACCCAACATCCACTAAGTGTTGCGATTATTGAAGAGCTAGGACATCCAATTATATCAACAAGAGCTTGCTTAGATGGTCAAGACTATCCTAAGAAATTTGAAGATATCTCCAATGCAATTAAAACTGGTGTTGATTTTATCCCAGCCTATCCAGTAAGTATTCTGAACAAGAAATATTCTGAGTTATCGGTTATTGCCAAATATGATAAGGATGGAGAACTCGTCTTTATAAGAACGTAGACAACTAGCCTATTTCTGGCTTAATACCTCCCGTAGAGGTTGACCTAGCAACGCAATTGTTTCTTGTACGATACTCTCTTCTTTCAATTGTAAAAAGGCTGCTTCACTGTCTGCCATGCTTCTACGATTGATCATATATTCAATATCCTGACGATAACTATCGATGCAGCTATCCAAATTGAAGATATTATTCTGAGCTAGTAGTTTACTTAACTCTTGATCGTCATTTTTATGAGAGTCAAGTAGTTGTATGGATGCTAACGTAAGATCAAGGTAATTTGCTTGACAAGCTGAATCATCAATGACAATATCTGGTATTACTCCGCTGCATTGACTGAGTGTCCTTCTATACTTTAATGATTTGAAATGATCAATGGGTAGACTATCACAGTCTTCATTACTCATACCTATATCTTTCCATTTTTGAATAGATCTACCAGTTGGCAAGTGATAAGATGACACAGTTAACCGCAGCTTTCCTCCAGAAGTTAGATCAAATTGTTCTTGCACCAGCCCTTTACCGAATGTTGTCTGTCCTACGATAATCCCAATATCTAAGTCTTGAACAACTCCTGCCAATATCTCACTGGCGCTTGCAGAATTTTCATTGACAAGGATGGCAATATTTTCAATTTTGAAGAAATTTTTTGCCTTAGAGAAGTACTCGTTTTCATTACCATCTCTATCTCTTGTAGATAGAATTAGTTGATCTTTCTCAAATATCAATTGATCAAGAATCCTTGTGACTTGAGGGAGAAATCCTCCTGGATTGTCACGTACATCTATGATGAGATTAAGGTCTTGAGACATACTGTCTAGATTCTCCAGAGAAGTCATAAACTGCTCATAAGTCCTAGAATTAAATTGCTTTATTTTAATAATGCCTACATCATCGGTTAACATTCCGTGAATAGTAGCATCATCATTCTCTATAGTTCGATTGGTTAGAGTCACATCTTTTACCTCAGCAGTCTGATAATCTAGAAAGGTCAATAGACAACTATCTGCAGATACAATTTCATTTCTTAGAATATCGTAGGTGATACTATCTCCTACCATTGACTTCCCATTTACTGCGAGTATAACATCTCCTTCGTTAACACCTGCCTTTCTTGTATCGCCATCATAGATAGAATGCGTAATGTGGATGGAATCACCTTTTTGAAACATCTCAATCCCAATACCGACAAAATCTGTTGAAAGGCTTGCGTCATCACCTTCTCTGAATTCCGGTGAAACATATCTACTATAGACGTCCAGTTGATCAAATGCAGAATGAATAGCTGCATCAACCATCTTCTTACGGTCAATCTTATTGAGGTATCGTTTATCTATGAGGCTGATCACAGTCTCAATCTCTCCTACACCATAATTTTCTTGAGTGCTATCATCACCATATCGAATCAATCGACCTTGATCTTTACTGAAGTATGTATACCCTATCAATACGCCTAACGACATAGATAATCCGATACAAAAAGGTACCCAGAAATAAAGGTTTGTATTTCTTGAAGAATTAATAATAGAGGATATCTCTATTTGCCTTCACCGAGGTAGTGTCTAAGCAATTTACTTCTACTCGCTGACCTTAGCTTATTGATGGCCTTATCTTTAATCTGTCTTACTCTTTCTCTGGTAAGTCCAAATTTCTCACCAATATCCTCTAAAGACATTGGGTGCTCTATACCTAGACCAAAATAAAGCTTAATAACATCCATTTGTCGTTCTGATAGTGTATTGAGTGATCGTCCAATCTCTCTTCTAAGAGAGTCCATATACTCAAGTTGACTATCAGTACTAGGCGTTCCGCCATTTTCGAGCACATCTAGCAGTGAGTTATCTTCTCCATCAACAAATGGTGCATCCATAGATACGTGTCTTGAAGCAACGCCTAAGGTAGTTGATACCTCATCAGCAGAGATTTCCAATAGATCAGCCAATTCTTCTGCAGAGGGCTCTCTCTCGAACTCTTGCTCTAGTTCTGAAAATGCTCTATTAATCTTATTAAGTGATCCGACCTTATTGAGCGGTAGTCTTACGATACGTGATTGTTCCGCGAGAGCTTGTAGGATCGATTGTCTAATCCACCATACAGCGTACGATATAAATTTGAATCCTCTAGTCTCATCAAATCGCTGAGCGGCCTTGATAAGTCCTAAGTTACCTTCATTAATTAAATCAGATAAAGAGAGTCCTTGGTTTTGGTATTGCTTAGCAACTGATACGACGAATCTTAAGTTTGCCTTTGTTAACCTTTCAAGGGCATCTTGGTCTCCAGCTTTAATCTTTTTGGCTAAATCCACTTCTTCTTCTGGAGTCAATAGGTCTACTTTACCAATCTCCTGTAAGTATTTTTCCAGAGACTGACTTTCTCTGTTTGTAATGGATTTGGTAATTTTCAGCTGACGCATTCCCATATATCAAGGTCTTTTGTAGTGGTTATTTTAGAAACTATATTCTAAAGTTGGATTCATTGTTCTGTTAAGGAAGACAAAAATACGACAACTTTTCAAATGATGTAGGAACAAAAATAGTTCAAAGGAACTTATATTATAAAATAAAATGGTTTTATTTGTGGGCATCAGATGATTGCCTAGTTAAAACACCCTCACGTACAAACATGAAAAGATCCAAAATTGATCTGGAATTTATCTTCAGAGCTTCTCCAGAAATCTTATATAAGTTTCTCGTTCTTCCTGAATGCCTAGTCAGATGGTTTTGTGATTCTGTAGACATCACTGGTGACCAGTTTGTCTTTGAATGGGACGGTGATGAAGAAAACGCTGAACTCGTAGATGATATCGAAGCTGAAAGACTACGATTCAAGTGGGAAGATTCTGAGGACGGAGAACATCTAGAATTCAGAATGTATAAGTCTGGAGTCACAAATGAGACAATCCTTGAGATTACAGACTACTGTGATGAAGGTGAAGAAGACCTACAGTCAGACCTATGGGCATCTCAAATCTCAAAACTTAGAAAGGAAACTGGAGGATAGAGTAACCAATTACCTTCCAAAGGCTTGTTAAACTCATCTTTCTTTTACTTAGCCAAATCATACTGTTCATATGACATTGATCAAATCGATCTCTGGTATTCGAGGAACAATAGGCGGTCGATACGCTGATAACCTCACGCCACTTGATATTGTAGAATGTGTATCAGGTTACGCATTTATGTTAAAACAAGAAACGAAGATACCTACGGTCGTCACTGGAAGAGATGCCAGGATATCTGGGGCTATGGTCTCTCAGATAGCTATAAACACTTTAATCTCTTGTGGGGTCAATGTCATAGACCTTGGTCTTAGTACCACTCCGACAGTTGAAATGGCTGTCACACATCACAATGCTCAAGGAGGCATCATCTTCACTGCAAGCCATAATCCTAAACAATGGAATGCGCTGAAGTTTCTAAATGGGACTGGAGAATTTATTTCTGCGGCACAAGGTGAATCAATCTTGGAAAGTATCAAGACTAAGGATTGGGAGTACTCAGATGTGGACTCATTAGGTACTGTATCTGAAGATCCAGATGCCGTAGACAGACATATTGATGCCATCCTCTCTCTACCTTATATAGAGGTGAATGCGATCAAGGCTAAAAACTATTCAGTAGTGGTCGATTGTATCAATAGTACTGGAGCAATGAGTATTCCGCCATTACTAGACAAACTGAACTGTAAGTACTCCTTGATAAATAGTGATATGACAGGAGACTTTGCGCATAATCCTGAACCCTTGGCAAAAAATCTCATAGATCTATGCAATAGCGTGAAAACGTATCGTGCAGATCTTGGTATTGCCGTCGACCCTGACGTAGACAGATTAGCCTTGATTGATGAGAAAGGTCAACTTATTGGCGAAGAGTACACATTGGTGTTGGCCGCTGATTATCTTCTACCAATCATTGGGGGGACTACTGTAAGCAATCTATCCTCAACGCGTGCTTTAGCGGATATTGCAAGTAAACATAATACCACTTATCATGCATCTGCTGTTGGTGAGGTAAATGTAGTCAATACAATGAAGGCGAATGGTGCTAACATCGGTGGTGAAGGGAATGGTGGAGTCATACTTGGTGACTTACATTATGGAAGAGATTCCTTAGCAGGTATTGCTATCACTTTATCTAAATTGGCAACAAGTGGTGAATCACTATCAAGTATCAGAGCATCTTATCCTGATTATACGATTATCAAAAATAAAATTCAGCTTACGCCTGAGATAGATATTGATAAATTGATTCAGTCACTTGAGCAAGAGTATGCAGATGAATCACTCAACAAGGTTGATGGGCTCAAAATTAATTTCAAGCAAGGATGGGTGCACTTACGAAAGTCTAATACTGAGCCAATCATCAGAGTATATGCTGAATCGAGCAGTAGTGAAGCTGCTGAGTCTCTCGCAAGTAAGGTAATGAAGAGTGCGGACCGCATCATTAATAGCTAATGTCCATCCCCAACATAGATTGTTATCATACTATTGATCAAGTTTATAGTGGTGAATACAAGGCTAAGGGTAGCAAGTTTATCTGCTACTTAATGCCTACTGATTCTATTGATACATTCCAAGAACACTTGAGTCAAGTCAAAAGAGACCATTTAAAAAGTAGACATTATTGCTATGCCTATCGTTTGGGATATCAAGGAGAAGTTTATCGGATTAATGATGATGGAGAGCCCTCAGGTACTGCTGGCAAACCTATTTATGGTCAATTAATCAAAAACGAACTCACAAATGTCTGTGGTATCGTGATTAGATATTTTGGTGGTACGAAGCTAGGTACTAGTGGACTGATCACAGCCTACAAATCATCCACTGAGGAAGCCATTAAACAAGCTAACATTCTTACTAAAACTAGGATGGGACAAGTCAGGATAGCATTTGACTATAGTCTAATGGGTAAGGTAATGCAAGTCATCAAAAATGCTAAACTTGATATCGATACGACAGATTTTGGTGTAAGTCCAAGTTTGATATTGACTTGTCCATATTCCACTACAGATGCGACTGTTGTTAAATTTAAGGCAACTTATTTGGACAGGGTGATTGCTGATATTAAGGATACCGATGACCTTGATGGCATTCAAATTGATCTCATCGACACACCTTAACGATAAAATCGTCAATAAGAAAGAACTTAATCAAAAAGGAGTCGTTAACTCTACTTAATACTATTCTCCAAATCGGAGGAAAAACAAATATATGAGCAAACCAAAAATTACCACCCTAGGTGCCCTAAAGAAATCAGGCTATTCTCCCAAGTCTATTAAAGAAGAACTAAGAGAAAATCTACTAGCTAAAATGAAAAAAAAGGAGCCGTTATTCGAAGGAATTCACGGATATGACTCGACGGTTCTACCTGACTTAAAGCGATCAGTATTGAGTAGACATAACATCCTCTTATTGGGGTTAAGAGGACAAGCCAAAACTCGTCTTGCACGAATGTTAGTAAACTTTCTTGATGAGTACATTCCAGTTGTAGAAGGATCAGAAATCAATGACGACCCGATGCAACCAATCTCAGTATTTGCAAGAGAGCTGGTAGGTGAGAAAGGAGATAAGACACCCATAAGTTGGCTACATAGAACTGAGAGATATATAGAAAAATTGGCTACTCCAGATGTAAGTATCGCTGACTTAGTAGGTGATGTAGACCCAATCAAGGCTGCAACATTGAAGTTGCCATTCTCTGATGAGAGAGTGATTCACTTTGGCCTAATCCCAAGAGCCCATAGGTCAATATTTGTGGTGAATGAGTTGCCTGACTTGCAAGCAAGAATTCAAGTATCACTATTTAACATCCTACAAGAAGAAGACTTGCAAATACGAGGATTTAAATTGAGATTACCTCTGGACATTATGTTTATGTTTACTGCTAATCCAGAAGATTACACTAATAGAGGTAGCATCATCACTCCACTAAAAGATAGAATCGAGAGTCAAATACTTACTCACTACCCGATTAATCTTGAAGACAGTGCAAAGATTACGCTACAGGAAGCGAATATTTCTAAGGACCAAAAGTCAGCAATCGATGTCACTGAAGACCTATTATTCCTTATAGAAACATTTGTAGATAAAGCACGGAACTCGGAGTATATCGATGATAAAAGTGGTGTATCTGCGAGATTGGCTATCTCTGCCTATGAAAATCTGTATAGTAGCGCCGAACTCAGACTCATTCAGAATAATGAGAAAAAGACACAAGCTAGGATATCAGATATGTGGGGTATTATCCAGTCATTTACTGGAAAAGTAGAACTAGTCTATGAAGGTGAACAAAAGGGTCACTACAACTTAGCACTGGAATTAATCAATGAGGCAATCAAAGAGAACTTCTTGTACCTCATTGAAGACTTTAAAAAACTTCAAGAAAATAGAAATTACAAAATCATCTACACTTACTTCGAAGCGGGTAATACTATCAATCTTCTACTCAATGATAAAGACAAAGAGTATAAGAAAGCCTTAAGTGACGTGCCAGGCCTAAGTGAATTAGCAAAGGATATTGCACCAGATGCAACTTACCATAATTACTATATGGAATTGATTCTGCACGGTATGGCCTCAATCGACATTATCTCTAAGTCGTATATGACTGACAAGGTTTCGTTTGGCAGTTCGCTTGGAGACTTATTGGAAGACTTAGATGATGATATTTCGTTTAATTAAAAGCGAATGACATCTACACAATCTACAAAGACTTACTTGGGGTTACCCAAGTAGGTCTTTTTTCATTTGCTTGAATTCTGACTTAGATATAATCTTATCTTCAAGTAGCTTGCCTAGTTGTTGTAGTTTTTCGATTTTGTCTCCTGTTGTAATAGGAGCTTCATCTGGTAAGTCATCTGTCATATCTGCGATAATTACCTCTTCGAAGTTTTCTGTGGAGCTACCTTCTTTGTTTCTATGATCTGACTCCATATCCTTAGCCATAGACTTACCTTGTTCAAACTTCTCCTTATAAAACTGTGTGAACTTATCAATATCTAGGTCTACGATATCTCCACCGGATGAAAAGTGGTTTTTGAACACCTCGCCTATTGCATAAGTAGATGCTCCAGAGAGTACTGACATTGTAACTCCACCTAAGATTGTTCCTATCACTGGTATGACCTTAGTCATACCTGCAGCTAGTCTAGCAAGACCCGCTCCAGTCAAAGCAGAAACAATAGCCTTTGCTTGATTCTTCTTAAAATCTACGTGGTAAAGATTAGCTAATTTCTTGATCATATCTAACTGTATGCCAGTCACAGCGACAAAGTCCACCACAGGGACAGGAATCAATCCAGCCCCAACAGCTAGGTACATATGATTACTGACTATCTCGTTAGCTCTTGATTTTACGTCCATAACTACTTCTTGTTTCTATTGATAAAAATATTCTAATCTGATAACCCAAGTATAAGCACTCTAGTTTCATTGATGCCATAATCATCTACAGACAATCTTAATCATCCGACAAAGGTCCTGCTTTCACCTTACCATCGACATCATAGGCAGAAAATTCTGGGACGTAGAAGCTCTGTACTTCTGCTAGACCACTGCTCACCTCTCCACTCTGCAGTACTTTCACACTATATTCAAGTGTATGTACCCCTTTAGGAAGTGTCTGTACGAAAAACTCTTGCCCTATGTCGCTTGGACTTTGATAAAGATAGAGACCGTTACGATAATCGTGTCCACTGATCCTATCTGCTGGTTCAGTATTCGCTGGACGGACGTCTGAGATATACACGTATTGCATTCTATCAAATGCTTCAATCTCAAGTCTAATCGTCAACTCATCGCCTACTGACACATCTCCCTCAGCTATAGGCTCAAAGATGACTTTGTTATCCTTCATTTGCTTGACATAAATAGACTTCTTTATAGAAAGGTTCTTTCCTGACTGATGCTGCTTGATAGATTCAAGAGGTTGAAAGAATTGATGATAAACTCCTCCAAATACGGGATATTGCTCTCCATTATTCACAGTGATTGATAACTCTCCTGAATAATCTCTAGGCTCAAGGTCAATCGTATGGAATGTCAAAGATTTTTCCATATCCAATCGATTTCCGTTAAGGCTTATAACAATATTAGGTGTTTCGTACATCTCAGTGCCATAAACTTTATAAAGCATCTGTACCACATCTGCAGTTGCTCGATCATTGTACCATTCATTACTGCGCTTATTAGCAAGTAACCACTGTACAGCCGAGTCTATAAGTGTTGCATCAGCCTCAGCCGCTTTCATAAATGAAATGACTAATGCCTGAGTACCATAAGCATTGGTGTAGGCATAGTATTCATTAATCCCTCTCCAAAAGATCGTGCCATCATCTCTAGTAATGGCTCTTTCTTCAAGCGAAGTCTTGACAGCTGTTGCACTGTCGTTCATTCCCTCCTTTAAAAATATAAGTCCAGCTAGTGCTTGCTCATTAATCTGCAGGTTCGACCATTTCTGTTCAAGTGTAGATAACCATTGTTTATGATATGAAGGTGATTGATAATTATCACCCAATATGGCGTGCAGGTATAGATCTTGTAACATCAACATATTGACACTATCCTTAGTCCAATTCTTTCGGGATTTTCTGATTTCAGAATCGATATAATCAAGTGCCCGCTGGGTTGAGGCTCTATCAACGATAATCTGATCTGAAATAGTCATCTCATATAGTCTAGCTAAATCCAACAAGATTCGCTGAGTCGTGTATAATGATGATCTCCCCCCTTGAATCCAACTGTATCCGCCATCACCATTTTGAAACATCTTGAGTTTTGCCTTGAGTTGCTTGAGACGTTCTGTAGACTCATTGGCATTAAAGTACTTGGCAAAATCAGCAGTTCTCGTTTCAGCTCTAGCTGACTGCCTCACCCAAGGAGTCGAATTCAACTCTTGGACTTTGACATCGTTGTTGCGACTAAGACCGGTCTTCTCAGAGGTGATAGCCTTTGAGGCAAATGCACGTTCTACAGAAGGAAAGTCAGTCACAATTTGATTCGCTACTGATTCGATGTATATATTTTCTGATACATTAGTAGAGACTTTCATATTGCGATCACTGAGCATCGGGAAACTTCTTGCAACTAACCAAAATGGATTTGACACCAACTCAATTCTCAACGAAGTTGTCTCTTGGTCAGTCGATGGATTGATGATAAGTTCTTCATACATATTTGGGCCAGCCCATATTGGATGACCTGCTGTCAAAAACTGCTCAGTAGTCAAAACTGGTACTACCCTCGCCTCTGCATCGCTACCAATACTACTCTTAAATGCTGTGACGATCTCTATCTGATCTTTAAAATTGTTAGGGACGACTAGTCTAAAAGTTTGATTCTGGCTTCCCATCCCATCAATTGACATAGACACATCTGCATCTGCAGTGATAAACTGATCAGTGATGTCTTCTTGAGTGAGATAAGACTTGATCGAAATTGATGCTTGACCTTCTACTATCCTATCTGTACTGTTTTGGACAGTGATTGGCCATTCAATTTTGTCACCTTCATAGAGTAATCTTGTTGGTGTTTGGATGATTTGGATGTCTTTCTTTGTTCTGATAGTTTTCTCTGCTAATCCGTATCGCATCTCCTTATCATGAACAAAAGCAAGTACCTTCCACTTAGTCAGTGCATCATTTGTCTTGAATGGAAGTGAATATTCACCCTTATTGTCCATCTTGCCGTCAGTGATAAAGAACACCGTCTCACCAAAATCTGAACGAGGTACTGGCGGAGTATCGATAGAGCTATCGTCATCTTGTGCTGTGGAATATCCAGTAGCAGTATTCTCTGCCATATTTGTGTCAGCTGCCATCTCTGCTGCTTGTGGAGCTGATGCATCCATCGTCTTAGCCATTCTGGGTGATGCACCAGATCTTGTTGCAGATAGATAATTAATGTTTCTTCCAGATAGATGGGCAATGCCATACCATTGGGCACGAGGAATTACTTCTAGCTGTATATATGAATTATATCTTGTGTTATTCTGATATCTTCCAATATAATGTACCTGACCCCTTCCAGTTCCTATATCACTGAAGTAGAGGTTGGAATAAAAGGAAGGATAAAAGCTAGCAGACCATTGATGAGGATAAATTTCATCTAATGCTGCATCGTACATTACCAAGGTTACGTTGCCATCTTTCAAAGGCTTGCCATCTACAGTGGCTATCGCATCTATATTATAATCTGTCCCCGGCATTAATATACTATCAAGCTTAAGGTCAAGGTTCGCATAGGTATCAACATATGGTACATCGACATTGATACGGACATTCTCAACATCTCCTTTTAGTGCTGCAGAGAAGTGTAAGGTAAACCCTCCTTGATCACTGGTTGCAATCTTGAATTGCAGCTTTAAGGCTTCTTTTCTACTTAGCCAACCTTCTTTGATGATTGTATTTTTGCGGAGCTTGAAATAATATACTTGACTTACTTCAGGGTGAAATAAAAGGTTAGGTTTATATGTCGAACCTACTTCTGATTGTTGTTGATTAGCGTCAGTATAGAGTAACTTACTTGGAGACACTCGATCATCTTTAGTAACAAGACAACGGTGCAATTGCTTGACTTCTTCACCTTCATAATCTGCAACTATCTCAAATTGAAACTCGCCTGATGGTAAATTCTTAACAGTTTCTAGTAGATCTCCAACATCAACTGTCATCATCTCAAAGGATGGATCAAAAGACTCCTCAATACTCGATGGTTGAAAGAAAGTCTTATAACCTTGAAATTGCTCTTCTGTGTACAGTAGATGATCAAGTTTGTAGCTGCGATTCTTGAAGTATTCAGAAGGGACCAGATACTTTTTGATAAGAATCTTACTATTGACTTCGACAGGATTATTATCAAAATTGATCCCAGTAATTGACAATTTATTAAAATCTGTATCAAGAGATAAGACTTGTGGAATTGTATGCTTTACCCTGTAGATCGCTGGAGTCAAGTGGATAGTTTTAGTCAGGCTCAATGACTCCCCTCCTTGGTCTGTCACATCTAATCTGATGATGTACGTTTTACCTTTTTGATAAGACTTCATATTGTTAGTGTCTGTCCCAACGGACACTGTAAACTTTCCAGCTTCATCAGTAACAGTTTGACCAGATCCTACGACCTTAGCCGCTGATTGATATGGCGGATACCATCTTGATGACCACCCACATCCCCTCCATACAATGTAGGCTTGCTCAGAGATCGTATAATGGACTTTGGCTCCTTGCGAAGGAAATCCAGACATTGATCGAATGATACCAGAGATATCTACAGTGTCACCTAGCTTCTTATAGTCTGATGAAGAATCAATCAGACCTTCGATCGTGGGTCTCCGATATTCTTCTACTTGGATATGGGTTGAAGCAACTTGGGAATTCTGATGGCTTATCTCAATCGTACACCTCCCTTTGAGACCAGAACTCGGAATTTCAAACCTAAATTCACCAGCTCCAGAGTCATTAATATCGATAGACTTAGTACTGATGACTTGGTAGTTCGCATCTTTAAGGATCAGTTCGATACTTGTATTAGATAGAATATTGGGTTTACTTTTTTGGTCATAATTGATTAGCAAGACTTTCCCTTTAGCAGTCTGTCCAGGACGATAGATTGATCTATCCATAAATGTATATGCTTGCACTCTAGATCGAGAAGAATCATAATAGTTGTTTGGATAGAATTGTGATACCAGTTTATCTTCACCAATCGTAGATAACAAACGTTGATTTCTTCGATTTTTCTTTGATGAGTTTATCTTAATCTTACCAGCGTTGTCCGTAGTTAACGTGGTACTTGACTGAGTCACATCTTGATTACCATAGTATACTTCAGTGATTTCGACATTGACATTCTCCAGTGGGTTGCCTTTTGACTTGTTCAAAATCTGGATTGTGTTTCCTTCTATAGTTGTCCAATTTCTTAGATGCTGGTTGCTGACTTGGAATAATGCATACTTCGCAGTTTGTCCATTCTCTGGTTTGAAGTTGGCATTTTCTCCAATGAATAACACATATTGGCCAGATTCGAGACCTTTCATCACATATTCTGTGCTGTGTCGTTGATAATCTTGAGCAATATCAAGGCTTACAGTCCATTCTCTAACTGATTGCTTTCTAAGGAGGGCATTTCTGTTCTTATCTTTATCTTGACCGTAATTGATAAAATACTCAATGTACTCATCCACGTTAAGTTTGGTAAGCTTAAAATGTAGGTTAGTGACATTCTTGAAGTCCACTTTGACAGGAAAGTCAACGTTTGGAACCACCACTTCATCTATCGTTAACTCGATATTGGCAATTGTCATCTGATAGATAAGTCCATCAATCGAATTCTTTATCTTTTTATCATTTGGAGCTAAGGTCTTAAGAAGATTGTACGCTTTGAGATTGAAGCCACTGTAATCAGCATCGTAATTCCGTGCATAACTATCCCCTATTTGCATATATGCACTTGCCAAATAGTATCCATAAATTGCTTTTTGATCGCCATTTTTCGCAGTAGCATATGCACGATCTAGTGACTCTGTATAAAGGTCAGTCGTTACATTAGATTCTTGCCCTTGCAAATATTTCTGTCTTGCGTATTGCAATCGCTGGATATCCATCTTCGATTGAATAAAGACTTCGTTCTTGTAATATGAGAGTAGTTTTTGGTACAGGATAATCACATTGTCCTTTCGCCTTGCTCTCTGTAGTTTGCTATCAATATTGTCCTTTACAAAGTCATATACTGGTCTAAATGCAGTTGCTTGATCTATGATGCTTTCATCTACAACAGATGACATATAAGAAATGTCATTTTGAAAGAAGTAGATGCCTTGTTGGATCAAATATGGATGTAGTGAGATGAAATCGAGATCGGTTTCTTCAACTAAACCATAATCCTGGAGACTACGATCTTTGACATCTGTCAAGTCTAATGAAGATAGCATTAACTCATCTGCTCTAGCCTCAATATCTGGGATTGACCATAGAGATTGATCTTCGGGTAGTGTGCCTAAGGTAATCCTATCGTTAAGTCTATAATAGTTCTGTTGGAGATAATACAAGTACATACTAGCTGTCGCACTTTGTAAGCAAGCCTGGACTTGACGATTAGTAACACTTTCTATATCAGCCTCCATTCGTTGGATAATGTCCGCAATCTCAACCTCCTCTATCATCGTTGCAATCCGATTCTGAGTGATGATACTTCTAAGAATATGAGGTTCTGCTTCATCTTTTTTGGCTTGATCATAAATCTCTAAGACCACATCAAGCGCTGATTGAGGCTGTTGCTTGGCTAGATAGGTGTCAACCTTCTTCCAATACTCAGTGTAAGGAAAATCCCCACTACCGAATGAAAACAAACCAAAAGAACACAATCCCAACATACTAATGCCTATCAAATACTTAATCATAATATATCTAAATCACTGAAGCCTGTAATAACCAAAATGGCCCTTACAAATAGGTAACTCTCAAGCAAGTATGAATAGTTTAATAATATCCAACTTTTACAAATAATTGAGATTTGTAGTTTTTACTTATCGTTACCTTTGCTATAATGGGTATGACCGAAAAAGAACACATCATCAACATTAGTGATCATCTTTATGATGCTTCTAAGTCCATCAGGATATTGCGAAATATCAGTTGGCCAAGTAGTGTGAGAGAGGATTTTTTCCGCAAAGGAGCTGATGCACTTCCACAGGTAACTTACCCAAAGATCGACATCACTGAGACACTGGAAAAGGTCAAGATTGCTCGTAAGCAAATACCAACCGGTTTTAGATTTGAGAATTGGGGAAATCAGATTGCTCAAGTATTAGAGGATAGCGCTTTAATGTTATCAAATCTAGGTACTGCGGAGTTCTATACGTACTCTGAGCGACTCTATGGTTGCCCATCAGCCAAGTTGCCAGACAAGGATAATACAACTCTTGACCTAGCGAACTATTTTGAAGAGATGTATATCAATATTCAAAAGCTAGACCTTGGGGCGATTAGTCAAGCTGAATTTGATGCTTCAGCAATGCAATCCAAGATTTTAAAGGAAGTCACTGAGATGTTTGGCGATGATGCTCCAGAAGTGATCATTGATACAGAAGTATCTTCTAAAGTTATCGCGGGTCGTAGAAGGATCAGAATCAGAGAAGGTGCAACTTTTTCAGATATGGACTTAAATCAGCTGGTACATCATGAAGCCTTTGTCCATGTTGCCACATCACTTAATGGCTACAAGCAACCTCACCTAAAAATTCTATCAGCGAGTCATCCCGGCACAACTAAAACCCAAGAAGGTCTTGCTGTTTTTGCAGAATACATTACTGGTAATCTCGACCTAGATCGCTTGCGACGATTATCAGATCGGGTCATCGCAATTCAGATGGCTATTGACGGTGCTGACTTTATAGAGCTTTATCGATTTTACCTAACCAAAACTGATATCAAAGAGCAAGCCTTCGAAAATGCCCGCAGAGTATGTCGTGGAGGATTGATTACAGGTGGTGCCCCATTCACTAAGGATATTGTCTATCTAGATGGTCTACTCAATGTCCATAACTTCCTTAGGACAGTTGTAGGGGACGGTCGAGCAGATTTACTACCATTGTTATTCGTAGGAAAGTTGAACATTGAAGATCTAGGAGAGATGGTACATTTCAAGGAACTAGGTTTATTAGAAAGTCCCGTCTATTTACCACCTTGGATTAAAGATATTAGATTCTTACTGACCTATCTTGCCTACTCTTCTTTCCACAATCAACTCAAGTTGGATGATATGCGAGATCATTATCGAAAAATGTGCTACACTATTTAAGTAAATGATATTCTTCAGATTTCGGACTAGATTGATTGTCTATATTTGAGCCGTAGAGAGTATACCTTTAAAACTATAATTCAATAACAATAGAAACTCATTTTATGAATCTTATCACCAAGCAATGTTTTTCCATAATTACAATTGCGTCAATTATAATCGGTAAGACATTTTTGCTGTCTAGTTGTCAAAATTCACAATCTAATTCTACTGATGAAATTAAGTCTAAGTCTGTAGACTCTTCTTCAGCTTCTGCAAAAAATGAGATGTTCCCGAGTGATGTGATTCCTTTTATGGATCAGTTCAAAGTGCTTCTCGGAGATGGATCTAAATCTAGCAAGCTTGTTGGATTCAAAAATGATGACTTCTTCTACACAGCAAAAGAAGGTGGTAAAGACTACATCGTGTACAAAGCTCCTAATAGTGGTGTCACATCTAAGAATTCTAGTAATACTCGATCAGAGTTGCACCAAAAGAAATACTGGAAGGCAATGGAAGGCGGCAACCTGACTGGTACACTGAAGGTACAACATGTATCTACCTCTGGTGATGCAAGAGTAGCAGCGTCATATTCTGTGGTTGTAGGTCAGATACACGGAGCTGACGGACATGAGAACGAGCCAATCAAGATCTTTTACAAGAAGTATCCAGGACACGAGAAAGGATCAGTTTTTTGGAATTATGAAATCAATACAGCTGGAGAAAGTAACTCTGGAAGATGGGATTACTCGTATGCGGTATGGGGTGATGATATGGCAAATATTGGTTCAAGCCCAAATGAATATCCTGCAGAACCAAAAGATGGTATCAAACTAGGAGAAGAATGGAGCTATGAGATCAATGTGTACGAAGGTATAATGACAGTTAATTTTTCTTCTGAAGGTCACGAATCCAAGACTTTTACAAAGAACTTGATCAAATCAGAATACACCGAGAAGTCTCACATTCCAGATCAGACAAAGAAACTTTTCGTCCCTATGGGTCAAGATGGAGTAGAGAGACCAGAAGGATTTGCAGGAGAGGATATGTACTTCAAGCAAGGCTCTTACAACCAGACTAATGGAAAAGATCCATCAAAAAATATGGTCTGGTGTACTGGCGCAGAAGTTTACGGAGGAGACATCCAAAAGCAATATGCTAATGGAGATTATGCCGAGGTATGGTTTAGCAAAGCAACTGTAGGACCAGGTAAACCATGACAAAATAAAGGATTGGCTTAAAACCATTTAATAGTCAAGTCAATCAATCGCTGTTTAAAGTCATTGTAAGGTGGTGTAAGTAAATCAAGTGCATTTGGCAGGTGCTGCTGAAAGACTGCACGAGCATTTGAAAATGCTTTAAACCCTTCATAACCATGTGCCTTGCCAATCCCACTATTATTCGATCCACCGAACGGAAGATTGGAATTGAAGAAATGCGCAGCATTATGATTGATGCATGTGCCACCTGCACGAGTATTGTTCATGACGTGATTGATATTCTTCTGCTTCTTGCTGTAGATATATAACGCCAGTGGTTTTTCTCTTGCATTGATCTCGTTAATCACTGCATCTACGCTAGCATATCCATAGACAGGTAAGACAGGTCCAAATATCTCTTCAGTCATCAAAGTAGAATCCTTAGCAACATTGGTCATCAATGTCGGAGCGATAAAGTCCTTACTTTTGTTAAATGTACCACCAACTTCTATCTTAGCACCCTTACTTAATGCATCATCTATGTAGCCCTTAATCCTGCTGTAATGTCGTTGATTCACTATACGTGCATAGGATACTTCGTTAGCTGCGTCGTTGTTGTAGAAGTTCTTTACTTGCTTCTTAAACTCTGTAATAAACTGCTCAAGCTTACTTTCATGAACGTAGAGATAATCAGGTGCAATACACACTTGACCATTATTGACATACTTGCCCCAAGCTATCCGTCTTGCTGCCATTGAGATATTGGCAGATTCATCCACAATTGTTGGTGACTTACCTCCTAATTCAAGTGTTACAGAACAGAGGTGCTCGGCAGCAGCCTTCATCACAATCTTACCGATACTCGGAGCACCAGTGAAGAAGATATGATTGAATGGTAACTTTAGTAGCTCAGTTGATGTCTCTACCCCACCTTCAACTAACACTGCTTCACTTTCATTGAATACTTCAGCTATCATCTCCTTCATCAACGAGGAAGTGTGAGGAGTCATTTCTGATGGCTTGATGATGACCGTATTACCCGCTGCAATTGCTGACACGAGTGGCCCGAATGTTAAGTTCACAGGAAAATTCCAAGGTGAAATTATCAACACTACCCCCTTTGATTCATATTTTATCCTAGAACTTGATCCCATCATAGCAAATGGAGTCTTGACACTTTCTCCTCTCATCCAAGACCGAAGATGTGCTTTGGTATGCTTGAGTTCACTTGTAATAGGATAGATCTCAGTGAGGTCCACTTCGCTAGGATGCTTACGATAATCCGCGTAGAGTGCTTCTTTGATTTGGGGCCTGTACTTTAATATCAGATTGTGTAATTTATTTAACTTATCTAGTCGCTGCCTTGCTGTCGTATTTCCAATGTGATATTGATTCTCTACTTGCAGATTAAACACTCTAGATAGCTCAGAGACATCAGTCTCAAATTGAGTTGGAGGTAATATCGTACTTGCCATATTCAACATTATTTGTTAAAATTCTATTGTAAACTGAGTCCTTTGATAGAAGTCTGAAACAAGATAGTAAAGTTAAATAAGACATTACTACAAGCACACTAATGAACAAAGTTTCAAATTTATCGCTGAATAACTGAACAAGTCCAACACTTATCAGTAGTATGAGTAATTACAAGGCGTGATTATGTAGTCATTTGAATCAAATAACTATCATTGACCATTTCAACCTATAAAAACATTAGAGATATGAAAATGACAAAATTTAAAGAGCTCTGTAAGGCTTATTCAAAAGCGCAATCAGATTTTGAGGACTTTCGAGATGAAAGCCATGTATTTGCTGTAGCTATGGTTGATAGATTGAAGTCATATTTCGAAATTCCAGAATCTCAATTTTCACTCTATAGCATTGGACAAAATAATGAATTCACACTTGTTCATCCTGAAATAATTAATGCGATTTCGCTTAGACCAGATTCCTTGTGGCAACTTGGCATAGGTCTGACTGTATGTAAGGCACCTGAGACTCTACCTCAAGAGCTTATTCTCCTGCACATCCTGATACGAAGAGATATAAATGGGGTCTTCTACTTGAAGTATGGCGATGATAATCTAGAGCATAAAGTTGAAAAGTCTGAAGAATGGGACTTCATTCCATTCTTTGATTTTCTGCATAATAAGATCATTGAAACATACCAAGATCAATTGACACAATTTATTGATGGGGATTCAACGAGAAGAAAGATTGGATATTAAAACATGTTAGTCTAATGTGATAAATTGGGAAATACTCAAGGATGAATTTTACTAACATAGATCTCAATTAATAGTAGAACAGATGTCTAAATTTCATCGATATTATGCGGCAATCTTATGACCTATCACAATTAATATAATCAAGCACTTTGTGTATAAATCTAACTATTATAAATCGAACAATCTGTAGTATCATTGCGTAGTTTTAGAAAATTTAAAGAGATGAACATTATTGAAAGTATTGCAGAGTTTTTCAGAAAAAGCACAGAAGCAACAATCGGAACAACACCTGAAGGTCTATGCCCAAATTGTTGGGGCACTCAAGAATATGACACTACCATCAGAGAACTCTACAAGGACCATCAGATCGATATAAATAATCGTAAACACCACTATGCCTTCATCCAAAAATTTGTGGTAGACAAAATTGAAGGTATTCAAATCAAGAAAGGTGATAGTGCTGGGACTTGTCCAACTTGTGTTTCGAAAATGTAGTAGAAGAATACAGAGTGGTTATCTTGTGCTAAAACTCACTAAGCCATATGGAAGCTTACTCTCTTCTCGAACTCAATAACTATATCAAACGTGTTATTGCTCTTAATTTTGAAGAAGCAATATGGATAGAGTGTGAGATCAGTAGTGTAAGTGAGGTCAGAGGTCAAGTCTATATCGATCTCGTACAGAAAGATCCAGATACTCAAGTTATTGTGGCTCAGTCTAGAGCAGCGATATGGTACAAGGCAAACCTATTCATCAAGAAGAAACTCAAGGACCTATATGACTCTATACTGACCCAAGGTATAAAGATTAAGTGTAAGGTTGAAGTGACATTTCACGAGCGATATTCGATGAGCCTATCAATTGTCGATGTAGACGCATCTTACACTCTGGGCAATCTGGAGATGGAGCGGCAGAAGATTATATCCGAGCTTAAGGCACAAGGATTATTCGAAACTAACAAAGAAGTACCACTGACAAAGACAATCAGAAATGTTGCGGTCATTAGTTCTTCAACCGCAGCTGGGTACATCGACTTTACTAACCAATTGAGCAGTAATGTCTATGCATACAAGTATCAAGTATCGCTGTTTCAATCAGCTATGCAAGGAGCTAATACTGAGTCCGATGTTTGTGATGCTCTCTATAAGATCCAAAATGGTTATACACAATACGATTGTATCGTGATTACAAGAGGTGGAGGATCAAAATTAGATTTATCATTCTTTGACAGTAAAAAAATTGGGGAGGCAATAGCAACATCCACTATTCCAGTCATTACAGGTATTGGGCATGAGATTGACTTATCAATTGCTGACTTAGTAGCTCATACCTCTCTGAAAACACCTACAGCGATTGCCAATTTCATCATAGATCGAACATTGATGTTTGAGTCAGAATGCTTATCTGTATTTGCTAGTATCCTCCAACAAGCTCAGGGCAAACTCAAGGAAAAGAATAATGAAATCGAAACAGCATCTAAGACTCTCAACTATCTTACTCAGCGACGTGTACTAAGAGCTGAGCAGCAACTAAAGCAGCTAGAACATACGATACACAGCTCTACAAAGCATAAACTATCTACACTACACCAACAGTTAAACAATGTAGATACACTGCTCACAAGTTACGATCCGAAGTCTGTATTAAAAAGAGGATATGCTATCGCTAGTCAAGGTGGCAAGACTAAGGTTACAGCAAAATCTATTAAGAAAGGTGAGTTACAAATCCAGTTTCAAGATGGAATTGTTGATGTTATTAAAGGTTAAAATCAGTGCTCTAACAACAACCTCCTCCAGGTGTGCAGCTTTGTCCAGCAGCCAAATCGCCTAGTGATACAAATACTTTCTCAGTTGGCACTTCACATTTGTCCTTAGCTAAGCAGTCAGTCTGCTTAGTGGTCATCTCAAATGCCTCACCATTGAAAGCCAGTCCAAACTTTTGGATAGTCTGCCCTTGATATTCAACTTCTACTTCGTGATCACCAATATTCAATTTTTCTTGTGAAAGTTTGATGATATTGACCAATTTTTCTGGGTGCAACCTATGATCATAATCATCAGCGTTCCAAAGTTGAAAACTTACGACTTCTTCATTTCTAAGTGTCCCACCACAATCGATAAATTGCTTAGTAATCTTCCCTACCTCAGTTACGTGAAAGTGAGACGGTACAAACGATCCATCTGGCAATTGAAAATTGAGGGTCTTGAGATTACCAAGAATAGACGTTACTTCTGAAAGTTTCATAGGGATAAGTTAATTGAATTGAGTGAATACGCTATCACCCAAAATTAACTCAATCCAACTCAGAAGTCAAGTTCCTATCGGAATATTTCAACTTGCATTTTGAGAATTAATACTCAACTTGCACTGTGATAGTATACTCTTCTACATCTAACATTTGATTGATGTTTGGGATTGGTAATAGTGATTCTAGAGTTATTGTTGTATTGAGAATAGTTGTATCGACGGTGAGATTTTCATTTTCAAGAGCAACATCAATTGTACTCAGTGTAAATGTTGCAGCCTCGCTTTCATTCTCAATACGCATATCTACAGATGCATACCCTTCCCAAACACAGACAGCATCAGCAGGACACCTTTGCTCGTCAACATTGGTCACATATAATTGAGTAGCCTCATCATCAAAGATCTTAACTTCACCTCCAGAAGATTTGCTGCAGCTAGCAAAAACACATAATAAGAAAATGAATGCAAGGATACATAATGAATAATTTTTCATAATTGTTTGTATTGTAAAAGTGAACATAATGTATGCTAGATATAACTAACATCTGATTATAAAGACGAATAAATTTAGACATCCGTTGGGTCAACATCTAAAATATAATACTTGAATACTAAATTGCTGAAGACATATTACGATTTTATTATATTCGTATTATGAG
>CALISO010000030.1 GCA_938041445.1 uncultured Saprospiraceae bacterium
TGTCCAATAAGGCTAACAGTGCAGCCTATATAAAAGACAACTCCAATATAAAATCTGAATGCTTTGAGGCGAGCAAAACCGCCTTGTTCGTTACTTGCGTAGTTCTCCAACATACTCAGCTACAGCTTCTATCTGTTCTTCACTAAGTATATCCTTGTATGGAGTCATCAACCCTTTTCCATTAGTGATTTGATTGATTCGTTCTGCCATGTCAATAGTAGAGATACTAAGATCCTTAGCTCCACTCAATGCTAACTTTCCGTCAGCGCCGTGGCATAACTGACAGTATTGCTTATAGATTAACTTTCCCTTTCTATTAGATACTGGCTTAGCAGCATCGCTTCCACTTGAGGCGGTTGCTTCTTTCTTCGGTGCCTTTGATGAACCAGCAGTGGTTGATGGCTTATCTCCTCCACAAGAGGTTAAAAGAATCAATAACAGGGACGCAATTATGCTTAAATATGACTTCTTCATGATATAATTCTTCTGATAACGACGATGAGTTGCTAATCTAATAACTTTTATAATAACACCCAGTAAGTCTCTTAGTTTTGAGCAATAAGATGCTTGATCAAGGCCACAAATTCTGCTTCTTCTTTAAGGTTCAGTTTTTCTGACTTTTCATATGCCTTCATTCTCGACTGTTCCTTCTTTGAGAAGCTCTTGTAGAATTTCTTCTTCTTGAGACTAAGATCAGTCACCTTTCCATCTCTTACGAGAAAATATTCTTCAGTTGGGTTGAATTTATTAACTTCTTGACGTTGGCCAGAGACAATCATCGACATCTCCACATGATCTACTGACTTAGTCTTTAGGAAAATCAGCCCTTCACTTTCGACAAGTACTTGAAAAAAGGCCTCTGGCTTTTCAGGGTTGAGTTTTTTGAAGACAAACGTCTCATCGCCTTTCTTGATGGATATCTCCTTATAGTATTTAGCATCAAGGTAGATCAGCGTATTGTCGCTTTCCCTAGCTATCATCTCCTCTGCATATAAGTCTATACGCATAGGGACTTGCTCTATTACTTCGTCACTGTTCAGTGTGAGATCCGCCATACTTATTGATTCAAAGTAATAAGGGGTCCCGTCTATTTCTTTATACGGTGTCTCTTGTAGACCGGCAGGTCTATTTTTAAGAGCAAGAGATTTTAAAGACTGAAAGTTCTTGAATGCTGACGCACGTCTGGATTCTTGACCTTGTACCACTGAAATCATGAATAAGAATACCCAGACACTGCATATAGCTCTCATGTAACTAAAGTAAGAGTTAATGGGTTAATTTACTAATGGGAGAAAATAGGAATGGGCTAATGAGTTAATTTGCTAATGGGTTAATGTGGAAATTGAGGTCAGATTGCAGATATCAAACGACAGACTCTTTGAAGATCAAGAATCAAGCGCAAGAATCAAGTTCAAGATAGGCAACAGAAAACAGAGGATCAGACGACAGAATTTTGAAGTCCAAGTGTCAAGCGCAAGAATCAAGTTCAAGATAGGCAACCAAACACACAGGGTCAGAGGACAGAATTTTGAAGAGTAAAGATCAAGTTCTAACCAGTATCAATCTATAGGTCCTGACAAGTTTTCACATCCATCGATACGAGCTTCAAAGAGAACATTATCGCTCACTTCAAAACCAGACAAAAGATGAATGGAGGTAGATGCATCATAGCCTACATTAGCGCCGCTACTGATGACATTGCTGGCCGAAATAACATCTGCCTCTGCATACACTGGAACGGATCCATTGATATCTCCAGCATTGTTCTTGATTGTAATAAGTTCTGGACAATCCATATAGAATCTAACTATAGCTTCAAGGCGAGAAGTACTTCCTAATGGAGTTATATCTATGTCAGTAAAAACATAATTGTGTTCTGAAAGATCAAGACCAACACCTTGATCAGTATTAAAATCATAAATTTCATGATCGCCCAACCCATCGTTATTAATATCTATAGTATCCCCTTCACTTGCTATAAGTTTGGCGTGACCAGCTACGTCGTTGATATCACTTTCAAAAAGTCTATCTATTCCATCAGCGTTAATTAGAAAAACGATCTTTCCAAAATCATTGATACTTATATTTTTAACGAAAAAAGTTGTTAGTGGAATGCCGTTTAAGACATCTCCTTCAAAAATAACTATAGATCCATTTAGCGCTATGAATTCATCGCTTATGTTGGGTCCATCTGTATCTCCACTAAATAAATAATCGCCATTGTTATTGACACGAACAAAATCAAAATGACCCCATTCATGACCTTGGCGAGAAGAAGGAAAACCTTCCCTCACAAGTATAGTATCGCCATTTAAAGCGATCACACTATCATTAGCCCCTGATCCAGTATTGAGACTTAAGACTTGAATAAGATGCTCATTATTGTCACTTACATAGAAGTCGAAATCTAAACTGTTAATTAGAAAACCACCAACACTGGAACCTGAAGAATGATAAACTGGAGTAGGCAATCCGCCATCCGACATAGTATAAAGCGCTCGTTCTTCCGTACTTGTTCCTCTAGAAAAATTCAATCCTGCAATCCAATAAGCGACATCTTTTCCAATCATAAATGGCCTCGAATGAAATGTAGTCGTTACACCCATATCAAAACCATTTGCTTGTTCTGTCTTGTATGTGATCAATCCATTTTGATCATAGACAGCGTCATTTCCTAAGTATGAAGAACTAAATATAAAATTTCCGTTGTTCCCAATTCCAGAATAATGTTCGATGCCAGATAGAGCAGGATCTGAAGCATGAGTGTGTATCGGTCCGTATCCATACCACATTCCATAATTAAGATTAGACATTCTAAATGCAAAACCTACTTGTTCCAATTCATTTGAGACAGGGTTATACACATTTGTAATTATTGACCCAGCAATATTGTCTCCTTCCTTAACTATGATCTTAGCAGGAATTACAACTTGACCAAAGGATGTAGTCACGATGAGCAAGCCAATTAGAATTTTATATATTTTTTCCCGACTTAACATTACGAGTTTCTTACGCTTCAAATATAGCGTATCCATTTAGCAAGAAAGATAGACGACGGACTTTTGAAGTTCAAGAATAGGCACAAGTATCAAGTTCAAGATAGACAACAGACTCCAGATGATAAGACAAGACTTAAACACAAAATGACCTAAGTACATAAGCACTTCGTAACCTAAGCACTCAGTCACCCAAGCACATTTTTTTAGATAACACCCTGTTCAACTAAGTATCGCTCCGCATCAAGTGCAGCCATACATCCTGTTCCTGCAGCAGTAACTGCTTGACGGTATACTTTGTCTGCAGCATCGCCCGAAGCAAATACTCCTTGGACCTTTGTTTTGGATGTTCCGGGAGTTACGATCAGATATCCAGTCTCATCCTTCTCTAACCAATCCCCGAATATGCCTGTATTAGGTTTGTGTCCTATAGCTACGAAGAAGCCACTTGCTTTGATTTCAGACTCTTCGCCTGTGACTCTATTTCTAACTTTTGCACCAGTTACCTCATCATCACCAAGTACTTCAACG
>CALISO010000031.1 GCA_938041445.1 uncultured Saprospiraceae bacterium
TGAGAGATATTACCGAGGAAGGTACGTCTATAGTTTTCAAGACTCTTTAAAGTTTCAAGTTCATCTGAGGTCTCTTTTGCCCAAGAGGCAACTTGCTTGTCCACTTCATTTAGTGAATTAGATTTATAGAAATCTTTATTAGAGAGTTCAGGATTATCACCCAACTTAGATTTGTTGATCACCTTGTAGATGAGCTTTATCCTACGGAATATGAATCGTTCTAAAAACTGGGTAATGATAAAATAGGATATTCCAAAGATTCCAACACCTATGCCTAATATTAATGGGAAAGATACATTGACAGAGGAACTGAAGTAGGAGAGCATACCCAATCCTATCATATACAACACAGTCAATAGTGCTGATATGCTAAGTGAAACCTCTCTTGCTCCGTACTGTGAAGAATTCATTAGTCAATGCTAAATTTATAGCCTACTCCCTTCAGGGTATAGATATATTTACTTCCTATTTTTTCTCGGAGTTTACGGATGTGTACATCGATGGTCCGATCACCAACCACAACATCTGTTCCCCATACACGATTCAATATCTCTTGTCTTTTGAATACTCGTCCAGTATCTGAAGCAAGCAACGCAAGTAGGTCAAACTCCTTTTTCGGAAGGTTGATTTCTTTACCATCTATTGTGATAGAATACTTATTAAGGTTGATTCTAAATGTATCAAAGACTAGATCGTCAACCTCTGCTTGATTTGCAGATTTAGGATGTCTTCTTAGTATAGATTTGATCTTGCTCTTGAGAACATTTGGCTTGATCGGCTTAGTGATGTAATCGTCACCACCAGCATCTAAGGCAGCTACTTGGGTAAATGATTCTGATCTAGCTGTCAGAAAGGCAATCAGTATATCAGAGTTACTACTAGATGCTCTGATGGTCTGGCATACTTCAATACCATCTACGGATGGCATCATAATATCCAGAATGATCAAATCAGGATTGAACTCTTTGTATTGGTCTAATGCATCCTGGCCGCTTTGACATGTACCGACAACATAACCCTCAGATTTAAGATTGTAACTGAGTAACTCTACGATATCTTCTTCGTCGTCAACGATAAGAATCCTGAAATCTTTATTATTCATAGGTCAAAGATTTGTCTTAATTCGAATCTCCGTTATTCTTACATATTATTAATATGTTAAGTTCGACTTTACTCTATTTTGATAATTTTAGTTGCGCCTACCGGTCTGTCCTTATCAAAGCCAGTGAGAATGTAAACTCCGTTAGGAATAGTAGAGATATCAATTGACTTGAATGGTACATAATCAGCTGCTTGAACAATTATGCCATTCATATTGGCAATTTGATAAGAATCAATGACATTGACATCTAAAATTTGTAATTGATGTCTAGCTGGATTTGGTGATACATTAAGTACAATATCAGATTGTTCTTCTTCTGTGCTAACGACGCTTTCTTCAACTAAGCGAAGATTATCAAACAAGAGATAATCTGAGTCTTCCAAGTTTGGTAATTCAAACGTTGCTTGACCAGCAAGGACAAATGCTGTAATGGCAAATTCATCATTGAAATCTACAGGGAGAGGAATGACTTGCTTTTCCCAGACGTCATCTTGAGTAGTTGTTATAATATATGGCTCATCACCCGGTATCTCTATATAGACCATCGTATGGAAGGGGACATCCGCATTAGCATCGTACAATCTAGTCTTTGATAGTAGATCAAATCTAAATTCTGGACTTTCCATTCCAGTCGCATCTAAACAATAGTTTATCATCTTTTTCTGATAGTTTCCATCATAAAAATCAGCGATGTCAGGACAGTTTATAAATGACGTGGAGCTCGCTCTTCCTGCTATAGCAAGTACATTGTTACCATTGTAATTAATAATAGAATCTGTAGATGCCCAAATAGAACCGGTGATGAAGAAATCTGGAATTGTATTGTTCTCCATATCGTCAAGATATCCATCTGAGACAGTATTTGGAGCAGTTAAGTCTGGTAATTCAATAAAGTTGTCATCAAGATTAGTCTCTCCATTTACCCTTGCTATGACGCTGGATGCATCACTAAAGTCGATTTCATCAGGTAATATCCAATAGCTGAATGTAGACGATCTGCCTGGTGCAAAGTCAAACCAAATGGGCTGTGTAATATTGACAATTCCATTACTTGTCTGGAAAGCCAGATTCAACGTGTCATTATCTGGGATCATTTCACATCCATTATTCAATAGTGCTATTCTGATGCCTTCAACGCTTGTTGCATCACATTCGTCGTCGTATCTCCATTCAATGTCTTCAACCACTATATCTCTTCCTTCATTAGTAGAGATATAGACACTGCCATCAGCATCGTTATTAAGTAGATGATCTTCATCAACTGCTAAATAGACATCGTAATCAGTATTGTCATCAAGTATCAAGCTGATATCTAATTGTGTAGATACTATCATCGAATCTCCAGGTAAGAATGGCAAGTCTAGTTGTGCAGTAGTTTCATAGTTAGGTGATCCTTCTGGACGCCAAGCTAGGGTTACTTGATCAGTATTGTATGGAAGTCTTCCAACGTTTCTGATAATCAGGTCAAGTGTTGGTTGTTCACCAGGGCAGAGATTGATGTCTTCCTCTATCATTTCAATAGAGAGGTCATAGTTGTCGATACCTTCATATAGACCAACTGTGAGCCAAGCCTCTTTTACTTGATTATATTCAAAGCTGTTTTCTCCCCAAAACTCTGAAGCCACTTCTAAAGTTGCATACATTGCATCAAAGTAGGTACTATTTTCAGTAAGGTAGCCAACTTGCATACCATACACAACGTCAAGAGCATTTTGTATGCCTATAGATTGGACGTTATAATCATAATCTATTTCATTGGTTCCAGACTCACCTTCTACTAGGAGATAAAACCAATAATTGAGGACACCACTATTAGAGTGGACACCGCCATTGTCTCCAGTACTCGTATGCCAGAAATCTCCAGCATAAAACTTTGGGTCAAACCTTTCCGTAGGATCACTCATCGACCTAAATGGAGTAACATCATCATTGGTTCTGAATCTACTACCGATAAACCAATCAAAATTGTCGAAGTCAAAGTAGTATTCAAGTCCTTTACCTATGATATCACTAATAGACTCATTGAGTGCTCCTGATTGATTTCTATAAATGAGACCAGAAGAAAACTCTGTGAAGCCGTGAGCAAATTCGTGTCCTACTACATCTAAAGTTGTAAGCGGGTCATAGTTGACACAGTCTCCATTGCCATAGTGAGTTGCAGTTCCATTCCAATATGCATTGACATAAAATTTACCAACTACATTATTGATACAGATGAGTTCACCACCAAATCCATCGACTCCCTTCCATCCGAATAAATCATCCATCCAGTCATAGTATCGAGAAGCACAATAATGTGCATCCGTGTTGACTTCATTTTCCCAGGTTCCATCCCAAGTCCACTCTGTACTATCATTAGTGAAGTCACCATATCCATATTCAGTGGAGAATTGTCTATCCTGACCATTGACTGTGATGACTCCAGCACCTCTAGTCGTATCTCTTAAGATATAAATGCCATCATCTGTTTCTTGAGTGATGATATCTTGCTGTCCATAGTATTTGGTATTTGCGACAGCAGGCGTAGACTGATGTAGAATTTTAGTTTCTCGATATATAATCTTGCCTGTGCTGGCATTGACATAGATATGCTCTTTAATAGGTTCAGCTGGATTGTGATTCTCTATCTCTACTGCATAGGCAACCTGGTATTCTCCATTATGCTCTGGATAATCCCTTGTCATAATAATCGTATCAATAATCTCACTAGTGACCTCTTCCTTAAAACTTTCTTCTAGTCGTTGTATACGATCTGAGATATCTACATTTCTAGCTTGAGAGATATTGATATTTTCACCTATCATACCGCTCCCTTTGAGTAGTTCTCCGTTCTTAGTGTGTAGGGTGTAGACAGCACCCTTGACTTTGATGTCATTGTGATATTGTTGATACTTTGTTCTTGTCCAACCATACTTGTCAGTAAATGACCTAAGGACTTTCATCTCGTCATTTGCCGTCAATCCCAGTTCATCAAGATGTTGGTTGAAGAATATTGCAGGAGTAGATGTCTTGGGATCAATCGTTCGATACTGTCCGGAAAGTGAAGTAGACGTAAAGAACAATAGTAGTGCAGCTATAACGTGGTTCATCCTCAGCATTGTTTGTCATTCTTTGGTTAGGAAAATACAATAAATGTAATATACAGAATTCAATCATATCATATTGAATTAGAGGCTGTAAAATGATGTGTTTTGCTGATTTGTCCACTAAATTAATCTATTGTGTTTACCTAATATTGGGATTGTTAGGGTGATAACTGTGAATGCGCAATATGTGTGTAATTCTTTGGTGAATCATTGTGGTTTTTATACAAGATCTACAGCTAAAATGATTACTTAACATTTCTTAAACTTAATTGGACTTAGTCTAAATAAATACAATTCTCTACCGTACATTTGCCGTAGAAACGGATATCAAACACCCTATTTTATAATTTATTCAATGACATATTCCCACTTTCGATATTTTACAGTCGCTTTATTAGCACTTACTTTCACTATGACAAGTTGTGATGATGATACTAATGTAGATTCAGATATTGCTGGATTTCTAGAAAGTAATCTCGCTGATATTGACCTTGGGAATATTGATGTGCCGATGAATTATGACCTTTCAGGCGATCTAGGGCCTGGTAGTTATTCTGGACAGATTAGAAGACTAGCACAGCTTGCAGAAATCGTTGACTCTTCAAGGAATGAACCCATCTATTGGGATATTGCTCAGGCAATGGAGCTAGGTGGTACGATGGAAGGTGGTTTTCAAAGTGCTGAAGCACAAAATACTGCAAATAGCAGCTCAGACTTACGGTCGAAAATTGATGAGCTGAATTTTGATAATGGCAATACATCTGTAGCAGATGATTTTGCTAGTCTCGCGACCAACCTTGTACAATCTAGTCAAGATAACTACACAGCAACTGCAAGTAATGGTATAGCTGGAATGATCACAACAGGGACAAGCAGAAGACACGTTGATGCAAATGGCCTAGAGTTTATTCAGATACTAGAGAAAGGATTGTATGGAGCCATATTTTATGATCAAATGGTAGACGACTATCTAAGACCTGGACAGGCTGGGGCAGAGAATAGTGCAGGTAATAACCAATCTGCTGTGTCAAATTACGATTCTAATGGTACTGACCGACAACACAGATGGGATGAAGCATTTGGATATTTTGGGGCTAACCCCAATACTTATCCCAATCCTAACAATACCTCTAATGGTGATAGTCAATTTATAGCGAACTATACGTTTGACTTCAGTGATGAGACTGAATCAGCATTTGGCATCAGCCTCGCAGAAGGTGCTATGGATGCATTCATTACAGGTAGAGCAATATTGAAAGCAGGAGAAGGATTTGGACCTAGTGATGAGTCAACTAATGAAGAAGCTTATGAGGCTGCTAGACAAGACGTGAAGCTTTATGTTGAAGCTGGTATAGCTGCTGCTGGTTACCATTATCTGAATGCTGCAATCAATGATATTACTGTCGAAGACCGACTGCACCATATCTCAGAAGCTTTAGCATTCATCTATTCACTATCATTCAATAGTACAGGACAAATCTCCTCATCTGAAGTGCATAATGCCTTGATTGCTCTAGGATGGTCTAGTACTGATGCGTCATTGAATGGCATCTATGCGATAAACTTATGGGAAGTTACTGATGCCCAACTACAAGAAGCTATATCAAGATTAGACATAGGATTTCCTGGATTTAGTACTGCAGGATTCTAAGACCCAAATTTAAAGAAGTATGAAACCAATTATAAACATTGTTTGCTGTATTGGATTGATCATCGCCAGCCACTTGCTTATCATAGGATGTGTCGATCCCAATGATGACAATGGCAGCAACTCTTCTTCTGAAGATTTTGTGGAGCTACTTGATAATCAAGCTGATATTGTAATCAATGCTATGCTTCGTTACCAAAGCGCAATGAATAACCTTGTTGCAGCAATCGAATCGATAGATGAAGATGTTCTTCCTGCTGACGTTACAGTCTTTGAGCAAGCTTATAGTCAAGCTTACTTGACTTATCAAGCGGCTGCTGTTCACAATTATTTTGCAACAGCTAATTCTGGATTAGTCGAGTCTACCAATCTTTATCCAATAGATGTTGATCTTCTTGAAGAGCTGATAGCAAACGAGTCTTACAACTTCAGCAATATGGCTCAACAACGTGCAAATGGTTTTCCTGCATTAGACTATATGATCTACAATGAGGGTGGACTGAGATTTTACTTATTGACTACTCCTAAGAGTCTGGAGTTCCTCAATGAACTTGTCCATAGCATGAGTAAAAGAGCGGATGCCTTAGTAGAGGATTGGACAGGTGCACTACGTGAAGACTTTATCAATAATGGTGGAACAGCCTTGGGAAGCTCGATTAGTGAACAATTGAATAAATCACTGATATACTTAGAAGATCATGTAAGAGAAAATAAGGTGGGTATTCCTATTGGTTTATTGGGACCTAATGACAGCCCTATACCTGCAGATAGTACAAAGATCGAGGCGTATTATCAATCTGTTCACGATGGTAATAGTGAGTTTGCACTACAACTATTAAGTACAAGTATTAATGAAATGCAGACTATTTATCTTGGATTTGGAATTGATGTCACACAAAGGCAAGGGTATGATGACTTGTTGCTGGCTAGAGATCAATCAGGAATACATGAAGATATAGTTGCTCAGTTTTCAGCGATTAATTTAGCCATCATAGGTAGAGAAAATATCTCAGGTGATGACGAATTGTATCAAGCCATACAAGGTTTAATCACTTTATATAAATCTGATTTATTCCCGGTGCTCAATGTACAAGATGCAGATGGGGCAACAGATGGAGATTGAGCAATTGAATTAATACCAACGAAAACTTAAGTAGATAGGCACTGTATTGAGCGGTGCCTATCTTTTGTGTTTAACAAAGAATGACAATAACCTATCAACAGATACAAGACCACTTATTCAAGCGAGTATCAATTGCTCCGCTTGTAGGCTTCAGGATTGTCTTTGGTTTGGTATTATTATACTCTACATTGAGAACTTGGGATAAAGGATGGATTAAAGAATTTTACATTGATCCGGTATATCACTTTAGCTTTATCAGAGGGTTAGAACCTCTGTCTGGAAATGGTATGTACATTGTCTTTGCCTTGTTGATGTTGACAGCTATTGGGATTACGATTGGTCTGCTTTATAGAGTCTGTACAGGACTTCATTTATTGTTATTTACCTATGTGGAATTACTAGATAAGACTTTATATCTCAATCACTATTACTTAGTCACTTTGCTGTTGTTTTGGATGTTGTGGGTACCTGCACATCATTGGTTTTCGATTGACAGTATGCTGTTTACTCAGATAAGATCCACAGTTTGCTCTTGGTGGCACATTGGTGTTTTTAAGTTACAGTTATCGATTGTCTACTTTTTCGCTGGTCTTGCGAAGGTGAATGGAGATTGGTTGTTGAGAGCCCAGCCTCTGGCAACTTGGCTACCTGGATTATATGAATTACCGATTATCGGTTCTTGGTTGCATCTTAAGAGTGTTGCATTTCTCTTTAGTTGGGCTGGATGTTTATATGATTTAACGATTTGGATATTCCTGTGGATAAAGAAAACTAGACCCATTGCTTATGTATTTGTAATAGGCTTTCACGTGATGACGGCAATCTTGTTTCCAAGGATTGGGATGTTTCCATACATTATGATTTCATCTGCGATTATCTTTTTCTCAGCAGATTGGCATCAAAAAGTATTCAATCTGTTAGGAGCAAAATTCCCATCAGACAACTTAGATAAAACAATAAATCCGAGAAGAAGGAAGCTGATTACGTGGTTTATTCTTTGCTATTTGGCATTTCAAATTTACCTGCCATTGCGTTATATCCAATATCCTGGTAATCTTTTCTGGAATGAAAGAGGTTATCGTTTTAGCTGGAGAGTGATGTTGATGGAGAAGAATGGTCAGACGGAATTTATTGTCAATGACCCCAAGACCAATGTTAGAGCAGAAGTTGATCAAGATCGTTATCTCACGCCATTTCAAAAAGCACAGATGAGGTCACAACCCGATATGATCTTGCAATTTGCACGACACATAGGTGATAACTTTACATTGATGAATGGATATGCTCCTGAAGTCTATGTGAAGAGTAGACTATCTCTCAATGCAAGACGCAGTCAAGTATTCACAGATGAGACTGTTGATGTCTATTCTCTCAAGAATCCAATGCACAGTAATTGGATACAACCATTGACTGCAGAATGAGAGTTGTAAAGTATATAAAGGCGATCATTCTTGTCTATTGTTGTGGAGTTATTTCTGCACAAGATACAGTGACGTTATATGGCGAAGTGGTTAACGCAGACAACCAAGTGGTACCAGAAGTCACAGTGCAGATACCTAGTGAAAGTCTAGTTCAATTTACCGATCTGGATGGTAAGTTTCAGTTTGTGATTGAGGCGAACAGGACATACGAAATACTAGTGTCAGGTCTCAATATAAGCCCTGTGACAGAGATGATATCAATAGAAAGTGTCAATCAAATGATCACTTTAGAAGTCATCGAATCGGCAGTTGTTCTACCAGATATTTCTATCACTTCTGATGCTGATGCATTTGGTATTCGACAACTGAGGGCAGTTGAGAATGGTGGTCTTTATGAAGGGAAGAAAACAGAAGTCATCAGCATTGATCGACTAGTAAGTAACAAGGCTGGTAACAATGCAAGGCAGGCATTTGCCAAGATACCTAATCTCAATATCTGGGAAAGTGATAATGCAGGTCTCCAACTTGATATAGGAGGGAGAGGACTTAGTCCAAAACGGACATCCAACTTCAATACTAGGCAGAATGGCTACGATATGAGTGCTGATGCGCTTGGATATCCTGAGAGTTACTACACTCCACCATTGCAAGCAGTTGATCAAGTGGAATTAGTAAGAGGAGCCGGAGCCTTGCAATATGGTAGTCAGTTCGGTGGGATGGTTAATTTTAGATTGAAAGAAGGGAGCTCAGATAAGAAATTTAATTTTGAATCAGAGAACACTTATGGGGCCAATCAATTCTTTAATACATTCAACAGCTTGCATGGACAAGTTGGGAAGTTAAATTACTACTCATACTTTCAATATAAACGAGGGGATGGATGGAGAGATAATTCTGACTTTGAGCAAATTGGAGGTTATTTCTCAGGGAAATATCAAGTAAATGACAAACTGAATATAAGAGTTGACCTGACATCAATGTACTATCTGAGTCAACAAGCTGGAGGGCTTACAGACAAAGATTTTCTAATTGATCCTACTATGTCAAATCGTGAAAGAAATTGGTTTAGAGTGAAGTGGAATCTTGCAGCGTTGTTGGTTGAGTATAGATTCTCTGATAAGGTGAAGCTATACAATCGATTATTTGGACTAGTGGCACAGCGTACTTCACTAGGATTACTTGAGACTCCCAATCTTCCTGACCCAATGTCTAACAGGGACTTGCTTGATGGACAGTTTCGAAATATTGGTAATGAAACTCGATTATCTATTTCTTATGATGGGTTGGCAGAGTTGAATAATACCTTACTCGTTGGTTCAAGAATCTATCGTGGGAATACGAATTTTAGTCAACAATTTGGAACAGATGGTTTCGACGCTGATTTTGCAAAAGTGGATACGGCCTTTATTGATCGTCGTACATCTGACTATGACTTTCCTAATACCAATATTGCTGTCTTTGCTGAGAATATCTTTAGACTTTCTAATACATTCAGTTTGGTACCAGGGGTGAGATTTGAGTACATCGATACAATGTCAGACGGGGTATTCACAAAGACGACAAGGACAAATGCATTTGGAGATTTTATTGTGGAATCGATCAATGATTCAAGTGAATCAAAGCGTTATATCTTTCTTTATGGGTTGGGATTGTCTCACAAGTTTAGTGAAATGTATGAGCTCTATGGCAATGCTACAACTAATTATCGTGCAATCAACTTTACTGATGTTCAGATACAATCCAACATTCAAGTTGTTGATCCAGATATCCAAGATGAGAGCGGTTACACTTTTGATCTTGGCCTGCGAAGACGCAGCTTTTCTCCATTCTTTATAGAGACCGGTTTATTCTATATTAACTATGGCAATCGGATAGGAGAGGTCATCGATGATGGTGTACGAGTTAGGACTAATATTGGTTCAGCACATATCATCGGCTATGAACTGTATTTTGAGTTGGATGTGATGGATGTTCTTAATAAGGAGAATGACCACTCGCTGTCTACATTCATCAATGGTTCAATCAATAGAGGTGTTTATACTGATATTAATAACAGGGCATTGGTAGGAGTACGTTCAGGTAATCGTCTTGAAGAGCTACCTAATTATAATGTCAAAACGGGGATCAACTACGGCTATAGATCATTCGCAGCATCTGTGCAATCCACTTTAGTTGGTAGTCAATTTAGCGATGCCGCCAACACTATTGTACCCTTTGAAGGCGTATGGGGTGAGATCCCTGCTTACCATGTAATCGATGTATCCACTAAGTGCAATATCTCAGAACGCTGGCACATATCTGCAAGTGTCAACAATGTGTTGAATAGTTACTATTTTACTCGAAGAGCAACAGCATATCCCGGACCTGGAATAATCCCTGCACTGGGACGTACTTGGAATGTCACTGTTGGGGTTAAGTTGTAAGAGGAAGCGTTTTCATATGCTATTGTTCTAGTTTATCTTATAAATTTGACTTGCAGCGGCCTTGTCTAGAAACCAAGTCAACTGTCCAGATTCTGGATTTACTAAAGACGCCGGATATTGTTTATAGCCTTCCGCTTTTGTGTGAATATCTTTGACTTTTTCTGCCTTATTATCTCCAGTAACAAGAAATATCACTTCCTCTGCAGCATTGATAATATTGCCTGTAATAGATACTCGCTTTTGACCTGATTCTGGATGAGTTGCTACGACACAAGATTTCGCATCTGACCATAGATCTATCTCATGTGGAAATATAGATGCAGTATGTCCATCATCTCCCATCCCAAGGATTACGAGGTCAAATCTTGGTATACCGTCCTCTTGTCTAAGATGCGTTCTCAATAAGTCTGAGTAACGTTTCGCTTCCTCTCTTGGAGTATTTTCACCTAGGACTCTATGAATATTGTCTTTTGGAATATCGATTTTAGAGAGAAGATGCACCTTGGTCATTTTATAGTTACTTTGATCATCAGTAGGCGGTACACAGCGTTCATCTCCCCAATAAAAATGGATCATTGACCAATCTATTGTATCCGCATATTTGTCAGCCAATAGGTCAAAAATCACCTTTGGCGTCGAACCTCCAGAGAGAGCAACATTGAATGATAATTGATCTCTAACGATATTGGCAAAGTGACTAGCGAAGGCCTTAGCAACTGCATTTTTATCTTCTAAAATTCTGATTTCCATTGATGTAAATATAATGATAATTTATAATGTGAATGATGGTTAACAAATAACACAATAACCTGGATCTTCAGACAAGTTGGGTCCAGGATTCCTCCAATTGCCTATTCCGTCTATGAGTTCATCAGCATTTTCAGGTCCCCACATACCACCTGCATAACCATACATTCGTACATCTTCGCCATTTTTCCAATAATTTAAAATTGGGTCAACAAATTCCCAAGCTGCCTCTACTTCATCTGCTCTTGCGTACAGTGTTGCATCACCTTGCATCGCATCCAATAGTAATCTTTCGTAGGCTTGCATCACCTTGGTCTCTGCCAAACTAGAATAGTGGAAATCAAGATTAGCTCTCTCAACTAAGAATCCTTGTCCAGGGACTTTGACTCCAAATTTCACTAAAATTCCTTCATCAGGCTGGATTCTGATCACAAGTTTGTTATCCTTATTGTTCATCTGTTTACCATGGAAGATATTGTGATGAGGAGTCTTGAAGTGTATCACAACCTCAGTCACTTTTGTCGGCATACGCTTGGCAGTTCTGACGTAAAATGGTACATCTCTCCACCTCCAATTGTCGATGAAGAATTTAATCGCTGCATAAGTTTCAGTTGTTGAATCTTTAGCAACACCTTCTTCTTGTCTATAGCCGTTCATTTTTTCACCATCTATGGTTGACTCCATATACTGTGCTCTGATTGTATTGGTCTTAAGTGTCTCTTCATCTTTCATAATTCTAAGAGACTTAAGTGCTTTCACTTTTTCATTTCTGATATCCTCTGGAGCTGAGCTGATAGGTGGTTCCATTACGACCAGTGAGACTATCTGTAACAGGTGATTTTGAAACATATCTCTCAGAGCTCCAGATCCATCATAGTATCCTCCACGCTTACCTACACCATCGCTTTCGGCATTGGTGATTTCTACATGATGAATATAGTTTCGATTCCAGAGTGGCTCAAAAATACTATTCGCAAATCTTGTGACAAGTAAGTTCTGAACAGTCTCCTTTCCAAGGTAGTGATCGATTCGATAGATCTGATCTTCTTCAAAGTATTGTTGGATACCTGTATTCATCGCCTTTGCTGTTTCTAGGCTATAGCCAAATGGCTTTTCAACGATCAGTCTTTTCCACCCATTTGACTGGTCATTCATTCCAGCCTCCTTTAAGTTTTTAGCTACAGGTTCAAATAGTGCTGGCGGGGTAGAGAGGTAGTAGATCACATTTTCTCCTGTATTGTGTTGTTGTTGTAGTTCTTTGACTTTAGCATTAAGTGTATCGTATGAAGTGTCGTAGTCGCTGCCAAGATCTTGATAGTAAAAGTGGTCGGCAAACTCTCGAATCTTTTCTTCAGACAATGACTCAATCTTCTTCTTTAAAAATTTGTTCTCAAAGACGACTGACGTTCTAAAGTCTTCATCGCTCATATTTGTACGACTTGCACCAAGCACTATGAAGTTTTCTGGTAGCTGGTTGTTTTCTAACAAATTGTATATTGCAGGCACAAGTTTTCTCCTAGTCAAATCACCAGAAGCCCCAAAAATTAATAGTAATTGATTGTCAGTTTTATTCATAATGATGTAATGTGTGGTGATACCTAGAATTAATAATTAAAATTTCGATCATTGCACTATATGCTTCGTATGCTCAAATGTTCGTAAAACAATGTACAACTAAAAATAACACAAAGAATGGCTAATAAATATGATTTCGGATTAATTGGATTAGGTGTAATGGGCCGTAATTTCATCTTGAATGTAGTTGATAATGGCTATACAGCATTTGGACAAGATCTTAATGCAGAAAAAGTACAAGCTTTAATCGACGAAGGTGGCGATATAAATAAAGTCTCAGCTAGTACAGATGCTCAGACCTTTGTAGATTCCTTAAGCATTCCACGTAAAATTATGTTGTTGGTACCAGCTGGTAAAGTAGTAGATATTGTTATAGAAAACCTGCTTCCAATGCTGGACACAGGAGATATCATCATTGATGGTGGGAATTCTTTTTTCACTGATACTGATAGGAGAGAAACATACCTCAAGGGTAAAGGAATTAACTTCTTTGGTGCAGGTGTTTCTGGAGGAGCTAAAGGGGCTAGACGCGGGCCAAGTATTATGCCTGGTGGATCAAGAGAAGCTTATCAATATGTGAAGCCAATCTTCGAAGCGGTCTCAGCTAAGTATATGGGTGAACCCTGTGTAGCTTACTTAGGGCCGAAGTCTGCAGGTAACTATGTCAAGATGGTACATAATGGTATTGAATATGGAATGATGCAATTGACATCAGAGATCTATGATCTACTGAAGAAAGCTGGAGGGTTAACTAATGCTGAACTGCATAATACGTTTGGTGAGTGGAATAAGGGCAGACTACAATCATTCTTAGTGGAGATTACATCAGAGATATTTGCTCAGAAGGATGACCTAATGGATGGGGATCTGATAGATGTCATATTAGATAAAGCTAAGCAGAAAGGAACTGGTAAGTGGACTTCCCAGAATGCTATGGACCTTGGAATCCCAGTACCGACTATTGATATAGCTGTTACTATGCGAGAAATCTCAGCATTGAAAGATGAAAGGATAAAAGCTGACGAACTCTATGACAGACCTAAGCCTGCCTCTTTTGATAAATCAGATTTGATTGCCAAGGCAGAGCATGCGCTTTACTTCGCCTTTATCACTTCTTATGCTCAGGGAATGCACCAGTTATCTGATGCAAGTAAAGAATATGGATACGACTTAGACTTGGCAGAAATTGCTAAGATATGGAGAGCTGGTTGTATCATCAGAGCGGCATTGTTAGCAGATATCACCAAGGCTTATATGTCTGATTCTACACTTGAGAATCTTTTATTGTCTAATGATTTTGTTCCTAAAGTCCAAGGCACGGTTGCTGCTGTTAGAGAATTAGTTGCTTATGGCGCTACTAATGGTATTCCGTTACCTGGATTATCCAATGCCTTGACATACTTTGACGCATTTACCTCTAAGCGCTTGCCTTTAAACTTAATTCAAGGGCAGAGAGATTACTTTGGATCGCATACTTATGAGCGAACTGATAGAGAAGGTATCTTTCATACAGAATGGGATGCATAAGTTCAACCTACTAGCTTGAGACTATTTCAGGTTCCTCGTATTCAGTTTTGTTTACGCGGAATAAAATTGTCAACCCAGCGAAGCTAATCAGTGATAAGATTGCTGCTATCGTCCAGTATGGTGCCCAGCCAATCTTTTCGACCAATGGTAAGCCAGATATTGGGGCTAGGCATAATGCCATTGCAAACATCGTTGAGACTACTCCCATATATTTTCCTTGATTATGTTCACCTGCTCTTCTCATAGCAATGGATGGGATAAGAGGAAAATTGAGAACTTCTCCAATTGCGATGAAGAGACTATATAATATAATGGCAATCATTGGTAACGAGGTAAGGTGCAGACAAGCATACCCAATGCCGATGAGTAAGGCACCTATAGCAATTGGCTTAAATAACTTTTTTGATTGTTCTATTTTAAATATAACAGGCATTTCTAGTAAGAGAATAAGAATACCGTTGGCAGCAAAGAATGTACCTATCAATTTTTCTTCTAGACCAAGGACATCTTTGAAGTAGAGTGGAACTAAGAATATAATCTGAAAGAAAACAACCATATTCAATAAGTTGAGAAATAGAAAACTCATTAAATGCTTGTCCTTATATGGGCTTCTCCCGATCTGTGAGACTTCGGTGGAGATGACTTCAGATGTATTGCGATGATTGAGAATAATGAATAGTGTACCAGCTGCTATGAAGCATGTTGCACCATCAAGAATGAATAACCAATGGTAACCAATAAACTCTGCCAGGTTTCCTCCGATGTATCCACCAATAGCAATACCTAGATTTATTGCCATCCGTAGTAGAGAGTAACCTCTAGTTTGATATTCTGGGTTTCCCCATTTGCCTACGGCTCCAAATGCTGCGGGGCTAAACATACTAGTAAATATCGCGGTCAAGATCATCCAGCAACACAATGGTATGAAACTGTCAAAAGCCAAAATCATATTGTAACCTATGCCAGATCCTATGAGACTGATCAGCATTACTTTAAAATTTCCAAGCCGGTCAGTGAGATATCCACCAAGATTTGATCCCATTAATGCACCAATTCCAAAGCTAGTTAGGACTACAGCAGATTGCGTCATTGTGAAGTCCAGCTGATTGATAAGGTAGAGAGACATAAATGGTAAAACCATCTCACCTGCTCTATTAATGAGGTAAATCATTGCTACAGCCCATATATCTCTTGATAACCCTTTGAAGGTATTAGTATAAACGGATATAATGTTTAGGAGCTGTTGTTTCATATGATGGAGTAAAATAGAAGACCTAAACTATTTATTGAAAAGGCCTCGCGATATGCCTTATTACTATGACGATTTTTCTATAGTAATAGATGGTTTATAATGCTGTTGTAAATGTAGAGAGTTTATCTTGCTTGGAAGTTTCCTAAATTCAATATTTATGCATCAATGAGTGGTTTTTAGGAGCAATATCATATATAATCAAATATTTATATGTCGAAAAACATACCGTTTATAACATATGATGATTTTTCTAACTATGATTTGCTTGTGGATTTAGACATGTTAAAAAATAATATATAAATATTTCAACTCATTTTGTACTCTGAAATATGAATTGGCATGATGCTTTGAAGGGCTGAAAGCCCCTATATATGGCACTTTTTTATATCTATTTATTATCCTAACTTTTTGTTGTGTTTATTAACCAACATATGTGGATAACTCTTTTATCATATTATTCTTTTTCATTATAAGTTTACATTACGATAATACTGTAAACCACATTCTAAATAGCGAACCCATATGAGCATCTTCGATAGACGTATAAACTACAAGCCGTTTGAATATCCAGAAGTAATGAAATTTGTTGATGCAATCAACAAAGCATTCTGGGTACACTCAGAACTTGAGTTCAGTGCTGATATACAAGATTTTCAGAGTCAACTGACAGATGCAGAACGATCAGCTATCAAAAATAGTCTGTTAGCCATTGCCCAGATTGAGGTAGCAGTAAAGTCTTTTTGGGGTGATCTATACCATCACTTACCAAAGCCTGAGTTTAATGGTCTCGGAGCTACATTTGCAGAATGTGAATTTAGACATAGTGAAGCATACTCACGATTGTTGACGGTATTAGGATATGATCAAGAATTTGCAGCAGCAGTAGAAGAGCCGGCATTACGCAAGCGTATTGACTACTTATCAGAAGCTCTAAAGCACACAAAATCTAAAGATCCTAAAGAATATGTGAGTTCATTATTCTTGTTCAGTGTGTTGATTGAGAATGTGAGTCTTTTTAGTCAATTCGCTATAATCTTGTCATTTACAAGGTTCAAAGGATATATGAAGAACATCTCTAACATTATTGCTTGGACATCAGTTGATGAGCAGATCCATGCCAATGCTGGGATGTATATCATCAACAAGATTCAAGAAGAACATCCTGAGATGATGGATGAGAAGGAAGAATATTTGCTTAAAGCACAAATTAAAAGATCTGTTGAGGTAGAAGCTGAGATACTTGACTGGATCTTTGAAGAAGGCGAATTAGAGCATATTAATAAAGAACAGTTACTCAACTTCATGAAATATCGGATCAACGATAGTTTGGATAAGATCGGTATGGAGAAGATGTATAGTATTTCTGAAATGGATTATGCTCCGATGAGATGGTTTGAAGAAGAAGTATTCTCTAATAGTTTAGATGATTTCTTTGCGAAAAGACCCGTCGAGTATACCAAACACGACAAGAGTATCACTGAAGATGACCTCTTCTAGAGAGGAATAATTCTAAGACAATTACACACCCAACCAACCTTACTATTTAACCACAAAAGATTAACTGACTATGTCATTTTTGGGATTTGATCTAAAAGAAGAAGTACAAGATATTTGGTGGCTCAATGAAGAGTCCGAGCAAATGCTCAACAGAGGATACTTGTTAAAAGGAGAAACAGTCGAAGGTGCAATCGACAGAATAACTGGAGCTGCAGCCAAACGATTATATAAACCTGAAATGCAAACAGCATTCAAGGAAATGATCATGAGAGGATGGATATCATTCTCATCACCAGTATGGGCCAATATGGGTACAGAGAGAGGATTACCAATCTCTTGCTTCAATGTTCACGTTGGTGATAGCGTAGAAAAAATCACTCATAAGCTAGGTGAAGTCATCATGCAGACCAAGATCGGTGGTGGTACTTCAGGATACTTTGGAGACTTAAGACATAGAGGAGCTGCTATAACTGATAATGGTAAGTCATCAGGTGCAGTTAGCTTTATGAAACTCTTTGATACAACGATGGATGTCGTATCACAAGGAGGTGTGAGAAGAGGTGCATTTGCTGCTTATCTAGATATTGATCATCCAGATGTACTAGAGTTTATACAAATAAAGAATATCGGAAATCCGATTCAGAATTTATTCTTTGCAGTCTGTGTACCTGACTACTGGATGCAAGAAATGATTGATGGAGATAAAGATAAACGTAAGGTCTGGGCTGCAGTCCTAGAATCAAGACAACAAAAAGGTCTTCCATACATCTTCTTCTCAGATAATGTGAACAGAAACAAGCCTGAGGTCTATAAAGATTTAAATAAGCCGATCAACGCAAGTAATCTTTGTTCCGAGATTATGCTGCCAAGTCAAGAGGATGAGTCATTCATCTGCTGCTTATCTTCAATGAATCTCGAGCTTTATGATGAGTGGAAGGATACAGATGCAGTAAGACTTGCTACATTCTTCTTGGATGCTGTCATATCAGAGTTCATAGAAAAGACAGAAGGTAATCATTATCTAGAAGCATCAAGAAATTTTGCGATGAGACACAGAGCTCTCGGACTCGGTGTATTAGGATATCACTCGTACCTACAGAAAAACAATATTCCGTGGGAGTCTATGGAGGCAAAGAGGTTCAATGCTGAGGCATTCAAGCATATCAGTACAGAATCTCACAAGGCATCACAAGAGCTAGCACATATCTACGGAGAACCAGAATTGCTTCAAGGTTATGGAAGACGTAATACAACTTTGATGGCAATAGCACCTACTACATCAAGTAGTGCAATATTAGGACAGACATCTCCAGGTATCGAGCCATTTTCAAGTAATTATTACAAGGCTGGATTAGCTAAGGGTAACTTTATCAGAAAGAATAAGTACCTCATCAAACTTCTATCAGAGAAGGGATTAGATAAAGAAGATGTGTGGAGAGAGATTATGCTTAATGGTGGATCCGTCCAGCATATAGAAGAACTTTCTGAACATGAGAAAGCAGTATTCAAAACATTTAAAGAGATATCTCCAATGGAGATTATCACTCAAGCTGCCCAAAGACAGCAGTTTATCGATCAAGCGCAAAGTCTCAATCTCAATATCCCTTCTACTATGCCAGTAAGGGATGTCAATAGATTAATAATTGAAGCATGGAAGCTTGGAGTCAAGACGCTTTACTACCAAAGAAGTCAATCAGTATCAAAAGAAATGGCAACAAACTTTGTCAACTGTAAGAGTTGCGAAGGGTAGAGCTCAGAAATAGACTTCAATGGTTTTGAAGTCGGAATATAGAAAGAGGGCAGGTCTGTTGAATACCTGCCCTCTTTTTATTATTTAAGCTATTGTCTATTTAGTTGAATTCTATTTACCTATATCTAGATTCAATTTTTAATACATCGGCATGGCAGGCCTATATCATCAGTTGCCACCACTTCACTCAGTTTATATGTCTCTAAGTCTATGATAAGTATTGTCAGATTGAAACTTTGTCCTGATCCTTGAAAATCTTCTCTGGGATTTGAGGTCCATAACTTTATGGATGGTGATGTAGTCGGATTAAATAGAGATCCATCAAACTCAAATTCTGCCTCTTGCCACAGTTCATGTGCACCAGTTGGGAATAGATTGAAGCCTGATGCTGAAGAAGAAGGCCAATCGGATATTCCATCAATGATCAGTATAATTTGTGCACCTACATTCAGAAGTATTTAAGATATTAGAATATTGTGTTGTATTAGTCTGATTTATTCCATTAAGCCCCATTAAAATTTCGGAAAAACCTAGACCGTCCAAAATTTAACACATATAAGGTTCTTGATAAGTGTTACTTATATCCCTATTTCTTGTCTATAAGGTATAACAGTTTAACTTATATTTTTTCACCTAACTAACTAATTTAACAATGAGTCGAATCGGATGGATAATAATCCTAATCCTATGGATACTACTTGGCCTTTGGCTATGCAACAGATATATCTGTGGCAGTGGGACAGCAGTTCCAGCAGTGATTAAAGACAAATGTGAAACATCATGGAATATCAAGGATGGGTCTTCATTTAATGCAGAATCTGCTGATTATTTTCAATTTAGGAAATCAACATTTACTCGATTGAATGAATCAACACAATTGAAAAATACAATGACAAAAGTTGCGAATTACCTCAAGGGAAATTCAAGCAGGGCTGTCACTATAACTGGGTACTACGATACTGATGAAAGAAATCGAAGTATACTACCTAACCTTGGTCTTGCTAGAGCAAACGATATCAAGTCATACTTGAATAAGCTTGGAGTTCCGTCTGTACAGATTGATACTAAAGCTAGTACAGAAGTAGAATGTATCAAAGGAGATACAATCCAACGTGGAATTGATATGGCATTTGGAAAAGCAGGTGGTAATGATGATAGACTTGCTCAGATTAAGAGTAGACTGTTTGGTAAGCCAGTTATTGTGCAGTTTGGTACAAACTCAGACAATATCAATTTGAACCCTCAACAAAGACAAGATTTTGCAGACTTATTCTATTATCTAGAGAGAGTTAACGGTGCTAAACTCGATGTTGGAGGTCACACTGATAATGTTGGTAATGTGGCCAATAATACCAAACTATCAAAAGACCGTGCAGAATTCGTCAAGAATTACCTTGTTAAAAATGGCAATGTTCCAATCAGTAAAATGGACGTTGCAGGTTTCGGTCCTTCAAAACCAAGAGCTACTAACAGTACAACTGAAGGCAAGGCTCTGAACAGAAGAGTGGAAGTGATACTGAAATAGTCATCCCCATAGGAACCACTTTATTTAGCTTATATAAAAAACACAATATTTAAATAGAAAATGAAAAAATCCATCATATTTATCGTTCTGATAATTATTATCATTATCTGTCTTATAGCCTGGTTACTTAAGTGTCCATTGTGCTTACTATTGCCTCTTATCTTTATGTTGGGAGCAGCATGGTTAGCATGGAATCTTGGGATGTCTTGGTTCAGAGATAGAGTTACAAGTTTAGAAACTGACTTAGAATCTTCTCGTAGTTCTTACATCGGACTTCAGAACAATATCAAAACCGCTGATGCAAATTACAGTGCATTATCATTAAAAGCCGATACTGATAGATCAGGTTTCTTGAGTAGAATAGGTGATCTTGAATCAAAGCTTCAAGCAAAACCTAAAACGGTTGAGGTCATCAAAGAAGTAGAGAAGATCGTTGAAAAGCCAGTAGAGGTTATCAAAGAGGTAGAAAAGATAGTAGAAGTTGAAAAGATAGTAGAGAAGATCGTTGAGAAGCCAGTAGAGGTTATCAAGGAAGTGGAGAAGATAGTAGAGAAGCCAGTCGAAGTCATCAAAGAGGTAGAGAAGATAGTAGAAGTCGAAAAGATCGTAGAGAAACCAGTAGAGGTTATCAAAGAGGTAGAAAAGATAGTAGAAGTTGAAAAGATAGTAGAGAAGATAGTAGAGAAGCCGGTAGAGGTTATCAAGGAAGTGGAGAAGATTGTAGAGAAGCCAGTTGAAGTCATCAAAGAGGTAGAGAAGATAGTCGAAGTTGAAAAGATAGTAGAGAAGATAGTAGAGAAGCCAGTAGAGGTTATCAAAGAGGTAGAGAAGATTGTAGAAGTCGAAAAGATCGTTGAAAAGCCAGTAGAGGTCATCAAAGAGGTAGAGAAGATAGTAGAAGTCGAAAAGATCGTTGAAAAGCCAGTAGAGGTTATCAAAGAAGTGGAGAAGATCGTTGAGAAGCCAGTTGAAGTCATCAAAGAGGTAGAGAAGATAGTAGAAGTTGAAAAGATCGTTGAGAAACCAGTTGAAGTCATCAAAGAGGTAGAAAAGATTGTAGAAGTTGAAAAGATAGTAGAGAAGATCGTTGAGAAGCCAATAGAGGTTATCAAGGAAGTGGAGAAGATTGTTCAAGTAGATAGACCTATCGAGATTATCAAAGAGATAGAGATTGTAAACGAGACAATCAAAGAAATAGAAAAGCCAGTTATCAAAGAAGTAGAGAAGATCGTGAAGGTTGAGAAGATTGTTGAGAAGCCGGTAGAAGTTATTAAAGAAGTGGAGAAAATTGTAAATATAGATAGACCAATTGAAGTCATTAAAGAGATAGAGATTGTAAACGAGACAATCAAAGAAATCGAAAAGCCGGTCATCAAAGAAGTGGAAAAGATCGTGAAAGTTGACCGAATAGTAGAAGTCATCAAAGAGATTGAAGTTGTCAAGGAAGTAGAAGTTGTTAAAGAGGTTAAGGTATCAGTACCTGCTCCAGCACCTAAAGCAAAAGCTAAGTCTAAAACAGTGGCTAAGCCTAAAGCGGTTGCTAAGGCAACCACTAAAAAGAAGTCAGGTAAGAAGGATGACCTGACAAAGATTGAAGGAATAGGGCCGGCTATTAATAGACTCTTGAATGCTGATGGCATACATACATTTAAAGAGTTGGCTGCTGCAAAAATCTCTAGACTCGAAAGAATTCTTACAGATGCTGGACCTAGATTTAGAATGCATACACCGAGAACTTGGCCACAGCAATCTGCACTCGCTGCAGATGGTAAGTGGGAAGCACTTGATAAATTGCAAGATGAATTAGACGGTGGTAGATAATCTATATAATAACTAAAAAAGTATTTTCAAATGAATTATAGTAAAACAAGAGTTCTCAATAAATCAATCCCTGATGAAAATTACAATGGGGTATTTGATACAGTCAATATCACTAAATCTGGTAAAATCAGGTCTGTAAAAGTAAACTTGGATGTTAAGCATTCTAATACATCAGACTTGGCAGTGGAGCTAACTGGACCTAATGGTAAAACAATTACTTTAGACGGTCCTGGGAAGGGAATGCAGATGCATTATTCTGGGAGTAAACTAGATGTTTATAAAGGAATATCAAGTAAAGGCGATTGGTCATTAAAGGTATTAGACGTCAGTAAATCTGATAAAGGATCATTAAGACAATGGGAACTTATCCTTGATATCGATAGTAAAGACCACCACGAGATCAATACACATAAGGATTACAAACTTGTAAGTTCTCAGACATGTCATCAAGGATTACCTATTGGTGCTGCAACTTTACAGGTTAAGTTGTCAGATAATTTTGATACGAATTCTAAGTTGTCATTACAATCGCCAAAAGGGACAGTAGTGCCTCTACCATTTACACATAGTAGACAATTACTCAAGTATAGCCACCACCTTGATGTTCTCAAAGGTGAAAATCCTAAAGGTGAATGGAAGATTCTTCTTGACAGTAAAGCTAAAGGAAGATTAGTCAGCTGGAAGTTAGGAATCCATACTCAGAAGAAAGTAGAAGTGAAGCCAGATGACTTAACTAAAGTAGAGGGCATTGGGCCAAAGATTCAAGGTATCCTTTATTCTAAAGGTATTATGACTTGGGAAAAACTAGCAAATACTGATCCTGCAATTATTAAAGGATATATGGATGAAGCAGGACCTAGATATAGAATGCATGACCCAACTTCATGGCCAAGACAGTCAAGACTTGCAGCTAATGGCGAGTGGGCAGCATTGGACAAGCTTCAAGATGAATTAGACGGAGGAAGGTAGTCTCTGATCTACAAGTCGAATAGATAAAAGAGGTGGTCAATCTTATGGTTGATCACCTCTTTGCTTTTTATAATGGACACATAGATCTAATGTGAGTTTTGAGATGTAAATCGTTTAGTACTTTTATGATTCACTAGATATAACTCCAATGCATCATCGAGACTTAATTTCGGATGAGATAGAACGAATGGGTAATGTGCTGAGGATGATCATTAATCGATTTCTCAATCTTGAACCTGGTGATAATGTTCAGATTGCGATCAATGAGGCGAACAAACAATTCACAGAGCAGTTTACTATAGAGATAGATGACTTATTAGGACTTGAGCTTGAAAGTTTGAGACAGTTTGTGAATCAAAATCAATTGACTTCTGAACATTGCGATGAGATGGCAAACATACTCTGCTTACTCAAAAGCAATAATGAAATTTTCATTGAGGAAAAACGCAAAATGCACCTACAGACAGCTGCGTTATTTCTAACTATTGCAGAACAAAAAACAGATGTTCTTTCACTAGAAAGAATGGATCTTAAAAGCAAAATAGCGCAACAACTAAACAATTAAAGACAATAGATATGTCAATCAAACTAAATTCTCAGGCCATTACTATGATGATAGGATTGTGTGCTTTGTTAACCTTTATTGCTTGTGTTGGCTCTACTGATTCGGGTACCCAAAAGAAACAAACTATTAGGGATGAAGTAGAAGAGGTTGTAGGTAGTACCAGCACAGCCATTGCGAAAGAAGAAGAAATTGTATATGAAGAGAAGTCAGTCGATCCAGAGAAGATCGCCAAGGCTAAGGAAATAATCGCCTCAGTATCTGATGAAGATATTGCCCAGTTGGATGCTTTGAAGCTTTTTCGTAAGAATTGTGCAATTTGTCATGGGCGAAAAGGTAATATGAAAATCAATGGTGCTAAGGATCTTACAATATCTAAGTTGACAATGGAAGAAAGAGTAGCCAATATTTATTTTGGACAGGGATTGATGACGCCTTTCAAAGGCGTGATGACTGAAGCCGAAATTGTTGCAACCGCCAAATATATCCAAGGATTTAGAGAGTAATTTATACACCATCATTTTATTCCTCACGAATACGTCAGTTTAGTTGTCAATGCAACTAAATTGTGTAAATTTGAAATATAACCGCACGACTATGCCAATATACCATAGACTAGGGAAGATTCCTCCGAAACGTCATACACAGTTTAGACAACCCAATGGTGAGTTATATAACGAGCAGTTGTTTGGGACCATTGGTTTTGAAGGTATGTCTTCATTATTATATCACATTCACCGTCCTACACAGGTGAAGACAATAGGGAAGAGTATAGATATCGCTCCGAAGGCTGCCTTAGACCGTAATATGCGAGCATTGAAATTGATAGGATTTGATGTTGCACCTGAAAATGATTTTCTAGAGAGTCGCAAGGATATGCTGTTCAACAGTGATATTACTATTGGAGTTGCAGCACCTAAGAAGTCAATGACCGACTACTTTTATAAGAATGCAGACTGTGATGAGATGCTCTTTATACACAAAGGGTCTGGTACATTAAGGACACTAGTTGGCAATATCCAATTTGAATATGGAGATTACTTAATTATTCCACGTGGTATGATTTATCAGATTGCATTTGATACTGAAGACAATCGAATTCTATACTCTGAGTCAGCTCACCCTATATATACACCTAAGCGCTATCGGAATTGGTTTGGTCAACAGCTAGAGCATTCGCCTTACTGTGAACGTGATTATAAGTTACCTACAGAGTTAGAGACACATAATGAAGAAGGAGACTTTGTAATGAAGATAAAGAAGCAAGGACATTTGCATGAGCTTGTCTATCAGTACCATCCTTTTGATGTTGTCGGTTGGGACGGATACAACTATCCATATGGATTCAGTATCCACAATTTTGAACCCATTACAGGACGTGTACATCAACCACCACCAGTCCACCAAACATTTGAGACATCTGCATTTGTGATTTGCTCTTTTTGTCCACGATTATATGACTATCATCCACAAGCGATACCAGCACCTTACAATCATAGTAATATTGATTCTGATGAATTGCTCTACTATGTTGATGGTGACTTTATGAGTCGCAACGATATTGATGCCGGCTATATGACCTTGCACCCTGGAGGTATACCGCATGGACCTCACCCAGGTGCATACGAGCGAAGTATTGGTAAGACAAAGACTGATGAGTTAGCTGTGATGATTGATACATTTAGACCATTGATGGTAACCCAAGCAGCTTTAGATATTGATGATAAGAAGTACTATAAGTCGTGGTTACACCACGATTAATGATTATAAGAAATAGATAATAATAAATGAACCTTACACAATCTTGGATTACAATTCCTGATCAATCAGATTTCACCTTAGCTAATATTCCATTTGGTATTTGTGTCGTAGATAATTACTACCACGCTTGTTCTCGAATCGGGGACCAAGTGATACTGCTATCACATCTTGTCCAGGAAGATGCGTTTGCTAAGTATGAGATTCCTGATGGCCTTTTAAATGAGCCATTTCTGAATAGTTTTATCGCTTTAGGCAAATCTATTACAGTGCCATTCAGAGAAGAGATTCAGTCTTGGTTGAGTGATCAGTCAAATGCGTCCGCAGTAGAATCAGACATCTTCTATCATATCGATGATGTTGTGATGATGATGCCAGTGCATACACGGGATTATACAGATTTTTACTCTAGTATAGAACATGCAACTAACGTAGGGAAGATGTTTCGTGATCCTGAGAATGCGTTGTTACCTAACTGGAGACACCTTCCTGTTGGGTATCACGGCAGAGCATCATCAATCGTTGTAAGTGGAGTTGACCTGCATAGACCTATGGGGCAGACAATGGCTAAAGATGCATCGGCACCTACCTATGGCGCTAGCAAACGTGTGGACTTTGAGTTGGAAATGGCATGCATCATCGGAAAGGAAAACATCCTAGGATCTCCTGTTTCAACAGCAGAAGCTGAGGCGAGCATATTTGGATTGGCCTTATTCAATGATTGGAGTGCTAGAGACATACAGAAGTGGGAATATGTGCCGCTTGGCCCATTTTTAGGTAAGAGTTTCGGGAGTAGTTTATCCCCTTGGATAGTAACGATAGAAGCCTTGAATCCATACAGAGTTCATGGACCAAAACAAGAGCCGGAAGTGCTCCCTTACTTACAATATGAAGGTGCTAGAAACTTCGATATCAATCTTTCGGTTAGTATACAGCCTGAAGATTCAGAAGAAGTAGTTGTATGTCGATCTAACTATCAGTATATGTATTGGAATTTGCTACAGCAGATTGCTCACCATACAGTGAATGGTTGTAATCTTCAGATAGGAGACATCTTAGCGTCAGGTACAATAAGTGGCAAGAATGAGTCATCCTATGGTTCTATGCTAGAATTATCATGGGCAGGAAGCAAGAAGGTGGATGTTGGCAATGGCCAGACTCGTGTGTTTATTGATGATAATGATACTGTGACAATGAGAGGACATTCTGGCTCAGGTGATCAACGTGTAGGATTCGGAGAGGTATCAACTAAAATACTTCCAGCTCATGGCAAATAGCTATTTGACGATAGATCCCAAGGAAATTGATCAACCTAGCTTGCATAGGTATTTATTGACAGCAGTAGCTCCAAGACCAATTGCTCTTGTCAGCACTATAGACCAGCAAGGTTGTGTAAACCTTAGTCCATTTAGCTTCTTCAATATATTTAGCAGTAATCCACCAACAGTGATATTTTCACCTGCAAGGAGCGGAAGAGACAATACGACTAAGCATACCTACGATAATGCCAAGGTGCATCCCGAAGCCGTCGTCAATATTGTTAACTATCCTATAGCGGAGCAGATGTCATTATCAAGCACAGCTTATGCAAAAGGTGTAAATGAATTTGTCAAAGCAGGGTTTACAGAAGTAGCAAGTGACATCGTTAAACCACCAAGAGTAGGAGAGTCTCCAGTCTCATTAGAATGTACAATTAAGCAAATTATTGAATTGGGTACGGAAGGTGGTGCTGGTAACCTTATTATTGGAGAAGTAGTAAAGATCCACATCAATAGAGACTATCTCAACGCTGATAATCAACTGGATACAAAGACATTGGATCTTGTAGGTAGGATGGGAGGGAGCCATTACATCAGAGCCACGCAAGATTCTTTATTTGAAATACCAAAGCCTATAAAGACAAAAGGAATCGGCATAGACCAATTACCTAATCATATCAAATCGAGCAAGCATCTGACTGGCAACCAGCTAGCTCGTCTAGGAAATTATCCATCATTGCCTTCTTCTCAAGAAGCTCAGATAATTGCTAAACGGCTCGATATCACCACAATTGATGAGATAGATAAAAAGGTTGCCAAGTATATAGACAGCAATGATATTGATATCGCAATAGGCCTTGCCTTTTTAAAAATATCTTAACGACACTAAGTAAACACAATCGATGGAGAACAGCATATTCAAACCATACTTGCTAAACGCTGCTACTTATAAAGGCGGAAAAACTAAATCAGAAATCAAACCAGGTGCAGACCTCATCAAGTTATCTTCCAATGAAAATCTGCTGGGGCCTTCTCCTAAAGCAATAGAAGCAATCAAAGCATCATTAGCTTCACTCAATGAATATCCTGATGGTAATGCTGCTCGTCTTGTTAAGTCAATCGCAGAGTATTCCAATGGTAAACTTACAGCAGAGCAAGTTGTATGTGCTAATAGCGGCTCAGAGTGCATAGAGATGATCATCAGAGCCTTTATGGATGATGGCTTAGAGTGTATTGTATCTACACCGACATTTATGCCTTACTTGATATTCTCGAGGAAAATGGGTGTCAATGTAATAGATGTACCATTGAAGGCGGATAGCTATGATATGGATATAGATGGCATTATTTCTGCCATTAGCGATAGTACTAGACTCATCTTTGTTACAAATCCAAATAATCCAACTGGGACTTACATTCCAGATGATCAAATCAAAGAACTTCTAGAAAGAGTGCCTGATCATGTTATAGTTGTTATTGATGAAGTCTACTACCAATTTGTATCAAAACCTGACTACTCAACAGCTCATAAGTGGGTAAATGCTGGTTACAATGTGATTGGAATCAATAGCCTATCTAAAGCCTATGGTTTAGCTGGACTGAGGATCGGATATCTCTATTCAACACCTCAAATAACTGAGTATATTAATAAGCTTTCTCGGCCGTTTTACCTCAGTACTTTATCCATTGATGCCGGTGTTGCAGCTATATCGGATACAGAATTTATAGATCGGACTGTTAAGTCAGTGGCAAACGGTAGAGCTTATCTCAAGAAGGAGTTTGACAGACTTGGTTTACACCAAACACCAAGTGAGACAAATTTTATCCTAGTCAAACCTGATATGGACCCAATGGAGTTTGAAGAGAGCCTACTTCAGCATGATATTATGGTACGACCTGTTGGTAATTTTGGAGCACCAGGATGTGTCAGAATAACTGTTGGTAAAGAAGAACACAATGTTCAACTTATCAACGCTTTAGAACAAATATTGCAATCGTAAAGCAGTGTACTGTAGAGAGATTACATATGGTTCACCTGCTTACTCGGAAGCTGTAGCTTTACGTGACCTTGTACTTAGGTTACCTCTTGCTTTAGAGTTTACAAAGGCCCAAATTAGCAGTGAATTTAGAGTCCACCATATTGGGGCATTCACTGAGGATGGGAAATTGATAGGTATTTTGATCGGGCAGCCTATAGAAGAAATGCCAAATGTTATTAAAATTCGCCAAGTAGCTGTAGATCCAAGTTTACATTCTAAAGGTATTGGTACTCAACTGATGCAATATGCTGAGATATTCTTTAATCATAAAGGATACACACATTGTACTCTAAACTCAAGAGTGGTTTCGGCAAAATTCTATAAAAAATGTAATTATAAAGTCGAAGGAGATGAATTTTTGGAAGTAGGAATACCTCACTTAAAGATGACTAAGAAATTAGTCTAGCAGTATTCCATTCTTCATCACCACTTCCAATAGTTTTCCAGTGCATTGTCCTTTGAGTTTTACATTATCACCAATATCAAGCTTTGAAACCTTATCTGATTCGCTATTCTCCATGGTACAGAGGACTAATGGTTGACCATTTTTGGTATTTGACAATAACAACACTGAAGCTTGTTCTTGATCTCGAGACTTTTCTTGGATAACTCCTTCTATAGCGATTACTTTGCCAACATATTTAGTACTTGCAGCTGCTTCGTTCTTATCAAAGGCAACATTAAGTTCTGAGAGTTCCATCGTATAGTCAGGTGCTATTGACTCTGCACTATACTTGGGCATAAAGTAGAAGATGCAAGCGACGATACTCAATAATACTATTAACCCTATAAAGAACTTTCCAAACTTCCGCATCACTTGTAATTAAATAGTACGCTGATCTCAATATCTCTAGATACTCCTAATGATGACATATTGAGAAAACTACCCAATCGTTCTTCAAGAAGTGTATTGATTTGCTTGACATTTTCTTCTTCAATCTTGATAGCGAAGTCAGAGTATACTTGAATTGTGAAGTCTTTATTCACGATTAGAGTACCACTAGTGATTGTTGTCCTCTGGTATTCACCAACTGTCAATATCCCTTTGACATCGAAAGTATATTCTCCGTGAGTCTTAAAATCTATTTCCTCAAGATTTGTAATTGCGCCATTAAATTGAAATTTCGAATATCCATTGACATTCACGTATTGACTGTTGAATGCCTTATCCAGTGCTCCAGACTCTAATGAAAACGATTTGGTGAGGCCTATAAATTCCACACTGCCATCATTGATATCTAGAGTACTTTGGACTTGGTAGTTATCAGCTTCTATTTCGCTCAGTCGATTACTTGACTTGACATTGACATGACCAGTTCGACAAAGTAGTGTCTGACCTGAAGCTGTTAGGTATGAAAGTATTATGATCAATAATAACAGTGAACAACGAACCATTGGTCTCAACACGATTGGCTTATTTTAGTTAATTACTAAGTGAATAACAGATTCGAAATAAATACAGCTTAGATAAGCTATCAATAATACTACTGACAGTTTAAATCTCTTACTGACTCTGGATCTGCATTTGGAAAACATTGCCCAGATGGTACTTCTTCTGGTTGATAACGAAGCAAATTAGGATCTCTAAGAGCATTAACAAGAAATGCTTCTAACTGAGCAATTTCAGTATCTGTTAAGTTTAGAGGAACAAATGCGTCTGAGAGCATTTCATTGGAAACGTTTGGATTTTCAGATACTGCTTCATTTTTGTATTCAAGTAATTCACGTACTGATTGAACTGAAGCACCGTGAAAAAGGAATTTTTGATCGTTACCGTTATCAATGTTATAAATACCAGGCACCTTGAATTTGAAGTTATCGTCAGGGTTTAAGGTAAATCCACCACGACCTAAATTTCTAAAGTCATCTGGTTTAGCATCAAAATAGTCTAACTGATACATATCTTTTACTCCTAAAGCATGGAACTCAGCTGAACCAAGATTCTTCTCATAGTGACAGTTACTACAGTTCGCATCGTTGAAAAATAGAATTGCGCCTTTTTTTTCCATTTCTGTCATAGCATTAGAATTTCCTTTCAACCAATCTTGGAAAGGTGCTTCATTTGATATGATTGTTCTGATATATGCTGATAAGGCAAATGATGCATAGTAATTGCTATAAAGAGTGTCTTGCCCAGCCAGTTCTGGAAACGCTTTATCGAATAACTCTATATATCCAAGTTCTTCTGCTATCTCGGGAGTGATTAAGATTCTGTGAGTCTCAATACCTTCTAGGTTTTGAGTTTCTATGCCCGACATACCCAAGTGATTGAGTTCACTTGCATGATTACCGATGCCCCATACAGCTTCAGTACCTTCATTTACACCTCCTGCACCAAACTGACCATTCCAAAATGTATTAGGCACGAAACCAACATTCAACATTGTCAATGGTCGAGCTGACTGAACATCTAAGTCGGACTCAGTGTAATCAGTGTAATTCATTATTCTGTCTTCACCTAGATTACCATAGCCAAGTCCTCCATCTGCAATACCTTGGAAGTTACCTGGTCTGAATCCTGCTTCGGGTATATGGCATGTCGCACATGAGTATGTACCCATACCTGAAGCAAACTTTGCATTTCTTGCCACACCGGTATCAAAAAATAGAAATTTTCCTAAATCAACTTTATCTTGAGTTAAGGGGTTTAGAGGTTCGAATGGAATACTATCAAACTGACCTTCATCTGGTAGGATAAAGTGAGATATACTACCGACTTCACGAACGATACTTCTACGCAAAGTCTCATCTAGTTCTGCATTAATAGGGGTTACATCATTGAGACACGATGCGAATATCAAAGGAATAGAGCCTAATAAAAGTAGATTTCTTATGATCTGATTCATGGGGTGACCTTATTTCATTTGTTTAACAACAACATATTAACGATAAAGGTAATATATAATTGTTTCATCTAAAACAAAAGTAACAAAAAAAGGAAAGCATTTCTGCCTTCCTTTTTAATATTTTTTTGGCTGAAAACTAGTGTTTTACCACAAATCTCTCAGATACTACTTTTGAATTCCTTGTAACTACTTTAATAATATACATTCCATCATCCATAGCACTGACATCATATGATGTATGGAGACTATGGTCAAACTGTATATCTGATAATCTTCTACCTTGTAAATCATAGATACTAGCCTCTAGCACATCATTCACATCACTTACTTCTAGCAAGTTGAAGTTCACAAAGCTACTTGCTGGTGATGGATACGTTTCTAATCTAGGAGTAGTTAGATCAGCAATTGAACCTTCAAGCTGAATAGGACTCAATCCTGTGTTTCTATTCTCAACTGTATTCTCATCCGGTGCAAAGTCTCCACCTGTGATGCCTATACAGTAATCTTCAGTCTCACCATAGTTATATGATTCACATGGACTAGTTGCATATCCTCCAGTCTTCATAATGACTCTCATCGTTGTTTTACCAGTCCATAGTACAGATGGCATTGTGATGACTCCAGTCAATGTCTGGTCACCTGATCCATAAGCAATAAATTCATTTGCATCAGTGAAGTCACCATCCATATTGTAATCTATCCAAGCAGACCAGTAAACTGTCGTTGTATAGTTAGCAGCGTAACCAGGTTCAAGTGAGAGTAAGTATGAGTTGCCTTGAATAACACTAGCACAGTCGGCTACTTCCATAAGGTTAGCATATCCACCATTGTTTCCACTCTCATACCAAAGATCACTGAAGTCTATAGAGTTAGCCCATACTTGACTAGAGTTTTCACCAGAACTTACACAAGCGTCACCACCTTCTAGTGTGATATTGAATGAGCATTCTTCTACATTACCACAAGCATCGCTTGCGATATAGCTTATTGTAGTAGTGGTACCTGCAGTGAATACAGATCCTGAACTAGGACCAGCAGTTTGTGTGACTGTCAAGCTTCCTGGAACTTCCATTATGTATTCTAATTCCTTGTAATTATACTGATCATTCCAAGTACCGTCAGATAGCATCTCACAGTAATCTTGGTTGTCATTATAGTTATTCGGTTGACCAGCATACCAGTTAGTATATGTTAATGGGTCTCCATTAGTCCACTGGAATTGACCTTCATTGACATGATCAGACAATCCAATGAAAGCACTTTGAATAGTCAAAATGTCTGCCAAGAATGCATTTTCATCTTCATCATTAATGACAGCTAAGTATCCACCATATGTGTCACAAGCTGCATTGGCATTTGGCCAAGTTGATGGTTCAGTAGAACAGTAATAGTAATGTCCATTATATGATCCCATATAGATGTATCCTGGTATCGGACCACCTGAGGCAACATCTGTGCAACATGTAGTAGCACTTGGAGTTTCCCAGTTGACTACTGCATTGTTATATCCATTACTAAGAGTAACATCTTCAGGACAATCTATAGATATTGCTGCCTCAACTACTATGTCAAATGTACAAGTTGCTCCGTCATTGCAACCATCTGCAACGGTATACTCTACAGTATAGGTTCCAGTTGATAAGTACGAACCAGAACTTGGACCAGCAGTCTGCACTACACCTGAGCATGGAACCTCCATAATGTACTCTAGTTGAGAATAAGAATATTGATCATTCCACTCTCCATTATTTAGCATTTCTACATAATCTTGATTGTAGTTGAAGTCGTTCGGTTGACCAGCATACCAATTAGTGTATGTTAATGGTTCTCCATTTACCCATTCGAAGTTGCCTTCTGAAAGATGATCAGATAGTCCGATATATGCACTTTGT
>CALISO010000032.1 GCA_938041445.1 uncultured Saprospiraceae bacterium
ACCCCATTTATCAGAATACCCATCAAAGACTTCTACGGCTGCCTGTAGCACAAATCCACACGATGCACCATAAAGAATTGAGCGATTTTTGGACATTCCAGTCCAATTGGCCACCTTGTAGCACATTTCACTTTGAAAGTAAGCTGTGTAGACGTGACCATACTTGTCCATTTGCAACCATTCTCGAGAATCATCAAAAAAATGAAAAGGCGAACTTTCAAACTGGGAATACCATGTGGTGTAGAGCCCAATTCCGGAGCTGACAAATACGCCTCCAGATGTGCCAAAAGCTAGCAGTTGTCTAGGTTTATTGGGGATGGAGTCGGGCTGCATCAAGTGCAAAGTCTCGGTCTTAATCTGAGCAGAAATATCGGTTGCTTGGGCCATCATAACAAGTGCCCATACCGACAATACAACCAAAGTATGATAACGTTGAAAATCCAAATTGGAAATTTGTTTTATCTTTCCGAATAATAACTCTTAATCGTTAAATATGTGTATAAGATACATTAAGTATTCTCTTATTATTGCTCTTTCCTTGGTCTTTGTCAAGATGGATGCTCAGTTTATCCATTTTACTCATCAGAATATGAATCCTCTGATGATCAATCCGGGTAATACAGGAGGATTCTCTGGAACATTCAGAGGTGCAGCCATCTTACGAGATCAAGACTGGAGGACAGCTTCCTCAAGTCAAGAATATCAGATGGTCAATGGCTCCGTTGATATCAACATTGATGGGATAGGCTTCAAGCCAGAAGATTGGATCAGTGCAGGGGTTAACTTTGGGAGACAAGGAGTTACTTCTGACTTTTCTAGAACGGAGATCTATCCAAGTCTTGCTTACCACTTTGTACTGAACAAAAAGACGATGAGTAATATTGCCGTTGGATTTAGCGCCGGGACGATTATCAACTCTCTAGATCGTAATTCTAATTTTATAACTAGAAATGGATTGGTTACCGGTGATCCAGGCGATGGACTAGATGTATTCAATAATGCTCAAGATGGCAATATTAGTACTTCAGCATTTGATTACAGCCTTGGAGTTGTGTTGGATGCTCCTCTGAGTAAGTACTCTGGAGTAAAATTTGGTATTGCAATGCGACAACCATTCAGACCTGAGGTGGGATTAACTACACCAACAGCGGATAGACTTTCTCGAGATTTTACAGCATTTGCTTCACTCAATACTGAAATCAATGATAGATTAATATTCAAACCAGGTTTCGTACTGAATGTAGAAGGTAAAGTTGCCAGATATCTGAATTTGCAGACTAATTTTGGATACAAAGTGGTGCCTGACAAGGATATTGTACTTAATGCTGGTATAGGAGCTAGACTAGTCACAGATATTCCCTCGTTAATGCTTCTAGTTGGTGCTGACATAAAAGGGTTGACAATTGGCTTGGGATATGACCACTTCGTTGGTAATGCTGGAGGTGGTCTTGCCTCTGGTCCAGGAGCAGTGGAGTTATCACTTTCTAAAGTATTTAATATCTATAAGAAGCCAGAACCACAACCAATCTTGTTGTGTCCAAGACTGTAAAAACAATTATCACGAATTCTATCAAAATCGATTCAATAGTTAACATATGAATATCAAACTATCGTGTATCCTAGGAATATTACTACTGTCAATTGCGATAGTGAGTGATGCCCAGCCTATAAGGACGAGTACTGTAGAGCAGATGCTAGAGGTAGCCAGCGAATCAGAAGCAAAAGGCGACTATGTCAATGCCATTGAATGGTACGAAAATGCGATGAGAGAAACTAAGGATTATACATTAAATCCTGTCGTAGCAGAGCTCTATACCAAGATTAAAGATTACAAACGAGCAAGAGGATACTATGAACGTATTTTCAAAAGAGAAAGAGAAGAGAATCAATACTTGATGTATCGTAAGCCATATGCTGATGTGCTGAAAGCATCTGGAGAATATCAGATGGCACTTGACAACTACAAGATTGTCTTACTAAATAATCCATCTGAAGAAGATCGTGTGGCTTCAGTTTTAGCTGTGGAGGGTATTAACCAATACAGTACATTAGAAGATAATGTCGAGGTAGCGATTCGTCCTGCGAAAGGTGATCTCAATAGTGCATCTGCTGAAACAAGACCGATAGAATATCAAGATGGTACCGTGTACTTTTCTTCCTTCAAAAGAAGACAGTCAATAGATTACTCAGACGTAGAGGATGACTATCATATGAAAATCTATACGACTACTCAAGAGGGTGGAAAATATGCTAAACCTACAGCACTAGACGCAACAATCAATAGACAGAATTTCCATACATCTAATCCAACATTTTCGGAAGACGGAAGAGAGATGTACTTCACAAGAACAAAAATGGATGGCCCCACCATCGAAGGTGTAAGACTTTACAGAAGTCTAGCTGCTGATGAAGGATGGAAGCCACCAATCGAAATAGAAGGACTTGTAGGACCAGAGTATAGCATTAAGAATCCGGCTTTGGGTGAGTTATTTGGTCAACGAGTACTTTACTTTTCTTCTGATATGCCAGGTGGTGAAGGAGGATATGATCTGTACTATGCGACGATTACTGGCGATGCTGAGTTCTCCTCTCCAGTCAATCTTGGGTCAGTAATCAATACTGCTGGCAATGAAGTGACACCATTCTATCAAGCGGGTAAGTTGTACTTCAGTTCTGATGGGCAACCATCGATAGGAGGATATGACATCTTTAACTCAGCTTGGAATGGTGAAGTGTGGGGCACTCCCGTAAATATGGGAAAAGGATATAATACCTCTTATGATGATCTATATCTGAGCTTCTCTTCGGAAATGAATAGAGGATATCTCACATCGAACAGACCACACGAAGGCAAAAGAAAGATCCAAAGTGAAACTTGTTGTGATGATGTATTTACTGTTGAGATAAGAGATGTGGTGATAGACTTGCTAGCAACAGTCAATACACCAGATGGACCACTGAATGGTGCTAGAGTTCTCGTGAAGAATCTCTCAACAACAGGTAGTGATGAGTCTAAAAAAGAAACAACAACGAATCAGTTCCAATTTCTTCTCGATGGAGATCAGAAGTATCGAATTGTTGTAGATGCAGATGGATATAAGTCTGATTCATTAGAGTTCAATACTGCAGGTATTATTGATGACTATACGATCAACAAGACATTTACATTGAAGGGTGAGCCTAAGATAGTCGTTGATGAACCAAAGACAACAACTCCTGATCCAAATACAACTACGAAGCCAGGTTTCAAGACTGAAACAATCGTAACGAATCAGGCTATCAGATTGAATAGTATCTACTATGATCTTGACGATACTAAGATATTGAGAGATGCAGAGAAGGATCTTTCATTCCTTGTTGACTTGATGAATCAATATCCAGACTTAGTGATAGAGCTCAGTTCTCATACGGATAGTAGAGGTAGAGATGCCTACAATATGGATCTTTCTCAAAGAAGGTCAGAGTCAGCTAAGAAGTGGATGACTAGAAAAGGTATAGACTCAGGGAGAATTGTACCTAAGGGATATGGTGAGACACTACTTGTCAACCAATGTGCTAATGGTGTAAAGTGTAGTGACGATGAACATCGACAGAACAGACGTACAGAGTTCAAGATCTTAAAAGGACCAACTACAATCCAGATTACGAGAGAGATATCTACACCATATCAAGGAGGTGGACAATCAATGTTCGTAGAACCTAAAATCTTACAATTACTGCAAGACACAACGGTAAAGTATCCTGATTTTACATTTGATGATGACAACTTCAATATAGGTAATGTCGTACTCGGAGAAAAGAAGAGTATGCTGTATCAATTTATTAACTCTGGTGATGCTGACCTTATCATAGAACTTGTCACTGCTTGTAAATGCACAGAGCTGGATTGGACGAGAGGTGTCATCAAGCCAGGTGATAAGGGTGAAGTATTCGTACAATACGATAGCGAAAACGGTAAGCTCGGTGAATTCGAAAAAGTTGTAGATATCATAGCTAATACCAAGCAAGTTGTTAATGAAGTGAGATTTGTGGGAACACATATTAACGCTGATGAGTCATCTGATATAGAACACAATAGATAAGTCAATTACTTGAAAGATATTATGAAAGCTCAAGCGATTGCTTGGGCTTTTTTTATGCCCCAGATAGAGTGAATGCTCCAATTATATGAAAAATGAGAGCCTTTAGTTCTGACTCTCAAGCTTGGTCAATGACCAAAGCAATGGTATCGATACAAAGAGCGGCACAAAGAACAGATATCCGAAAGGTATCTGAATAAAATTGTAAAAGACAACGAGGTAGATCTTCAAAGAACCCAGAAGGAATAGTGAGATTTCATATCGTCGACGTCTGAGAAAATAAAATATAGAAAGAAGTGCAGTGGACATTAATGTCAAGCTTAGATGTAGTGTCTGATACTTTCCCACTTTCTCTGTGAGATCACCACTGAAGTGCTCAACTGCTACCCAACAGAAACCAAGACCCTTGTACAGATTAAAAGGTAACGACCCTTCTGGTTGCCATGATCTTACCTTCCAAGCTTGGATAGCCCCATCAGTGTGATAGGCATAGCCTTTTGAAAAAATGTAAGGATCTTGTAGGAGAAACGGGCCATAAATAATGGCAACACCTCCAAGCAAAATCAATCCTAGCTTCAGAGGTGTCTTCCAACCTTGTTCTAGCAATAGCACTAAGAAAGGAATTGGCAGCCATAACACGATGGAGTATCTTGACATCAAACAAAGGACTAAACTTATGCCTATCAACCAGGTCGATCTTGATGAAATATTGAAACAAAGTAAGATGTAGTATCCAGCGATTAAAGTCTCGACAGCATACTTAAACATTCCTTCATTGTCATTTTCTTGGAGTAAGATTAAGAAGATAAAGGGGAGACCAACAGTTATTAACCGTTTGGGGATGTTCGTTGAATTGTCCTTAAGGTAGCGAACCGTTGATATTCCTAATGTAAAGATTAAAAACAATAGGGCGAACATCCGATAATCTATACCGATAGTGTCAGGGATCAAATATGGCATCCAAGTCATAGGGAGATAAGTAGGGTAGAGGCTGTGGCCAAATGCCCATTGAGAAATCCACTCATATGGAAATTCTCCAAGTCTAAATCTCTCAACCATAATACCAATCTGAGGTATCACATCCGAGCCAGTCGTTTTTCGAAAGTCTGTAATGGGAAACGCTTGGATTTCTTGTTGAAGTAAATACACCACTATACTTGATCCAATAGCGAAAATGAGAGCTGATGGAAGGATTGATTTTATTGAGAATGAAGAGGTGTTTTTGAAAGAATTAGTTCGTTTACCTGAGATCGTGTATAGATAGACTATCCCCGTGAAGAGTCCGCTTATAAGTAAGACGATAGAACTCCAGTAAGAGCCAAGACTTCCCTTCCAGAATGATAAGAATGCTAATTCGACAAGTGCCAGTGCAAAAATGATAGGTCTCAGTAACCTAGGTGGAATCATCGCGAGTACTTAAAGTAAGTTTATGAATCTAAGGTAATATGAATCCTACAAATGGGAACTTTCATTAATGGAAGTGCCATAATCGTCTACCGATTACTCTTTGATCAACTTCATATAATTCACGTTATTTTCTGTCGTAATTACTGCGATATAGACTCCAGCATTGAGACCATCCGCAAGAACCGTAGCGCTTGACTGCATAGGTTGTATTGTAGCTACTTGCTTACCGTGCAGGTCAAATATTATAATTGAGCTAATCACACTATAAGGTGCAGATATTTGCCATTGAGTATACGCAGGATTAGGAAATACATCAAGCTGAATTTCTGAAGGTTCTTCGATGCTTGAGAGCACTTGTCCAACACTGACATTGTCAAAGTAATAAGTCTGTTCTCCTTGTGCAATACCTTCGACTCCGAAGTTAAAAAAGATCGATGCCATATTATAAGTCCAGCCGTTAGCAAGGCCAAAGCTCAGAGCTGCCGTCCCCATCGCTTCGTTATTAAAGTCAAACTCTAGTACTTCCCATTCGTTTGCAACTGTTGTAAATGTTTCAGTCTCGCAAGTATGTGTTGGATCATCAGAGTCTTCAACTTTCAATCGGACAGGAATACCAGCTTGAGGTGACCACACAGATACAAACATCAGAGCATTATCTAAAGTCAAAGGGATATCGGTGGCAAATCCGCCATTAGTCCCAATCGTTGTTCCTGCCCAAGTGGCAGCACTTATTGTCTTGATAGATTGGATAGCATGGTTGTTTTCATTGGTGGGATCTACGACTAGAGTAGAACTATTGCCCCCAAAATCAGTAACTGTATAATTAATATTGCTCCCTTCAAAGTCAACCGGCCAATCCAATTGTAATCCTCCGAATAACTGCGATACATCGTCAAATAAGAAGGTGGAATTTATAGAGCCATCTCCGACATTTCCAAAGTCGAACATAAACACCACGTCATTGAGTTCGGCAGGTGTGCCTGTGAAATCCCAAGTTATCTCTTCCCATTCTCCAGATATTGTAGAGAGCATATCTCTTTCAACTGGATTACCGCCTCCTTCTAGTTTAAGTTTGTAGATAGTCCCGACAGGAGCTGTGCTGTATACCTTCATCGTGATCGAGTTCATTGTTGAAAAGTCAAGATTCTCTGCCAATGGGACTTTGCTCCCCGACCATATTGTGCCACCATCTCTTACAATCTGAGCAACGGTTGCACTAGTATTGATTCCTGAAGGTTGTGGATTAGCAATCACAGTTGCCGTCCCTCCATCAAAATCTATAAAGTCCGATGTCACAATTGAATCTTCAAAGTCAAACGGTAGAGATTGTGCTTGACAAAAAATAACAGTGGAGAGAAAGATAAGGATGGTAACATTCTTCATAGGAAAACTTTGATAAGTTCTTGCTAAAGATAGAGTTTAATATTGATAGGTCAGACAGATTGTAGATTGCGGGTATAATCTTTAGTAGGATTAAATACCAAGCGCCTTTCATCTCTATCAACTAATTGATTTAGCTCTTCTAAGTCCCCTACTTACTTGGAGGCATAGCTGGTCTCACTTCAATCTTACTTGGTAGTGTCCTAGGATGCATCTTGAGTAGATCAGAGACGATTTGACCTAGATCTTCGATCTGAATCTTCCAACCTTCTGATTCTTGAGGAGTACGATTATTAAAATATGTAGAAACTGAACCAGGCATAATGGTGGTGACCTTGATGCCGTATTGTCTGAGATCTAGCATCACTGATTGTGTGAATCCTACTAAGCCAAATTTACTTGCATTGTATCCACTTCCTTTAGCAAAGAAATTGGTGCCTGCTAGACTGGCAATAGTCATAAAGTAACCCTTGCTCTCTTTGAGGGCATCGACTGATGCCTTGATTGTGTTGAATACTCCAGTCAGGTTGATATCAATCATCTCATGCCATTGACCAACTGACATCTCTTCGATAGATGCAAAGTGTCCTACTCCTGCATTCGCAACTACAACATCTAGTTTGCCTTCAGCTGCGATGATCGCATTGACAACCTCTGTTTGATTGTCTAAACTTCTGACATCACATACATGACCTGCGACTTTACCACCTTCGATTTTACTAAGTTGGTTGATGGCTTTATTTACTCCATCTTCTGATCTTGCGGTGATGTAGACGATTGCTCCTTCGGCGAGTAACTGTTCTGCTATACCATATCCTATACCCTTGCTACCTCCTGTGATGTAGACAACCTTACCTTGAATCATATTTTGAATTTTACCTAGAGTGACTTATGTGCTCCGTCGCAGAATCCTGGATTGGCAGTCTGCTTACAAGTACAAAGATGCACATCCTTAGTCTCATCCGCAACCCATACTTTTGGAGCGAAACCTGATCCTTTGTGCTTGCCGTCGCAGAATGGTTGATTTGTTGATTCGCCACACGTACACCATGCATAGGTCTTTCCAGCTTCAAGTGAAACTTTAATTGGTGAAGTGCCTGCTACTTTTGGATTTGCCATCGTATCTGATTTTATCTAAGTTTGTATTAATTATATAATAATACACCATCCTTCTCAAATCCTTGGCACAGTGAAAACATTTACATTAAGTCTAAATAAAGTTAACAGCTACATCTCTAATGTTTGCATAAGTCTAGCTCTGCTTTTGATCTTGGGGTTACACTCATGTAAAAGTGTCTCAAAGTCTATAGCCGACAAAACCGTTGTTGAAGAAAAGTATCGATATGTTGAATTTCTACACGAGGGTGAGACTGTCATCAATGAATCCTATCATACGATCATTACCAAATCTTCACTTGGAGATATCGTCTATCGTCAATTTTATCCCGAGAAAAATCTCCTAACTAAGTATATCGAGATAGAAGAACCCAACGAACTCAGACTCTCGGGGAGATATATAGAGTACTACGACAATGGTAACTACAAAGTCAAAGGACAGTGTTATGAAGATCAGAAAGAGGGCGAATGGGAAGAATATCACTATGCGACAGGCAAGTTGAAAGCTAAAGGCTTCTACATTGACGGTGTGAAAGAAGGTGAATGGAGTCAGTACAACTCACAAGGAAGACAAGTGGCTAACTACTACTACAATGCTGGTGAGCTAGATGAGGACTATCAAATAGTAAGTGGAGCACAACCTACTAGAGAAGCCACACTCGATCTCGATCAAGTGAATCGTCAGCCAACTCTAGCTCGATTCGAATCTTTGCCCACCGAGGATGAAAAAACTCAAGCAACAGAGAATTCTATCCGTAACATTATTGAAAAGAACATTCAGTATCCCCACTACCTGAGAGAATTGAAAGTGGAAGGAGTAACTGAAACTCTAATTACCATCAACAACAATGGTAGTGTGAAGAACACGGAAGTCATCTTTGGTATCTGTCAACCGATGGCTGAAGAAAGTCTAAGATTAGCAAAGATGATTGATGATTGGGCTCCTTTGACTTGTGATGGTACCACATGTTATGATGAGTACCGGTTATATATTAATTTTAGATTGAACTAAGGTCATAGAATCGATTCAAATACACGTATTTTTAGAGACTATGAAGCCGAAGACATACCATATCATCGATCATATTAAGAGCAGGATTCACCTGTCTGACGCAGAAGTCAAAAAAATCAACTCTAAACTGATTCATAGAAAATATCTCAAGGGACAATATATTGGTCAAGAAAGAGATGTCTCCAAGTATCAAACATATATAGTCTCAGGAAAAGTCAGGACTTTCTATCTTGATGAAAAGGGCCAAGAACATATTGTTGCATTTGGGTTTGGAGATTGGTGGGTGGGAGATATCGCTAGCTTTACAACACAGACTCCTGCCGAACTGAATATTCAGTGCATTACAGATACAGAGGTTGTACAGATTTCATATCCTGATATGGAAGAACTCTATCACGATGTACCCAAGTTAGAACGATATTTTAGAATCATTATCCAGGCTGCGTATGGTAGTATGTCTAAGCGGATTATACGTAATCACTCTCTCTCAGCCAAAGAACGATATCTGCTCCTTACTCAATCTGAGCCCAATATTACCCAACTTGTCCCTCAATATATGGTTGCATCATACCTAGGCGTAACCAAAGAGTTCCTCAGTAATATCAAGAAGCAAATCCAATCTGAGTCAAAAAGTTAAACAATCTTAATCTCCTTTCTTAAACTATCTTGTTTTTATTGCTATTGGGTTGGCTGACCTTTGTAGTATTCAATTATTCAAAAAATTAACAACAAATGAAAACAAGAATTATCAGTTTGACAGCAATAGCCGCATTCGTATTACTACAGAGTTTTACAGTGAATGTCCCAACACTCATCGAGACTGTCTCAGTTACTACAAGCAAGGTCGTATGGAAGGGATACAAAGTCTCTGGATCTCATGAAGGAACGATAGATCTTAAGTCTGGAACTCTAAACTTCACTGATGATAAGTTGTCTGGTGGACAATTTGAGATAGATATGACATCACTAACATCTACTGACCTTGAAGGAGAGTATATGAACAAACTTAATGGACACCTTAAGTCTGATGATTTTTTCGGAGTAGCTGATCATCCAACATCTACACTTGTCATCACAGAGGTTACCTCTGTGAGTAAGAATGCTTACGAAGTGACAGGTGACTTAACTATAAAAGGTATCACGAAACCTATCACATTTGATGCTTCAATCTATGGTAACAAAGCAACGGCTAACCTCAAAGTTGATCGTACTATCTATAATGTCAAGTACGGTTCTGGAAGCTTTTTTGATGGTCTAGCGGATAATATGATTTATGACGAAATGGATCTAGTAATCGACCTCGACTTTTAATAGAAGAAGAATTTATCCTCAAATAAAAAAGACCCCACATTCATTGAAATGTAGGGTCTTTTTTAATATTATTTCAGGCATATTTATTCGCCACTAGCCCTGCTAGACTCATCTTCGATACCTGTCTTACGTTTAGAACCTTTGACTTGGTCATTGCCAAATTTATAATTAAGGTTCATCGCAAGTCTTCGGCTGTCCCAATTCCCTGTACCAGACGATACTAAGCCATTGAACTCCGATGTGCCACTCCATCCTGCAGTCAAAAAGATATCTTGGACTGAGACTTTTGCAATCAAGCGATCATTGAAAAATTTCTTCTGAAGTCCTAGATTAAGGCTCCACTGCGGATCATACTTAAATACTCCTCCCCATACTCCAGGGCCACTTGCCCATCCACTTATCTCAGCACTCAGTGACTTACTCAGATTGTAAGAAGACTGCAGGTATGTATTCCATGAGAATACTTGAATGTCGATGACAGCACCATTATCATATCTTGCTTGGTTGTCAGTTCGCCATGCACCTAGGTTGACAAATGTTGTCCAGTTATCCGTAAACTGAAATGGAAGACTTGCATTGGCACTGATGACAGTCTGTGTTGTCAGGTTATCCCAGTTAATAAAACTTGCCTTGGGGTCTATTGGATCTGGCCCTATTAATCTTGTAATTTGATCAGATGTCTGACTAAAGGATAGAGAGAAGTTGTAACGATACATCATCGTATATGTAAGCTCTACATTATTGACAATCTCAGGTCTTAGGAATGGATTCCCGACTTGGATGGACAATTCACTCATTTGATTTCTGAATGGATTAAGGACATTGTAATCTGGTCTATTGATCCTTCTACCATAGCTGAGCCCGAATGCGTGCATCGGAGCATATTGATATGAAAATCCGACATTCGGAAACCAGTTGAAATAATCTTGCTCTACTGCAGGCTCTGATAACGTAGTATCAAAAGTTGTGAGATCTCCTCTTGAATCAGTGTGCTCCATCCTTAGACCGGTAGTCATACTTAGCTTTTCTGACAGTTTTTTAGCATAGCTGACATAGGCAGCTTCTACTTGCTCGTCATAGATAAATGTATTAGACCGTTGTTCATTCAGGATTGGCTCTGAGTCAATCACATTACTGAATAGGAAGGTATTATCGGTATCAATATTGGTGATTTTCCCTCCTATGCCGACTGTTCCTCCAAGTGCTTCTCTTTCGATATCGATCTTGGCAGATTGGATGGTGATATCTGTCGGAGTTGCAATCTTTTGAATATTTTGACTCAGAATATTAGTCAACTCTGTCCCTTCGTAGTAGATATTAGGTTGTGTTACTATTCGATCGACAGAGTAGCTTCCATAGTCGATATCTGCATTGACGGAAGTCTTATCTTTTTTATAGCGATAATTGAGATTGACGCTGATATCATCTCTTGTTGAAGTACCTTTATTCTGAGCGACAAGAGTACTATCAATGTTGTTAGGAGTGCTTAGATTAGCGATTTGATTGAAATTATTGGTTCTGTCTTCACCATTGTTGTTGGCTCCATTGACAATGAATCCGATGATATGGCTTTCGCCCAAATAAAAATCAGACCCAACTTTATATGTTACTTGTGGACGATCTGATATGTCCTCATTTTCTTCTCTCAATCTGAATCCATTGAGTTGACTGTCAAAAGTTGTCTGCATATTACCACCTTGGTCACCTTGCGAGAGACTGGCGAATGCATTGACTAGTTTATTGCGATGATTAAGATTGCCACCGATTACATATCTGTCATTTCTAGCGAAGGTATAGTTAGCATTGATTGACCCATTGGTCCCAAAACTTTTATTTCGTTTGAGGATGATATCGATAATCCCAGCATTCCCCTCGGCTTCATACTTAGCGCCAGGGTTAGTGATGATTTCGATTTTGTCAATCTGATCAGAAGGGATATTTCTAAGATAATTAGCAAGCTCCTGACCTGCGTATGGTATCCGCTTGCCATCAACATAGACGAGTACTCCTGATCGACCCAGTACTGAGATGTTTTCATTGTTATCAAGGATAACTCCTGGTGCTTTTCTGAGGAGAGACACACCATTGTCGCCTGTGCTATTAATTGTTCCTTCTACATTGAAGATTTTGCGATCAGCTTTTACCTCTACCATAGCTCTTTTGGCTGTGACTGTTGCTGTTTCTAACTGGACTGAAGAGGGTAACATAGTGATTGTTCCTAGGTCATTGTTCTCCCCACCAGTGACTCCAACATCAGACACCCATTTGTCCTCGAGACTCACATATGTAACATTGAGCATATAGTCTCCTTCAGCTACTTCTGCAAATGTGAACATTCCATCATTATCGGTGACTTCAATCTTGTAGAGAGATGTATCCACAGCTTCATAGAGTACAACATTGGCAAAAGGAATTGCAGTGCCTGAATCATCTATAAGTGCTCCTGTTACCATCCCATTCTGGGCGATAGAGACTTGCAGTATACAGAACATTGCAAGAAGGGTATTGAGTATAGTAGGTATTCGCTTCATAGTGTTTTTGATTGTGTGACCACAAAGGTGATTCAATTTACACGAATGATGGTCGCATTATCGATAGATAGATTAAATAATCGTACAAGTAACCAATCTTAAGATACTAGATGAGTATCCTATTTTGTGCAGTATGCTGGGTGCTCAACTTTTAGCATCCTACTGACAAGATATTTGATAGCAGACTCTACATTGGCTTGTACATTATCGTCGTACTTGATATCAGTCAGTTCTGGCATATGTTGAGAAAAGTAAAGCTGATTATTCGCCATCTCAAAGATATTACTAGCGAGTAGTTTAGGGTATTTAAAATCGGGAGCTACTTTTTGGATAGATTTACTGACTTTGGCTACCACCTCATTGTAGCTATGATAGTACCCTGATTTGTTTTCATCATCTACATTATGCACGTGATATGCTTTAGACCCTTCGCTGATGATAACTTCGTGTAGAAGATCTTGATCAATATAACTAGTGACCGGCTGAATAGTGGTAACATTGACGATCTGGTGGATAGAGATGCAGAGTAGTTCATGAGGATCTTCGATATTAGTCGTATTGACCTCTATCAGATAATTAACTAGCTCCCAATACCAGCACTCTAACCATAGAAGGAGTTTGTGCTTGTTTTCAAAATATCTGTAGACGGAAGCCTCATTAGTCTCTATAGAATGTGCTAGCTTCTTAAATGTAAATTTTTCAAATCCAATGTTGTGAAACAGTCTAATAGCGTTAGCAAGTACCTTCTTGCCAAAGTCTGTCATCTGAGGATCTTTCAGGTGCAGCTGTTCATTTATGTTGAATCGGATATCGTGTCGTGCCATTGGTAGACAAAAGTATAAATGAATATAATACATATTACTATGATTTATATTAATATTTGCGTTCGGATGGACGTAGTTGCCAAGTAAAAGTTGAGTAAATTGAAATTATTGGCACATCTTATTAAACTAATTAATTGTATACAGTATGAAACAACTTGGCTTTGATTTCAAACACTTCAAGGGGGACTTATTCGGGGGCTTGACTGCTGGAATTGTCGCCTTGCCTCTGGCTCTAGCATTTGGTGTAAGTTCTGGTCTTGGACCTACTGCTGGATTATATGGTGCCATACTTATTAGTTTTTTTGCTGCCTTATTTGGAGGTACCTCAACCCAGATATCCGGACCGACTGCCCCGATGACTGCCGTAAGTATGGTTGTGATAGCGGGTATACTTGCTACTAATGATGGAAATCTTGATAAGGCTCTTCCTACCATATTGATTATCTTTTTTCTAGCAGGATTGATACAAGTGGGTCTCGGGCTTCTAGGAGTAGGTAAGTATATCCGGTATATCCCTTACCCAGTGGTATCTGGATTTATGACTGCGATAGGTGTGATTATCTTATTGACACAAATACTCCCGAGTATTGGTTACTATCCGAAGGAAGACATGGAATATGTTTCGACATTTGAAGCACAAGCACAGGAAGTAATCCTCGAAAATATATTAAAAGAAGAGGCTGGAGAAGGGATTCTGGTACTAGAAAATTTCCAAGAAACAATCAATAGAGGAGGTGAAATCACTTCTGCTGATATTACACTAGAGTCTGCAACCCTTGCAGGAAAAGAGACTTCTGGGGCACTAGGGGCACTAAAGATAATGCCCAGAGCACTTCAGAATATTAACTGGCTTGAATTGATCTTAGCACTGTGTACGATTTTCATTATTTATGGGTTCAAGCGAATCACTAAGGTAGTTCCAAGCACCTTGGTTGCATTGGTTGTTATGACTGGGATAGCGGTATTCGCAGGACTTGAGTATCGACCGATTACTGAGATTCCATCGGGATTCCCAATGCCTAAGTTGGAAATGTTTACTCAATTTGACTTGGCTACATTGACGCCATACTTATTTACAGCATTTACTTTAGCACTACTAGGGGCGATAGATTCTCTCTTGACATCAGTAGTCGCGGACAATATGACAAAGACCAAGCACAAGCCAAATCAAGAGCTAGTCGGTCAAGGAATCGGAAATGCGATTGCAGCTGTTTTTGGTGGAATACCTGGGGCAGGTGCGACTATCCGGACTGTTGTCAATATCAACGCTGGAGGTAAAACTAAGCTTTCTGGAATGATCGCCGCGGTTGTGTTATTGCTCGTTATGATGTTATGTTCTCCAGCTGCTTCGCAGATTCCGGCAGCTGTTCTTGCAGGGATACTCATCACTGTAGGCATAGGTGTGATGGATTATAAAGGCCTCAAAGCAATACCACACATGCCAAGAGCAGAAGTGATCATCTTATTAGTCGTACTTGTACTTTCTACGTTTTGGAATCTCGTATACGCTGTCGGTATCGGGCTTGTAATTGCCTCGATTATGTTTATGAAGAAGATTGGTGACTTGACTGCTGATGACTCTAGCGTAGCACCACTTGTGGAAGAATCTTGGGATGACGAAAAGGAATTTCCAGTCATCCTTGAAGAAGAAGTCTTTATCAAACATATTAATGGTCCACTATTCTTTGGATCCACTAGTAGCTTTCAGGCACTGATGTCTCAGATTCCTGACACAGCTAATACTGTAATTATTCGTATGGGTATGGTTAACTATATTGATCAGTCAGGATTATACACAATGGAAGATGTCCTAGTAGCGCTAATCAATCAAGGAATCAAAGTCTTATTCGTTGATGTTCAGGAGCAACCTCGTGTATTGATGGAGCAGATTGATATTATTCCAGACCTTGTTGCTGAAGATTGCATATTTGATACATTCGACGAAGTGATGAAGTGGATAGCATTAAATGTGAAGGATGTCGTGTAGGTAGAAGATCGATTTATCATAATCACATCTCTGCTAATATTTATGATGTTATCATAACTTGTTGACAATCCTCCCAGCGAATACCCTATAATTGTTCTATGCTACCGGATGATTGTACGTGGCTATCTATCTCAACCTAGGTTAGATATGCTGTAACCTAGTGTAATGGAACTCCGACTATCTTCCTAGCCCTTTCGAGTCTTCAACTTTATCTTTTCGCGTTGATAGTCGTTCTCAGAAAGCAGACCTCTTGCTCTGAGCTCTGAGAGTTTCTTGAGCTGTGCCAGGAGTAGATCATCTTGTAGTAGTCCTTTGGTAGGAGCGGCTAACTGGCCTTGTGCATCACTGCGGAACCCTTGTGCTTTGTATGCTCTGAAGTTTGGCGATATTCTGAGGTAAGCGAGATCATCTATCTTACTGATCGTGTCAAAATCTTTGTAGCCGTTTTGAATTGCCTCATTGAGGTAACCTAGTGATACTTTTGGTTTTTCCATTAGAGAGTATGCGCAGGCAAGCTTGAAGTAGATGTCCTTGTCCTTGGCATTGATTTTTAATGCTTCTTCGAGGTCTTCTATGGCACCTTCGATGTCACTCTCAGCATACTTTTTGAATCCATTCTTTTTGTAAGGATTTTCTCTTTTGTTATAGTTGGTGGGTTGTGTTTTTTTGACCCGTTTACCTCCTTTTCTAGGCTCGAAGTCTTGCCTATATCCAGCTGTTAAGTGCTTGTTGTACTTTCTGTCAAATTCACTCTGGCCCATTGAAAGATATCGCATCGCTTCTATCCATCCAGCCAATAGTGTCATATATGGTGCAAAAATTCCTGTAATGATGACAAAGAGAAATACAAGCCCAATCTTCGTATCTCCGAGATAGAATCGATGAATACCAAACATCCCACCAATGAAGGCAAGCATTGCCGCTGTAGTTTTACTTTTTCGTCTTTTGGCCATTGTCTTATCTTAGTTTACAAGTCAATATTGCTATGTCATCGACATATGCTTTCTTACCCTTATAATTTAATAGTGTCTCCATTAGTTTCGCATTGAAGTCTTTTGCGTCAAGTTGCCGATATTCATCGACGAATGCCTTCAATTTGACCTCATCAAAGTATTCGCCTTTCGCATTCATAATGTCTGCAAGGCCATCGGTAAATGCAAGCAGCATAGCATCATCAGCAATATCTATCGTTGTTTCTTCGATAATAGGTAACTTCTCAAAGGCACCGATTACCGTGGTTCCTTTATTGAGGTCGACAATCTCATTACCGTTGTACAATAGAGGCGGATAATGACCAGCATTGATATAGGTCATCTTCTTCCGCTTAACGTCTATCTCTGCTATAAAGAAAGTGATAAAGCGGTCACTCTTTGTTACTTTGAACACTGATTCATTCAAGGCATAGACGAAGGTCTCCATATCTCGATATTGATAGATAAGGCTACGCAGAGTTGCTTGGAAGTTTGCCATTAAGAGGGCTGCAGCAATTCCCTTTCCGGAAATATCAGCGATGCACAGTGCAAATTTGTCATCATTATACTTGATGAAGTCGATGTAATCTCCTCCGATATCACTGTGTGGCTTATAGACAAGATCAACTTGATAATCCTTACTCTCAGGGATATCTTGTGGTATGAGCATCTTCTGGACCTCAGAAGCAAGTTGCATATCTTTTTCTAAACGTTGTGACTCTAGCTGCTGCTTGAAGAGCCGCTTGTTTTCTATGGCCACCGCGATGATATTCGTAATCGTGGTGATGAATTGTATCTTATTGTACAGATCTTCCTTATCCTTGATGCCGCCGATAAGAGAATAAGCAATAGGCACTTTCTTGTGGAAGACTGGGATGATAATGTCAAATCCTGATAGTGAAGCTGGATCTTTCTTTGTGATAGTATAGAGACGATTCTTACCGACCACTGATGGCAAGATCAAGTCTACCATATTCTCATCAAAGTTGATCGTCGACACACATTCCCAGGCGGCTTTTTCATCTTGAATGAACAAGACCATTCTCGTGATGCCCATTTCCCAACTGAGGAAAGACTGGTACATATTATATAGACCTTCCTTAGAGATATTCTCATTAATCGCCTGAGTTATCGTCAAGAGGCTTTTGATTTGCAGTGCTTTTAGATTAAGCTCTGCTTCCAATTTTTCAAGAATTTCAGTATCTCTATTGATCACGGTGACTATATTTCTGTGTAATCTTTAATGGATTTGCTAACGAAGTTAAAACTTAATACCAATAACATAATGAAAAGCGCTGGTATCACTGCCATAAAGAGTAGACCGCTCAAGGCAAATCCATAGTTTTCGTTTAGGATATTTCCCAAGGATGGTTGAGGAGGGTTGACCCCAAATCCCAAATAGCTCAATCCCGCTTCAATCAATATGGCGATGGCAAAGTTGGCCGCCATCAAGACTAATAACGGTCCGAGGAGATTGGGTAATATGTGATTCTTCAATATTCGATAAGTGGATGCGCCATAACTTTGTGCAGCTCTGATGTAGACTTCCTCCTTGAGTTCTTTGGCTCGACCTCTCACAAGTCTTGCGACGTCTATCCATAAGGTACATCCCACAGCAATGAAGATGACTGAGATGCTCCTGCCAAATGCCAATACAATGGCAAATACAAATAATATTGTAGGGAAAGCCCACAGAGAATTTATCACAAACATTGTCACCGAGTCTATCCATCCTCCAAGGTATCCGCTTAATAATCCGACTACAGTACCTATCAAAGTAGAAATCACTACCGCAATCGTCCCAGCTAACAGCGAAATTCGGATGCCAAGAATCAATCGACTGAAGAGATCCCGACCGTACTTATCCGTACCAAAGATGAAAGTCTTTTGTTTGAAGTATGCCTCTCTGACTTGGTCAGTCGTCATACCGGTTATTCCTTTTATTGGTTGTCGGCGTTCTTGATTGTAGAGATCTTGATAGACAAGAACATTG
>CALISO010000033.1 GCA_938041445.1 uncultured Saprospiraceae bacterium
ACTGCTTGTTTATGTTCGTTGCTTATTTGAAGTGAAGCTGTAATTGAATCTGGATAAGTGATCTGATGATATTGGCCCGATTCGTCTTGTTCATATTGACCTCCGCCATTAGAGCTATACCATTGATATTGATAACAGTTATTCTCAAAATTGGGTCTCGTAGATTTAGCTACCCAAGAGCTATCTATAATCTGAACGCCATTCCAATTGCCATGATTTAAATACAATCGTGCAAACTTTGCGTAGTCTCTGGCTGACGAATTCAAACAACAAAATGTCTTTGTATTGTTTGCCTTCTCACTGTCTACAGACCAAGTGGCACTTGACTCCATACCAAGAGGTTTCCATATCTTCTTTGACATATAAGAGGCCATAGGCATGTCACTTGCTTTTTCAACTACTAATCCGAGTATCTGAGTATCGAAACTACTATAGTAATGAATTTCTCCGGGAGCGGCTTTGAATTTTGCTTTCTTCAATAACTTCGTTACATCCTTGGATGTGTACAAGGTTCCGATTCCAGAGAAAGGATTAGTATAGCTATCCTCATTAAAGGAGATACTTGAGCGCATGTTCAGTAAATGCTCAATAGTCATAGTAGTCCAATGTGGATCATAGTCCTTCAACTCTGGAAGATAATTCACAACTAAGTCGTGCTCATTTTTAATGAACCCTTCTTGTATAGCGATTCCAACTAAGGCAGACGTAAATGACTTAGCTACTGAGAAAGAGGGTAGTAAGCTACTTTCTTCAAATCCGTCAAAATATTGCTCGTATAATATGCTATCATTTCTGATGACTAAAAAAGCCGTAGTCTTTGTCTTCTTATTTAAATACTCAGATAGGTCATATGTCAAGCCCTTCTTGTTCTGATATGCATGTGGCTTGTATTGGATTTTACTGATGAACTCTTGAAGGTTGGGATCTGCTTGATGAAAGTTGAAAGTAGTGTCTTCGCTTTTCTGAACAATCCTGTTGACTTGCTTGGGTTCTTGATGGTTTTCTGATAAGTAGAATTGGCTGAGCTTGATGACTCTGCATCCTGAGGCAAGGAAAAGTGTCAGTAAAATCAGGAGGATACTTTTTCGCTTTCTTATCATCTCTTCGAACTGTCTAATTTATCGCTTTTGGTATATAAGTTTCGCATTCAAATCAATATTGTTCATTCTCACTTCTCAATTGTCTGATGGTTCTTATTGCGTATATCAACCCAATTGATGCCTTTCCAGTTTCTATTTGAAAATCAAGCTTGTCTCCGTATAGATGTATTACTCTGAAATGAGATAATTCAGGTCTATGTTGACGGCCTTTAAAGTTTCCAAATATTACGTCATGTATAAACTGAAATTCTATTGATTGTACCTCATTGGATTTGAACTCTAAGATTTGGCGAGTTGTGATAAGTGTATGTGCAAGTTCACTTTTAACCTCAAAAATTGGCAATTCAACTTCTGACAGTTTAAAATTTTCAATAAAAACTAAATTCCTCTTATCAATAATTCGTGAATAGATCCAGGTATGCCTATCTATTGAATGCCTTTTGATTGAGGCTAAGGTTTTCTTACTAATCGAAATATCAGATTGTGTCATCATGTGTTTCTGAATACTAATTCAGGTGCTAAGCGAAGAGGTTACGAATTCAATCTACCCTAATTCGAGATTAGACACTCCGACTCGATGAACGATCTTGATGGAACTTCCGATAAGCCGAGATGTAGGAGTTGCACTTTATTTTCGATGCCTCACAGTAGGGTGCTCGATTATTTAGCGATTTCATATTTTTTCAAATTTGCTTTTATAAGAAACTTTGTAAGCAAATGGGAATCTTGTGCTCGCGCTAATTTCTTGAATCTTTTCCCAGTGATTAACGATGAACTTAAACCTCCTGTAAAAAGTGCTTCCTTTTGGAAACTTGATCAAAAAGAGACTAACGTTTTTCGAAGTCATTATTTGAGACAGTAATGGCCTTTTCTTGAAGTCTCTATCGTTCGTGATTATAACAAATTTACCCTTTTGGATTTTAAAGAAATCCATTATCTCTTGATCAGTAGCCCCTCTTCCAAGTGAGCTTATAGAAACTGTTGATGAAATTTTACTTAGATGACTGATAGAAATTATTTCACCCATTGCATTTGAAATGGAAATAGGGATGTTCTCGTCTGTTATAAAAGTTGTCATTTACATTAGGCAGCATGAGCAAACTCAATTGCATCGTTTATTTCGTCAATATTTAGATTATACAACTTGGATAATGTTTCTTTCGTATCCCCTGAATCGAATTCTTCTACAAGGTTTATAACGTTAATTCTGGTTCCTGCAATTGTTGGAGCTCCGAATTGTATTTGAGGATCAATTACTACTGATTTATTCTTGCCTATGGGAAAAAACCTTTTCGCCTTACCTTCATTATCAAATTCAATCTTTTCTATATAAGGAAGTAAGATTTCCTTTAAGTTAAGTTGAAAAGTCTTGTCTGCGTTTATTATATCACCTTCATGATCTAGTAATATCAAATTACCCGCTGTGATAATATTTTTTAGTGTAAATGGATATCTGGTTTTGTAAAAATTCGCAATTGCTTCATAGGACTGGAGAATTTTCTTTTTTGAATGCCCTTTTTGTCTAAGCCTTTCAAATACGTACAATTCAAGTAGGCTGTTAAAAGTCATAAATATGCCTTGACTAGGGTTGAAATTGTATCGAAATTTAGTGATTTTAGGTAGATCTCCTCTCAGATATATATTGACCCAATATCTTACTCTTGATTTAGGCATCTTTAAAATCAAAGCTAAATCAGTTATGGTGTATATACCCTTTCCAATTTCTAAATGTTCGATAGCAACTTGCATGGTTAAATTTAGTGTTTTTGCCTTTAGAGATTACTTAAATTTAAAATAGTGGTTTAAAAAACGAAGACTTAACCCTTGACATTATCCTTTTTAATTGCTAATTGTCGTAAAAGTAGGGTAAAATCCTAAGAGATTAGTCTTAAGTGAATATACTAAAATATTAAAATTCATCACACAAAAGTGTGCTTTGTTTAAAGCGAAATGAATTGAAGCAGTATTTATGAAATGATAGTTCGCTGGAATCAGCGTATGCAAGATCTCCCCCTAAAAACTAATCTTCTTACTCTGAGTAGCCAACTTCTCTTTAAGACTGATCATCTTAAGTGCGGCGATAGCGGACTCGACACCTTTGTCGCCTCGATCTCCACCAGCGCGAGCAATCGCTTGTTCTTTGCTATTAGTGGTGAGGACTCCAAATATCACTGGGATGCCACTGGCGAGTCCAAGGTGATTGATAGATCTGGCGATTGTATGATTGATATAATCATCGTGCTTCGTCTCACCTTGGATGACACAACCCAAGCAGATGATAGCATCAGCTTTGATTGTGCTTGTGAGGATCATTTTAGCGCCCATAGGGAGCTCATATGATCCGGGGACTGTATATGGGTGTATTTGCTCATCTGTGATGCCCGCAGCCTTAAGTGTGCTGATACATGAGCTTTGGATCTGGCTGACGACATCGTCATTCCATTCTGTACGGAGTACAGCTATATTTAGATTTGAGATATCCTTAAGTGGATAGGTCTCTGCGTTGTATGCTTTGTAGTCGGGGAGCCCCATAGCACTACTTAAGTAATGCTATGTACTTGCTTGCGTCTCCTGCTTCTTCAGAATTAGCGAATTCTGATTGAATTCTTTCAAATGCCGCCAATGCTCCTGCCTTATCTCCTTGTTTGTTAGCTAACAGACCAACTTTCTGTAGATAGTAAGGCGTCAGCAGATCATTAGATGATGCGCTTGCTGCTTTCTTATAGTTCGATAGGGCAGCATCAAGATCGCCAAGTTCTGACTGAGCATCTGCTAAAGCACCGTACTTAGTGATGCTTGTTACATTACCTGATGCTTTATAATCTGATAGGAAAGTCACTGCATCCTCATATCTATTGAGATTCAAGTAACTCACTCCTGCATAGTACTTAGAAAGGTTAGCTGCCTTCGTTCCTCCGTAGTTATCTATGATGTCCAATAAGCCATCATAACCGCCTCCTGGGCTCTCTAACGCTAATGCGAAAGAATCTCTCTGAAACTGATATTCTGCTTTGAACATCTGCGCCATAGCAGTCTTCTCTCTTGGCTCTTGATATAACATCTTGTAAGCCAAGTATCCACCTATAACAAGTAAGAACAACCCCGCTAAACCTATGACTTTCATCTGGTTCTTCTCGAAGAAACTTTGTGCTGACTCACGTACTTCTGTTACGTCAACTAGTATATCTTCTTGATTCTTTTGTGAACGTCTTCTTTTTGCCATTTGCTGAAAAATTTGCGCAAAAGTAATTATTTCTGATGACCTGTGTACGATAAGATCATATGTTAGTTTATTTTATGTGAGGATGAGTAGAGAAAAGAGCCGAGAATTGAGAAACGAGAGATGTCAGACTACAGATAATCAGACGACAGACTGCGGCTATTTAGTGCTAAATCAAGGAATAAGTAATCGTAATGGTACACAACATTACCGTCCTTCCTTGAAAATGAAGCCTGCCTGCCTTTGGTAGGGAATGAGGATGGGTAGAAAAAGAGCCGAGAATTTAGAAACGAGAGCCGAGAATGTGGTTGATAGTCAATGGTTGATGGTCAATAGTCGTTTGAGATCTTAACTTCAGCTCATAGCAGTATCTTGATACTGTTAACTTTAAGCAACAATGATTTTCAAGGGACTTGTAAAGCATTTTTTTTACGGAGGTGTCTTCTACTTAATAGTAGGGCTGATCCTAAGAAGTATGCTACCTAATGCTGCGATTGATATTCAGTTACATGACATCTACTTAGTGATTGGTATGAGTCATGCAGCTTTTATCCTTGGCTTCTTTTGGTTGATGGATTCATGTGTTTATACCTTCATAAAGCGACAACCAATGCCTAGTTGGCAAAAGATAATGGGGTGGATCTCATGCGGGGTGCTGCACATTGCTTGCGTGCTTATTGTATGGATACCTCTATCACAAGTGTCATCATCTCAACTTGATCGCAGATATTACCGATTCGATGGCTTTGAAATGTATGCTCAACAATCGTGGATTCCAATTGGAATATTTCTGCTCTGCCTAACTCAGGTTGTCATACTGATGAGCTTCTTGGTATCACTGATCAGATTCATCCGAAAACGGTAAGGCGCTTTGTCTGTTAACCATTGACTATAAACAATCAACTGTTAACTGAAGAACAAAGAACTCACCCCTAACC